>JAQBPY010000293.1 GCA_028287285.1 Gemmatimonadota bacterium
CCAGCTCTGGTCCCATAGATCTTGCCGCGGCCCGCGAGGAACTGTCTCGCGCTGTCAGTACGGCGGTGGACTCGCGCACGGGGTCCATTGCGATCACGATAAGTGCGCCATCTCCTCCGGTTGCGCAGCGGGCCGCTACACTGCTGATCGAGGAAGTGGACGCGTTGACGCAACAGGTTCGCCGTACCCAGGCGCGGCGCCGGCGCGAGTTCGTGGAGACGCGTGTCTCGCTCGCGGCGCACGCGCTGCAAGCGGCCGAGGAGGACCAGGTCGCGTTTCGGCGCGGGAATGCATCGGTGCAGGCGCCGCAGCTCGTGCTGGAGGAGCGTCGGCGCCAGCGCGCGGTGGACATGGCGCAGGACGTTTACGTCGCACTGCTCCGCGACCGCGAAGAAGCGCTTCAGGAAGAGGCGCGAAATGTGTCGTCGCTGAACGTGATCGTGGCGCCTGACCTTCCCTTCAAGAAGTCGTCGCCAAGTGGGCTGTTGCTCGGGTTGGCGTCGATACTGGGCATGAGTACGCTGGCCGTGCTGATCACGCTGTTGGCGATACGCCGGAGGACGCCGCGCGATTCCTGGCCCCCCGCGAACGCGGTGAGGCTCATGGCGGCCGCGTTCCGAAATCATTGATGACGCCGCGCGTCAACACGTTGACCATGCCGCCGCGCCTTCTCATGCTCTACGCGCTGCTGTTCATGTTTCCGGTGCGCGCGAGCCTGGGGTTCACGACTCTTGGCCCGTTGGACTTCTTCGCCGCGGCGGCAGGGTGTTGGCTCGTCATCGGTGACCGCGACGTGCTGGCGCGCTTGACGCACGATGATGTGGGACTGCTTTTCGGCGGGTATCTGCTTGCCGCGTTCCTCAGCTTGAGTGGGGTGACGGAGCTCGGTCTCTGGTTGAAGGAGGCGACGAAGCTGCTCGAGAGCGCGGCGCTGTATCTCGGATTTTCCGTGATCGTTGCTCGCGACAAATCACCGCGGCGGTTCGAGGTGGCGGCGAAGCTGTGGCTGGTCACGATGTTGGTCATCATCGTCATCTCCGCGGTGATCCAGGTGCGGTTCATGCGCACGACGATCGATCCCTTCAGCGAGCCGGAAGTGACACGTCGCTATTTCCGTTTCGGATGGGGCACCTACGCCTACTCGAACTATTTCGCCGGCATGCTGCTCGTCCTGCTGCCACTCGCGTTCTACGGCGTGAGCATGGCGCGCGACCGGTCAACGCGGGTGCTCTGTGCGGTCTGCGTGCTGCTTTTCGGCACGTCGATCGTCCTCACCTTTTCCCGTGGGGCGATGCTGGCCGCGGCAATCGGCCTGATCGCGATGGCGGTGGATTCGCGTCCAGGACGTCGGTTGCGGATGGCACTGGTCGCGACCATGTCGGCGTGCGCCATCAGCCTTCTCGTCTTCCTGCCGGGCGCTCGGGTGATCCAGTTCTCCGGTCAGAGTCTGGATGAGCTCTCCAACTCTCGCACCTACATCTGGCGCGAGTCGCTGCATCGATTCGCGGGGCATCCCTTGTTCGGGATTGGCTACGGTAATTTCGGGGCGGGCGGGCAGGAGATCGCTTTCGGCCACAACGCCATCGTCCAGTCGCTGGTGGAGACGGGCGTACTCGGGATGGTCACCTACTTTCTGCTCGTCGGTGGCGTCTGGCGTATCGCCGTGCGCGCCGCGCGACTGCATCGCGGACACGCGGACGAATGGCTGTTTCGCGGTGTGGCGATCGTGGTGCCCATCGCGCTCGTGCATAACATGGTGGAGAACACCCTCATGGGCGGCGTGCTCTACGCATTCCTGTTCTGGCCCGTGCTGGCAATCACGCTTGCCGCAAATCAGCCCACGCTTTCCGCGACGAACCTCTCGGCCACATGACGCGATGATTCATTCCACTGCCGTGGTCACGGGGGCGAGCATCGATGCGTCGGCGTCCGTCGCCGAGTTCGCCGTCGTGCGGCCGGGCGCGCGCCTGAGGGCAGGCGTCGTGGTGCACCCGCATGCGTTCATCGGCGACGATACGGAGGTGGGCGCCGAGACGGAAATCTTCCACGGCGCCGTCGTGGGCAAGCCTGCGGCGCGCTCGCGCGCGCTCGCGCGCACTGTGGAGGAAGCGCCGGCATGCCGCATTGGCGAGCGGTGTTCGATCGGTGCACACGCCGTGGTCTACCGCGGTGCGTCCGTTGGTGACGACTCGCTCGTCGGCGACGCCGCGTCGATTCGAGAGCAGGTAACGGTGGGCCGCAACTGCGTGATCGGGCGGCACGTCACGGTCAATTACAATGTCACGATCGGAGATCACACGAAGATCATGGACCACAGTTGGCTGGCGGGTAACATGCGGATCGGTGCCGGTGTGTTCATCTCCGGGGGGGTACTCACCGCGAACGACAATCGTATCGGCGCCGACGGATACGACGCAGCGTTGGTCGTCGGACCAAGCATTGAAGACGGGGCGCGCATCGGGCTCGGCGCGCTGATCTTGCCGCGCGTGGTGATCGGACGCAATGCGCTGGTCGGGGCTGGCTCCCTCGTGACGCGCGATGTCGCGGACGGCGCATCCGTGCGCGGTACGCCCGCGCGGGTCGTCGGGGGCGCGGCGTGAGCGTCCACGACTGCACGATCATCACGCTGCCAAAGATCAGCGATCATCGCGGGAACCTGACCTTCGTCGAGGCGGAGCGACACGTCCCCTTCGACGTACGGCGCGTCTTTTACGTGTACGACATTCCGAGTGGTGAGCAGCGGGGCGCGCACGCACACGAGCGGCTGCATCAAGCGATCATCTGTCTCAGCGGTGGCCTCGACGTCGCGCTCGACGACGGCACCGAGCAGCGCGTGGTGCACCTCAACCGGCCGTGGTTCGCACTGCACATTCCTCCCCGCATCTGGGCAGCGGAAGGCAATTTTGATCCCGGCACGGTGTATCTCGTGCTGGCGAGCGACTTGTACGATGCGTCGGATTATTATCGCGACTATGCGGTCTTTCGCGAGGCCGTAGGCGCATCATGAAGCGGGTCGCGTTCTTCGACGCTGGTGCGGCGTACCGGGAGTTGCGTGACGATCTCGACGCGGCCGTGTCACGCGTCCTTCAGAGTGGTTGGTATCTGCTCGGCGCAGAGCTGGCGGCATTCGAGACGGAGTTTGCCGCTTACGTCGGCGCGCGGCACTGCGTCGGGTGCGGAAACGGTCTCGATGCGCTGCAGCTCACTCTAAGGGCCTGGGACATTGGACCGGGTGACGAAGTGATCGTGCCAAGCAACACATATATCGCCACGTGGCTCGCCGTGACCTCCCTGGGTGCGACGCCGGTGCCGGTGGAGCCGGATCCCGAGACCTTCAACCTCGATCCATCGCGCATCGAGAGTGCGATTACACCGCGCACGAAGGCGATGATTCCGGTGCACCTGTATGGTCGTCCTGCGGCGATGAGTGAGATTGCGTCCATCGGTGCGCGGCATCGGATCCCCGTCCTCGAGGACGCCGCACAGGGACACGGGGCGTCACTGCTCGGTCGCCGCGCCGGGTCGCTCGGCGATGCGGCGGGATGGAGCTTCTATCCCACGAAGAATCTCGGCGCGTTCGGCGACGGGGGTGCCATCACGACGGACGACGCGGCGCTCGCAGACCGGCTTCGAGTATTGCGCAACTACGGCTCGCGGACGAAGTACGTCAACGAGGAGCGCGGCGTGAACAGCCGGCTCGATGAGGTGCATGCGGCAACGTTGCGGGTGAAGCTCCGCTACCTCGACGAATGGAATGCGCGACGCGCGCGGATCGCGGCCCGCTACCGCGAACGGCTTGCCGATACAGCGCTGCGTCTTCCCGAGGACGAGCCCAACGGGGTGCATGTCTGGCACGTCTACGTGATTCGGTGCCGCCAGCGAGACGCGCTTCGTGCGGCGCTCGCCGAACGCGGTGTCGAGACGCTCATCCACTACCCGACTCCCCCGCATCTGCAGCGCGCGTACGCCGACCTCGAGCTCCCGGCGGGCACCTTTCCAATTTCTGAACGCATGCACGAGGAGGTGCTCAGTCTTCCGATGGGCCCGCACCTCTCCGATGACGATGCGGAGATCGTGTGCGACGCGGTCATCGAGTGCTGCAAGGCGCTGCGCATCGAGCGGACGGACTCGGAGTCCGTCCGACCGTAGGCTCGGTTCGCGTGCGCTCCCAGTTGCGCGCCTTCGCCGTCCTCGGCGGCAGCTCGCTCGTGTCGCTGTTCGTCAGCCTCGTGTCGATGAAGGCCTACGCGCTGCTCATCGGGCCGCGCGGCGTCGGCGAGATCGGCGTCATTCAGGGGCTGGCGAGCCTTACGACCCTCCTTGCCGGATTCGGAATTGGGACGGGGGTCGTGCGGCTGGGCACTCCCATGCTCGCGGCAGGGGACGTGGTGGGTGCGAAGCGCTTGTTCAGCCACGCCCGCATACTGACCGTCGGCACGAGTATCGCCACGATTCTCATTGCATCGCTTGTTCGCGGACCCCTGGCCAGCAGCATGCTCGGCGAGCCCTCGTGGGCCTGGGTGGCCGTGACGGCTGTGCTCAGCGGCACACTCGGCGCGTGGGCGACGCTCGAGCTCGGGCTCCTGAATGCGAGGCACGCGGTGGGCGCGATCGCTCGAGCCACCGTCGTCGGCAGTTTGGGCGCGGCCACGATCGGCATCGGGTTGATCTGGGGCTACGGCGTGCGTGCCGTTCCCATCGCCATCGCGTTCGGGCAACTGTGGACGGCAGTCGTAGCGGGATTCATGTCGATACGGGTCGAGCGTGCGGCGAAACGAGAGGCGCCCATGAGCGTGCACGCGTCCTCGCCCGACGACATCGGACTCCTCCGCTTCGGGGCTGGCTACACGCTGAGCATGTTCCTGGGCGTCGGCGTCCAGTACGCGCTGCCGGCTGTCGTCGTGCATCGTCTCGGATTCGACGCCGCGGGCCAGGTGCGTGCGGCGCTCACGATCTCCACCGCCTATCTCGCGCTATTTCTCACGGCGATGGCGCGCGACTACTACCCGCGGGTCTGCGCCGCCCCATCGGTCGATGCGCTGAATCGGATCGTCAATACGCAGTTGGGCATTCTTCTGCTCCTCGGAGCGCCGCTGGTGCTCGTGCTTCAGGTTGGATCGCCGGTCGCGGTGACGATCCTTTTCTCGCGCTCGTTCGCACCAGCGGTCGAGGTGATGCGGTGGCAACTGGTGGGGGAACTGTTCAAGTTCGCGAGCTGGACGTTCGCCTATGTGATTCTCGGCCGCTTGCCGTCCAGCACCTATCTCCTGTCCGAAACCACTGCTGGCGCCACGCTCATCACGGGCGTGTGGATTCTGGTGTCGCGCGCAGGCATTGCCGGGGTGGGTCTCGCCTACGCCGCGAGCTATTGCTGCTACTTTCTGCTGACCATGGCGCTCGTGCGCAGACTTGGTGTGCGCATCAGTGCCACGAATGGGCGGTATCTGGCCGTGTCGCTCGGAAGTGCCGTTCTCATCGCCTTGTTACAGACCGTCGCGGTCGTGCCCCCGGCGATCAGCGTTTCGATTCAGATCATGATGGCCGCGGCGGCGGTGGCGATCGCGGGGCGTGTCGCGCTGCGATCGGGACTCGTGAGCCGCAGCGCGCTTCACGGTTTGCGCGCCGGGCCGCAGGCGTAGTGCGAATCCTCATCCCGATACTGGGGTTCGGCCGAACGGGAGGCTACCGCGTGCTCTCTCGCCTTGCGTCCGAATGGAAAGCCGTCGGCCACGAGGTGGCGTTCGTCGCGCCGTGCCGAGGCGACGCGCCCTACCACCCGACGACGGCCTCCACGATCTGGCTCGACGATCGCGGGCATTCGACGGAGCGGTCCGAGTTGTCGCCCCGTGGGGGTATCACCGGCGTCGCGCGCGACCTGTATGCGTTGTGGGCCGGCCTGAATCGCTATGGAACCGACGCGGACCTCGTCGTGGCCAATCATTCTCTGACGGCGTGGCCTGTCGCGTTTGCGAGACTCCGTGGCGCGAAAGCCTACTATGTGCAGGCCTATGAGCCCGAGTACTTCACGGCGAAGGGCATCGGCCCGCGAGCCCTGATGCTCTGGGCGCTCGCCGTGGGAAGCTACTGGCTTTCACTGCGACGTGTCGCCAACTCGCCGCTCTACCATCGGTACAAGTTCCTTCGCGCCGCAGCAAGCGTTCCCCCGGGCATCGATTTCGGCGTGTTCTCGCCGGCGGGCGACGCGCGACCGCGGGAGGGATCCCTGACGCTGGGATGTATCGGACGTGCGGAACCCGACAAGGGAACCCGGTACGCGCTGAACGCCTATCGCGAGTTGCTTGCACGCGGACGCGACGTGCAAATGCGCGTTGCATACGGTGGCGTTGGTGACGACGAGCGGCGGCTCGATGGACTGACGGTGACGGTCCCCGAAAATGACCGAGCACTCGGCGACTATTATCGCTCGCTCGACGTGCTGATCGCGCCCGGACTCGTCCAGCACGGAGCGCCGCACTATCCAGTGATGGAAGCCATGGCGTGCGGGGTACCTGTCGTAACGACCGGATACCTTCCGGCCACGCCGTCGAACGCGCGAATCGTTCCCGTACGAGATGCCCTCGCGATTGCCGACGCCGTGGATGCCATTGCGGATGATCGCAATGACGCGCGCCATCGCGCACGTCTCGGGATCGAAGCGACTCGGCAATTTCATTGGCCGGTTGTCGCTGACGCGCTGTTGCGCGCCTTTGCGGTGACCGGGTGAGTGGCCGCTATGGGGAGGCGCGATCAGGCTGATCTCTTCCAGCCGATCGCGCCCCACAACACTCGATCGCTGAAGGCGATTCGCTCGAGGCCAGCGCGCGTCATCATCTCGCGGATCTGCTCCTTGGTGAAGCGCTGTTCCAGACGCGTTCCGAAGCGGTCGAGCGCATCCGTTCGCATGACGTAGAAGCTCCGGTGGCGGTAGGGCGCCAGTGGAAAAAGCTCGACATCGATCCCTGACAGTTCCAGCAGGCGCGCCGCGCGAGCGAGCGGAAAGTACACGAGCGCGGCGATCACCTGACTTGCGCCAAAGCGCGCGGAATGGGGCAATCTCGATATGATTCTCCGCAGCACGTCCGATGCGCGCCAGATCATCCGAAACCACGCCGGCCGGTTGTCGAACGCGTAGTAGAGGTAGACCAGAAATGGCGCTCCAGGCTTGAGCTTCGCTACCGCCTGCCGAATTCCCTCTCCGGTGTCGGGCACATGATGAAGCACACCGAGTGAATAGCCGAAGTCCTGGGACTCGTCGGGCAGTGGAATCTCGTCCACCGAGGCATGGTGGAACTGAACGTTCGGCTGTTGCGCGAGCCCGTCACGCGCAACGCCGAGTGCGGCCGCACTGGCGTCGATGCAGTGGAGTGTGCCGACCCGGGATGCCACATACTTCGCCCACCGGCCGCTGCCACACCCAAGGTCGAATCCGATGGCGTGCGGGGGGAGGGTAGACCACGGTAGGAGGTCGAAATACATCTCCGCGAGCGCCTTCCATTCGGCCAACGGGAGCGCATGTTGATCGAAGCGCGACCACTCGTCGCCGAAGCCGTCGACGACGGCATGATCGATGTTACTGGCCATCTCTCGTGGTTTCAACTCGATGGCGCAGGTGTACATGACGAGAATGTTCCGAACGCTGGAGGCGTGCTCCGCGCAAAGACAGGGGAAGAATCATCGGTGGAGGTGGCATTGATCGTGCCAATCGCCTACCCGACATTTTCCAGTTTTCGCAACGGCGCGCCCAACATGGTCGACCGGTTCCCCCCTTGTCCGCACGAGCACGAACGTCATGACCCCCGCAATATCGGTGATCATCGTAACCTGGACTGGCTGGGGGCTTCTCGATCCGATGCTGCGCTCCCTGTACGCGACTGCGAGCGCGGACGGCGTGCCGGTGGAGGTCCTCATCGTCGATAACGGTTCCACCGATGATACCATTGCACAGACGGCGCACAGCTTCCCGTCCGCGCATGTGATTCCCCTCGGCCGGAATACCGGGTTCGCGTATGCGAACAATCGCGCCGCAGAGCAGGCGTCCGCGCCACTCATCGCACTGATCAACAACGATGTGCTGATTGAACCGGGGTATTTCGCCGCTGTGGTCCGGGCTGCCGATGCGCATCCGGAGTTCGACGTCTTCGCGACGCAGATGCTCATGCTCCGCAGGCCCGGTGTCGTGGACAATCGCGGACTCTTTCCCTCGATTGTGGGTCATCTGCGCCAGCGTGACGCGGGACAGGCGCGCGTCCCCGAGAGGCCGTCCCAGGAGGAATTTGGCGCCTCGGGGGGAGCCTGCGTCGTGCGACGATCGCTACTGCGCCAAATCGGCCTGTTCGACGAGTCGCTTGGCAGCTATCACGAGGACGTGGATTTCGCGCAACGTGCGCGCGCTGCAGATGCCCGATGCTGGTATGTCCACGAGGCGGTGGTCCTCCACCATGGCTCAGCGACGGCGTCCGCGATGCCTGAATGGAAGTTCGAGATGCTCACGCGAAACATGTCCGTGATGCGGCGACGGTGGCTCCGCCCGTGGCAGTTCCGCTGGTGGGTGTCGCGCGGCTACGTCGCTGTGCAAGGCGCAAGAGCCCTCCGTGCACGACGGTTCGGTGCGTGGCGCCAGGCCATTCGCAGCGCCCGCGACGTGCGGCCGAGCATTGCGGGGTATCCTGCATCATGATTCGCGCCCACGCGCTGTTGCCGCACGCATTGGACACATCGCCCGGGCAGCGATTCCGGCTCGAACAGTGGAAGGCGCCCCTCCGCGAATTTGGCGTGGATCTCGAGCTGTCCGTCCTGCTGGAGCGACCGGAGGACAGCAATGCACTGCGGTCGAACCGGCCCACGCTTGCGGCCCTCTCCGCACTGGCGACGCGTACCGCTCGCCGTGCGGCGACCATCCTCTCGGAGCGCCCTGACGTCTGGATCGTGAGCCGGGAGGCAACGCTGGTGGGGCCGGCCGTGCTCGAGCGCCTGGCGCGATCGCGTGCGCCGCTGGTGTTCGATTTCGACGATTCGGTCTGGCTTTCGGATGCCGGCGAGAATGCGAAGCCTACCCTTCGCTCGCGCCTGCGGTGGGCGCGGAAGGTCAATGACGTTCTTGCCTTCGCCAGCGGCGTGTCGGCGGGCAATCAGTACCTCGCGGACTATGCCCTCCGTTTCAACTCACGGGTGGAGGTCGTTCCCACCACCGTCGATGTGCGTGGCGCGTATGCCATGACGAAGGGATGGACGAACGAGCGATTGGGTGCGCCGATCACGATTGGATGGTCGGGCAGTTCCTCGACGGCCACCTACATTCGCGGCCTCCTGCCGACGCTCGCGGAAATCGCCCAGCAGGTCGACATCAAGTTGCTGGTGGTGGGTGCGCAACACTTGTCCTACCCGGGGTTGCGCATCGAGTGCCGGCCATGGCGCTCGGAGACGGAGGTGCAGGACCTCCTTGACATGGATATCGGCCTCATGCCGCTGACGGACGACGAGTGGGCACGCGGCAAGTGTGGCCTCAAGGCCCTGCAATACATGGGGCTTGGCATCCCGGCCATCGTGTCGCCGGTGGGGGTGAACACCGAGATCGTGGCGCACGGCGTGAACGGATATCACGCGACGGATCCCGCATCGTGGCACCGCGCCATCAGCCTGCTGACCGAACCGGCGCAACGCATCCGCCTTGGCCGGAACGCGCGCGAGACGGTCGAGCAGCGCTACTCCGCGGAGGTCGCCGCGAGGACGCTTGCGGGCCTCCTGCACGACGTCGTGCGTTAGGTGCGCCAGGCCGGTGGAAGGTTCCGCTCGATTTCGATGTGGCCAAAGCGCGAGCTCTCTCGCGGCCCGGATGCGAGTGCCCACTGGGCCATCCGTTCGAGCCCCGTGCCGAGATCCGTGTCGCGCTGCGCACCGAACAACGCCCGGACCTTCGAATGGTCGCTATAGGCGTGCAGAACTTCCTGACGCGCCTGGAGATACTCGATGCGCGCGTCGAGCTTCATCGCACGCGCCACCTCGTCGGCCAGGATTTTGACAGAATATTCGCGGTCGGCGCCGATGTTGAACACCTGGTTGTAGGCCGAAGGCGTGTGGACGGAGTTGGCGATGATCGGCGCGATGTCGCCGACGTACGAGAACGCGCGGGTCTGCGAGCCATCCCCGAAAATGGGCATCGTTTCGCCGCGCATCAGGCGATTCATGAAAATGCCGATGACGTTCCGGTACCGGTCTCCGATGTTCTGGTATTCCCCGTAGACGTTGTGCGGGCGGAACACGATGGAGTCGAGGCCGAACATTTCGTGCGCCGCGCGGAGGTCCTGTTCGACCGCGTATTTCGCGATGCCATAGGGATCCTCCGGCGCCGGCGTGAGGTCCTCGCGCATGGGCACCTGATTTGCTCCATACACGGCGATCGAGGACGTGAAGACCAGGCACTTGACGTCGTGCTTGATGCATTCGTTGATGACATGCATGGATCCGACGACGTTGTTCGTGTAGTTGAAGGCGCGAATGAAGTGGCTGAGCCCTTCGGCCGCGTAGGCCGCCAGGTGAAACACGTAGTCGAACTGGTGATCGTCGAACGCGCCGCTCACCGTGGCCTCATCGGCGACGCTGCCCCGGAGAAAATGCACCCCCGACGGGACATTGTCGCGGAACCCGCCGCTCAGGTCATCGAGAACGACCACCTCGTGACCCAACGCGACCAACGACCGCACCACGTGCGCGCCGATGAAACCAGCTCCTCCAGTGACAAGCGACGTTGACATGGACTCTCCGTAAGGACCGATGACGGTGACGCACAGGTTCGCGCCGCCTTTCGCGATTTTCATGCTAGAATGAAAAGTTAGGACGCGGGACCACGCGCGGCGACGTGCGGCGCGTGAGCCACTCGTGCGGCGACGCGACGGCTGAGACGGCGCCGGACGCGCAGCGTCTCCGCTCAGACTTCGACCCCGATATCGACGATGTGTGGTATTGCCGGCTTCTGGTCCTCACGAGATGCAACCATTCCCGCCGGCGTGCTCGAACGCATGACGGCCTGCGTCGCGCACCGTGGTCCCGACGACGATGGGCACTTCCGCGACGAGGGCGGACGGGTCGCGCTGGGTCATCGGCGACTGTCGATCGTCGATCTCTCGCCGGAAGGACACCAACCCATGGTGTCGACGAGCGGCCGTTTCGTGATCGTGTTCAATGGCGAGATCTACA
Organism: Gemmatimonadota bacterium; assembly: GCA_028287285.1. Lineage (GTDB taxonomy): Bacteria > Gemmatimonadota > Gemmatimonadetes > Gemmatimonadales > Gemmatimonadaceae > AG11. The sequence continues at coordinate 11,194 of JAQBPY010000293.1, forward strand.
ACTATCGGCGACTCGCCGACGAGCTGCGCTCCCTCGGCGTGCGCTTTCGCGGACATAGCGATACCGAGGTGATGCTCGCCGCGTTCGAGGCCCGGGGACTCGAGGCGGCGGTCCGCCGCTTCGTCGGAATCTTCGCCTTCGCGCTGTGGGACAAGCGCGAGCGCACCATGCATCTCGTCCGCGATCACCTTGGTGTGAAACCGCTCTACTATGGCCGTACACGGAACGGGCTCGTGTTCGCCTCGGAGCTTCGGCCCATCGAGCAGTTTCCGGGTTTCGAGCACCGCGTCGACCGGCGCGCGTTGACGCTGCTCCTCCGGCACAACTGCATCCCGGCACCGTATTCGATCTACGAGCAGGTGTGGAAACTTTCTCCGGGGCACATCCTCACCATCGCGGACGAGGCGCGTGAACTGCCAGCATCGGTGCCCTATTGGTCCGCGGCGCTGGTCGCCCAGGAAGGGCAGGGAAACGTTCTGCGGTTGTCGGACAAGCAGGCGACCGATGCGCTCGACGAGCTGCTGCGCGATGCCATCGCGCTCGAGATGGTCGCCGATGTTCCGCTCGGCGCCTTCCTTTCCGGTGGCATCGATTCGTCCACGGTCGTTGCGCTGATGCAGGCACAGAGCAGCCGCCCCGTCCGCACCTTTTCCATCGGCTTCTCGGAGGACGGCTACAACGAGGCACACCACGCCCGTGCCGTGGCGTCGCATCTCGGCACCGAGCACACGGAGCTCTACGTCACGCCGCAGCATGCGCTGGAGATCGTGCCGCGGCTTCCCCAGCTCTTTGACGAGCCGTTCTCCGATTCCTCGCAGATTCCCACGTTTCTGGTGTCACAGATGGCGCGACAGCACGTGACCGTCGCACTCTCCGGCGACGGAGGGGACGAGCTCTTCGCGGGATACAATCGCCATGTCCACGCCGAGCGAATGTGGAAGATGTTGAGGCACACACCAGCGAACGTGCGCCGGTTTGCTTCGCGAGCGATCCGCGCCGTCTCGCCAAGTGCGTTTTCCCGCGGCGCTCAGGTCACTGGAATGGGTACCTCGCGGCTCGCGAGCGCGGCGCACGCGGGTCACTACATGCACAAGCTCGCTGACGTGCTTGGCGCGTCGGGACCGGGGGAGCTCTATTTCGGACTCGCCTCGCACTGGACCGACCCGTCCTCCGTCGTGCTCGGCGGCAGTGAGCCGCCGACGCGCATCACCGACCGCGCAAGCTGGCCGAACCTCCCGGGATTTACCGAGCAGATGCTGTACTTCGATCTCGTGACGTATCTGCCCGACGACATCCTTACAAAGGTCGATCGCGCCAGTATGGCGGTCGGACTGGAAGCACGCGTTCCGCTCCTCGATCATCGTGTCGTCAAGTTTGCGTGGACGCTTCCGACGTCGATGAAGTTGCGCGCGGGGCGAGGCAAGTGGCTGCTCCGCGAGGTGCTCGCGCGCTACGTCCCTCCGTCGTTGACGGACCGTCCCAAGTCGGGCTTCGGCATTCCGCTCGGTCCATGGCTGCGAGGTCCTCTTCGTGACTGGGCTGAATCTCTCCTCGACGAGCATACCCTTGCGCAAGAGGGATTCTTCGATCCGGCGCCCATTCGCCGCGTTTGGGCCGAGCACCTGAGCGGTCGGCTGGACCGACAATTCCTGATCTGGGACGTATTGATGTTTCAGGCCTGGCATCGCGCCCGACGTGATGCGCAATGAGCGAGCGCACCCGCGAACGTGAGAGCCCAGGCGCCATTCGTCTCGTTCACGTCGTGACGGTCCCGCAAAGTCTGGGGTTTCTCGACGGCCAGCCGCGATACATGGCGGAACGCGGAATCGAGACGACCGCCGTTTCGTCGGCGGGCCCGTACCAGCAGCCATTCGCCGCAAACGAGCCGGTCGAGGTCGTGACTGTGGAGATGCCTCGGCGCATTACGCCATTTCGCGATCTCGTTGCCATCGCGCGCCTCGTCGCGCTGATTCGCCGCATCCGTCCCCACATCGTTCACGCGCACACGCCGAAGGGCGGCCTGCTGGGCATGATCGCCGCGTGGATCGCTCGGACTCCGGTTCGTGTGTATCACATGCGCGGCCTGCCCGCGATGACCGCCACGGGAATGCGGCGGCGGCTCCTGACGTGGAGCGAACGGATCGCCTGTGCACTGGCGGACCGGGTCATTTGCGTGAGCCCTTCGCTCCGCAGGTATGCGGTCGAGCACGGACTCTGCCCCGAGACCAAGATCGTGACGCTCCTTGGTGGCAGTGGCAATGGCGTCGACGCGCTCGGACGATTCCACCCCGATCTCCCCCCGGGTGACACCGCCGCCCGTCGCAATGCGTTGCGCGCCGCGCTCGACATCAGCGACGAGGCCCTCGTCGTCGGATTCGTCGGCCGTTTGGTGCGGGACAAGGGCGTCGTCGAGCTCGCGGAGGCCTGGCGCGGGTTGAGCGCTCGATTCCCGGGCGCGCATTTGCTGATCGCAGGTCCGTTCGAGCCACAGGATCCCATTCCAGCTGACACGCGTCGCTATCTGGAAACGGATCCTCGCATCCACCTCATGGGCCAAACGGACGAGACCCGAACCATCTATGCGGCGGCCGAGGTCATCGTGTTGCCGACCCACCGCGAAGGCATGCCGAACGTGCCCCTCGAGGCCGCCGGAATGGGGCTTCCCGTCGTGGCGACGGACATTCCAGGATGCGTGGATGCGGTCCGCGATGGGGTCACGGGTACACTCGTTCCGCCGCGGGATGCACTCGCGCTGGGCTCCGCTATCGCGGCGTATCTGAGCGATGGCGCTCTCCGCGCGCGTCACGGGGCGGCGGGACGTGAGCGTGTGCTGCGTGAGTTCGCGCGTGAGGAGATCTGGCGAGCGATCTACGCGGAGTATTGCGCGTTGCTGATGATGAAGGGCTGTCGCGTGCCAGTTGCCGAACGTTCACGCGTCCACATCGAGCCGCAATGCGTCAGTCGGGAATTGGTCTAGGACTCAAGCGCGTCACGGACCTCGTCATCGCCGGCATCGCACTGGTGGTGGCGGCGCCGCTTCTGCTCGTCATCGCCGCTGCAATTGCCGCAACGATCGGGCGTCCCGTCCTCTTCGTCCAGGTGCGGCCCGGGCGAAACGCCCAGCCGTTTCGACTGATCAAGTTTCGCACGATGCGGCACGTCGACGGTGCCGTTGGTGACCCGCGTCACGATGCGTCGCGATTGACGCGGTTCGGACGGTTCCTGCGCTCCACGAGCCTCGACGAGCTCCCGGAGTTGTTGAACGTCCTGGCGGGAACCATGAGCCTCGTGGGGCCGCGCCCACTTCTCATGCAGTACCTGCCTCGCTACACCGCCGATCAGATGCGTCGGCACGAGGTGCTTCCCGGGCTGACTGGCTGGGCACAGATCAATGGCCGCAATGCGACAACGTGGGAAGATCGCTTTCGCAATGATCTGTGGTATGTCGACCACTGGTCCCCGTGGCTGGACTTCCGCATCATCGCGCTCACGCTCGCTGCGGTGGCCGGCCGGCGTGGCGTGTCACAAGAGGGCCATGCCACCATGCCTGAATTTCACGCGGAGGCAGGAGGGGCCTCAGCGCCGCGCGACGAGAGTTCCTAGCTTGGACGCTCGCGGCCCGAGTCGTTGCTGTGCGAGCGAATGATGCGAGCTGGTACGCCCGCTGCCGTCACGCGCGCGGGCAACGAGCGAATGACCACGGCGCCCGCCCCCACGATGGTGTGCTCCCCCACTTCAATCCCAGGAACGACGCACGCGCCGATGCCGATTTCGCTGCCCCGGCGGACCGTGACGTTGCCGGCGAGCCGCACGCCGGGCGCGAGATGAACGAACTCCTCGATCGTGCAATCGTGGCTGACCGACGCGCCGATGTTGATGTGGGAGTGATCCCCGACGGTCACGTTGTTCGTGAGCACGCACCCAGCCGCGATCAGTGCTCCCTGCCCAAACGTGCAGTGCGCCGTCAGCGACGCGCGTGGATGAATCAGCGTCGTCGCGCGGGCGGCGCAACCATGCAGACGCTGCGCGACGCGTGACCGGCCCGCACAATTGCCAATGCCGATGAAATACAGCACGTCGCCCAGTTCGAAGAGGTCTTCGACGGGGCCGCGTACTGGCAAACCGCGTACTGTCGTGCCGACACGTGCCGCGTCATCGTCCAGAAAGCCGACCATCTCATACGTGGGGGCGACCGCATTGATGGCTTCGACCACGTCGAGTGCTTCCCGAGCGTGACCGCCAGAGCCGATGATCACGAGTCGAGCGGTCACGAGGGCGATCTACGCGCTCCTGCGAAGCCGCGCTGGCATCATCCACTCCCGGACGGCGTCAATCACCCGCGATTGCTCCGCGTCCGAGAGTGACGATGAGGAGGGTAGGCAAATGCCCGTCTCGAAGAGCCGCTTTGCGACCGCCCCGCCAACGACCTGGGCATCGGCGAACATCGGCTGCATGTGCATCGGCCGCCACACGGGCCGGCTCTCGATGTTGGCCTCCTCCAGCGCGGCGACCAGCGCACTGGCCAGACCCGACTGTTGCGCGGGGTCGATTTGCATGACACTCAGCCAGCGGGAGTGCAGCCCCCAACGCGCCTCGCGTTGCAGCGTAAAGCCGGGGATGTCGGAAAACGCCTCCGCATACCGCTCGGCCACGTGCCGACGAGCCGTGACCCGGCTATCGAGTACCTTGAGCTGCCCTCGGCCGATGCCGGCAAGCACGTTACTCATGCGGTAATTGTAGCCGAGTTCGCGGTGCAGGTATTCGCTCGACGGTTCGCGCGATTGATTCGCCCATTTCTTGACACGCTGGATGGCGGTCTCGTCCTTCGCCAGCACCATTCCGCCGCCCGTCGTCGTGATGATCTTGTTGCCGTTGAAACTCAGGAGCGAGAATGGTGCGGTAGTGCCCGTCTGGCGCCCTTGATAGGTCGCACCGAGCGACTCTGCCGCATCCTCCACCAATGTGACGCCATAGCGTTCACAGGCGGTAGCGATGCGGTCGATGTCGGCGTGCTGTCCGTAAAGATGTACGGCGATAAGGACACGCGGGAGTTGGCCGCGTGCGGCGGCGTCCGCCAGATACTCCTCCACGATGTCCGGGTCGAGGTTTCCCGACACTTCCTCACTATCGAGAAACACCGGCGTGGCGCCGAGGTACAGGATTGGCCACACCGAGCCGGCGAAGGTGAGCGTTGATACGGCGACCCGGTCACCTGTCGTAACGCCGGCGGCGCGAAGAATCAGGTGCAGGGCGGCGGTTCCGCTCGACACTGCGAGGGCGCGCACGCCCCCGCCAAGCCGGCGTTCGATCTCGCGCTCGAAGCCGTCCAGATTCGGACCAACGGACGAGAGCCAGTTCGACCGAAAACTGTCTGCGATGTAGGGCTGCTCGTCGCCACTCATGTGCGGAACGGACAGGTAGATTCGCTGATTCGCCATTGGGAACGATGCGGTTTGCAGACGCGCTGAGGTTTCTTTCTCGCAGTTCTGATCGAGTGCAGTTCGCGCCCGAGTACTGTGATCTCGGCGTAACGCAAATAGGTTACCAGCAAGCCGGTGCGGACCGTGCAATGCGTGCTCGACCATCATATTCGCGATCTGATCCTTCACCCCGAGCCGTGATCGATGCGCCGTGTAAGAAATCGTTTCTTCTTCCTGTCCGATGTCGTCCTGCTGCCGCTCTCGGCACTGTTCGCCTTCTTGATCGTTTTCGAAGGGGCGAATTGGGACCTGGCGACCGGAGCCGCGATCACTCCGTTCCTGCTCGTCGCGGTGCCGGTCAAACTGCTCGTGCTGTACTCGCTTGGCATGTATTCGCGGCTGTGGCGCTATGCGAGCGTGACGGATCTCGAGCTCATCGGTCGCGCGAGCGGGATCTCCGGAGTGGTCACCGCGCTGTTGGGCGCGGTGCTACTCCCAGCCCTGCACATCCTGCCGCAGCGCGTCCCGCTCTCGATCCTCATTCTGGACGCTGGCCTTACCGGCATCTTCGTGGGGCTGCCCCGCTTCGCTGCGCGGCTGCGGCTTCGACGGACACCGACTGAAGGATCGCGCCCAGCACTCATCGTAGGGGCCGGCGCCGCAGGCGGGCTCATCGTAAGAGAGCTTCAGGAAAATGCGCAGCTCGGCATCATACCAGTCGGCTTCCTCGACGATGATCCGCTCAAGCACGGGCTGCGGCTGCACAACGTGCCCGTGCTGGGCACCCTGAACGACCTCTCCAAGGTTGCGGGCAAGTTGAATGTGGTCGACGTCATCGTCGCGATCCCCTCCGCGCCAGGACGCGTCGTGCGCGAAGTCGTGCGTCAAGCGAGCCAGAGCGGGCTCCTGACGCGCACGGTGCCCGGCATGTACGAGATCCTCTCCGGACAGAAGTCCGTGAGCGCGCTGCGTCGCATCGAGATCCACGACTTGCTGCGCCGAGAGCCGATCACGACCGACGCAGCGCAAGTGCGTTCGCTGGTGACTGGCCAGACGGTGTTGGTCACGGGGGCCGGTGGATCGATCGGCAGCGAACTGTGCCGCCAACTCGCACGTCTCGATCCGGCGCGCATCGTCGCGCTCGGTCGTGGCGAGAATTCCATCTTCGATCTGCTCCAGGAGCTGAACCGCGATTTTCCGCACATTCGCATCGATCCGGTCATCGCGGACGTGCGCGACGAGCGACGTATGCAGCGTGTGTTCTCGTCATACCGCCCGTACTCCGTGTTTCACGCGGCCGCACACAAGCATGTTCCGCTGATGGAGGCGAACGTCAGCGAGGCGATCCTCAACAATGTCCTGGGTACGAGCAACGTCGTGCACTGTGCCGCGATGTGCGAGGCCGAGCACTTCGTCCTCGTGTCGACGGACAAGGCCGTGCGGCCGACGAGTGTCATGGGCGCCACGAAGCGCATCGCGGAATTCCTCGTCCACGAGGTCGCACTCGAGCACAACCGGTACGTCGCCGTTCGGTTCGGCAACGTACTTGGCAGCCGTGGCAGCGTGGTGCCCACCTTCATGCGCCAGATCGCGGCCGGTGGTCCGGTGACGATCACGCATCCAGACATGACGCGCTACTTCATGACGATTCCAGAGGCCGTACAACTGGTCCTTCAGGCGGCCGCGCTCGGCACGAGTGGCGAGATCTTCGTGCTCGACATGGGCGAACCCGTGCGCGTTCTCGATCTTGCCACCGACATGATTCGACTTTCCGGACTCACCATCGGAGCCGATATCGAGATCAAGTTCCTGGGCACGCGGCCGGGCGAAAAGCTGTACGAGGAGCTCTTCTTCAGTGATTCCGTGGCGTCACCGACGACCCACGAGAAGATCCTCCGCGCCAAGGACTCGTCCTTTCCGGCGGACGGCCACGCGATGATCGAGCGGCTGATTCAGGGCGCCGTCAAGAATCAGTCGTCGGGGGAACTGCGGCGACTGATTGCCGCGATAGTGCCCGAGTATGTCGGCGTCATCGATCCAGGCGAGTTCGCGCTACCTGCCGCGGTGCCGGAGACGGTCAGGCGATGAGCGCGTGCGAGTCCACGTAGGCCACGACTTCGCTCGCGGAAACCGTTGCGGCGCCCAGTTTGCCGACTTCGATGCCGGCGGCGATGTTGGCGATCACGGCTGCTTCAGCGGCTGAACCGCCCACGGCAAGCACAGTCGCCAGATAGGCCGTGACAGTGTCGCCAGCGCCGACGACATCATAGACCTGGCGAGCAACGGTGGGCACACGCGCGATCTCGCCGCGCTCCGAGAACAGCACCATGCCGCGCTCTCCCAGTGTGAGCAGGAGATGCGCAACGCCGAGTCGTTGGAGCGTTGCCGGCAAGGTTTCGGGGTGGTCGACGTCCAACGCAG
>JAQBPY010000303.1 GCA_028287285.1 Gemmatimonadota bacterium
TCATTGTATCACATCCTGATTCTCAGCAACGCGCCCACACCCTCCAACGACGCGCTTTTCGCCACACTGGCCAGACTGCCCGGGGTACTGCTCAAGGTCATCTATTGCGCCTTGCGCGAATCGCACCGCCTGTGGGCGCTGCAGCAAAGCAAGGGCTACGACTTTGACGTGGCGTCGGGTTACACCGTGGGGAGTACGCACTTCAATCCGGGCATTGGACGTCACATCACTGGCTTCAACCCCGACGTCGTGGTGCTTACTGGTTCGTATGCGATGCCAACGTTCGTGCTCGCGGTACGAACGCTGAGAACGCACGCAATTCCCTGGGTGTACTGGGGCGAGGAACTTTCGTTCGCGCGCAAGTCGTTTCTGCCAGCCATCGTCCGTGGACGGCTTCGCGCCATCCTCAAACAGGCGGCGTCCATCTTCGCGATTGGCAGTCGCGCCGTCGAATCGTACGCACGTCTCGGAATCAGCCGCGACCGGATCGTGGATTTCCGCTATTACGCCGACGTCGACAGTTTTCGGCTCACCGAGAGTCGCGCGCAGAACGCCAGATCAACATTGCGCGAGCGATGGGGAATATCACCGGCGGCGCCGCTCTTTCTGTTCTGCGGACAACTCATTCCCCGCAAGGGGGTGGATGTCCTTCTCGACGCAGCGGCGTTGGTCATGACACAGACGCCATCAGTGCATGTCGTCCTGGTGGGAGCCGGAGAACAGGAGCTCGAGCTACGCCGCCAGGCACAATCGCTGGGCATCGCGGCATCCGTTCACTTCACGGGTTTCGTGCAGCCCGGTGAGTTGCCGGAGTATTTTGCAGCCGCAGATGCATTGGTGCTCCCCTCGCATCAGGAGGGATGGGGGCTCGTCGTTGCCGAGGCTCTTGCCGCCGGCCTGCCCGTGCTTGCCTCGGAGCGTGTGAACTCCGCCGTTGATCTCGTGACAGACGGTGAATGCGGCTATCGCTTCCGCGCTGGCGACGCAGCGCATCTTGCGGAGGCAATGCGTGCACTGATCGCCACGTTGGCCCGGCCCGATGTGATGCGAGACAATGCACGTGCTACAGGGGAGCGGGAATCGCCGCAACGAGCGGCCCAGCGCATGGTTACACTGCTCGCGGATGCCGCTGCGCCTGGCGGCGCGCGCAATGGCTGAAGGCGTCATGTCAATCGTGGAGGACACGCCGCTCCGCATCTGTGTGATTGCCGACGGGCGCAGTCCCATCTCGCGTTCGTGGATCAATCATTTCTCGCACGCGGGGCACGAGATGCATCTTGTGTCAACGTTCCCGTGTGATGCGGAGGGATTGAACGTGGCCAGCCTTTACACGGCGCCCATCGCTCTGGCCCGTTTTGCCGGCGGATCCTCCGGCGGTGCGTCGGGATCTGCAGGCCGCATGAGCAATGTGAAGCGCCGGATCGTGTCCGCGCTGCTGCCAACTGTCTATGGATGGATCGCACCCTTCGATGTAAACCGCCACGTGGCTGGAGTGCGCAAGCACATTCGCGCTGTGAACCCTGATGTGGTGCACGGCATGCGCATCCAGTATGAAGGAGTGCTTGCCGCGAAGGTGGTGAGTGGTCTTTCGTATCCGTTGCTCATTTCCATCTGGGGAAACGACCTGGAGTGGTGGGCGTCACGATACCCGCTGGTGAGCCGGCTCGCGCACAGAGTGCTGGAGCGCGCCTCTGCCCTGCACCCGGACTGCACGCGCGACCTGCACCTCGCCGAACAGTGGGGATGGGATGCGGCCAAGCCTGCGGCAGTGTTGCCGACCAATGGTGGTGTAAGAACGGAGCTCTTTCACCGGGGCGCGGCGGATCCGTCGCTTTGCCAGCGATTTGGAATTCCCGGCAACGCGCACGTCGTGTTGAACGCGCGCGGGTTTCGCTCGTATGTTCGCAACGACACCTTCTTCCAATCCATACCGCGCATACTCGAACAGCACCCGGATGTGATCTTTGTCTGTGTCGGCATGCTCGGTGATCCTCGCGCAGTGCGATGGTGCGAGAAGCTTGGAATAGCGTCGTCCGTCCGCCTGCTGCCCTCCGTCTCACGTGCAGACATGGCTGGCCTGTTCCGCGCCGCTCATGTGGCGGTATCACCGTCGCACTTTGATGGAACACCAAATACGCTGCTCGAAGCGATGGCCTGCGGGGCATTTCCTGTTTCAGGCGACATTCCATCTGTTCGCGAATGGATCGATCACGGGCAGAATGGCCTGCTCTGTGATCCAGGCAACGCTCAGGCATTGAGCGCCGCCGTTCACCAGGCGCTCGCGGATGTGTCATTCCGGCAACGAGCTGCACGGATCAACGAAGCAGTCATTCGGAATCGTGCGGAATACACGAGCACCATGAGCCGGGCGCAGGCGCTGTACCGCAGTGCGGTCGCCGCGGGGAGTACCTCCTGATGTGCGGCATTGCCGGATTCGCCGGGAATTTTTCCGCGCAGCTGCTGGGCCGCATGAACCAGTGCATTGCCCACCGGGGGCCGGATGGCGCGGGTAAACTCCTGCTCCATGGCGCCGGCACGTGCGTAGGACTCGCACACCGGCGGCTTGCCATTCTCGATCTGTCGCCGCTGGGTGCACAGCCAATGGGCGTCGAGTGCCCTCGCTGCGATGTGCATTCCACACGTGCCCCGAGCGCCGGATTGTGGCTCATCTATAACGGTGAGATCTACAATTTTCCCGAGTTGCGCGCCGAGCTCGAAGCGCGGGGACATCAGTTTCAGAGTCGCACTGACAGTGAAGTGCTGCTGCACCTCTATGCAGATCTGGGCCGCGAATTTCTGGACCGGTTGAATGGCATTTTCAGCCTCGCCATCTATGATGGCCGAGAGCGTGGACGTGGACCGGGAGTGGAGCGTGGCGATCTGCTCATTGCGCGAGATGGCATGGGTGTAAAGCCGTTGTACTACGCGCAACTGCCACAGGGGTTTCTGTTCGCGTCGGAGCTCAAGGCGCTGCTGCAGGAACCCACGCTGTCACGCGACATTGATCCAGCGGCCGTGCACTATCACCTCGCGTACCTCTGGGCGCCAGCGCCCACCACAATGCTGCGGGACGTTCGAAAGCTGGAGCCTGGCTACGCTGTTCTCGTGCGCGCAGGCGCTGTCGTCGAGACATGGTGCCATTACGACCTGCCTTATACAGGTAAGCGACTCGCCGGCGATGAGGACACGCTTGCACGCGCACTCGCGGACAAGGTGTATTCGGCAGTGGAGCGGCAGATGGTCTCCGATGTTCCTGTTGGTGCCTTTCTCTCGGGTGGCCTCGACTCCAGCGCCGTTGTTGCGATGATGCGCAAGGCGCGTCCCGATTTCCGGCCGCGCTGCTACACGATCGCCTTTCGCGACATGGAGGACGTTGAGGGCAATCCGGCAGACCTGCCGTATGCGCGTAAAGTTGCAAAACATCTCGACGTGGATCTAGAGACACTCGAGATCGATGCCAGTGAAATCTGCCAGCTCGATAGAATGTTGTATTTCCTGGACGAGCCGCAGGCGGATCCAGCACCCATCAATGCGCTCCTGATCGCGCAAGCGGCGCAACGCGATGGCACGAAAGTCCTGCTGTCGGGCGCGGGCGGTGACGACCTGTTCACGGGATACCGGCGGCACCAGGCCCTCGACCTGGAGCGGGCATGGAGCTGGTTGCCGCAAGCCGCACGATCGGGGTTAGGCTCGGCGGCGCAGTGGGCGGGGAGCAGCGTTGGGGGAATGACGCATGCGCCGGTCAGGCGGTTTGCCAAGGCATTCTCATACGCCGGGTACGCGCCGGAAGTGCGAATGGCGAGCTATTTCTGGTGGACGACAGAGTCGGTGCGCCGGTCGCTGTACAGCCCATCGTTCGCCGCGCTCACTCGCGACCTCGATACCGCTGCGCCACTCCTGCGGTCGCTGGGCCGCATTCCGGGCGAGACCGATCCGCTCAACCGCATGCTGTACCTGGAGGCCAAGCATTTTCTCGCGGATCACAATCTCTCCTACACGGATAAAATGGGGATGGCGGCCGGCGTCGAGGTGCGCGTGCCGTTGCTCGACCGCGAGCTCGTGGACTTTGCGACGTCGGTACCTGTCGCCATGAAACAGCGGGGGAACGTGGGCAAGGCGTTGTTCAAGCGCGCCATGCAGCCATACCTGCCGCACGATGTCATCTACCGCAAGAAAACGGGATTCGGTGCGCCGCTACGGCACTGGCTTCACAATGAGCTGCGTGAACGGCTCAGGGATCTTCTCGGTCCGGAGGCAATCCGCAGGCGTGGCTGGTTCGACGCCGCAGCCGTCGAGCGGCTCATCGAAGATGATCGTGCGGGGCGTGTCGACGCGGCCTACACCATCTTTGCGCTCCTCTGTCTCGAGTCGTGGTGCCGCATGTTCGTGGACGTTCCGGTTCCGGCGGCCTGCTGATGCCATCGCTGCTCTGGGTCAACCATTTTGCCGTCACGCTGGAGACGGGTGGAGCGACACGTCATTTCGAGATGGGGCGCGAGCTCACGAAGCTCGGCTGGGATGTCACCATTGCGGCGTCGGACTTCGATCTTCAGACTCGCCGCTACACCAGACGCAAAGGGCCGGACGACCGGCGAACGCTCGACGAAGTCATTGACGGCGTGCGCATGCGATGGGTGTGGGCCAGTCCCTATCGTGGGAACAATTGGCGTCGCGCCGTCAACTGGCTCACCTTCGCACATGGCCTTGGCGGGCTCACCGATCTCGAGTCGACTGACGTGGTCATTGGATCGTCGCCTCACCTGTTCGCCGCACTCGCCGCCCAGCGACTGGCACGACGATGGCACGCGCCCTTCGTGTTCGAGGTTCGCGACCTGTGGCCGGAGAGCATGACCGCTGCAGGTGGACGCGCCGGCCTGATCTATCACGCGTTTGGCCGTATTGCCAGGCATCTCTATGCAACGGCCGACCACATCATCGTTCTCGCTCGTGGCTCGGCAACGCACATTGCGGCTCGCGGCGTGCCGTCGCAGAACATTTCGTTCATTCCAAATGGGGTGGACGTCGCCGCGTTCGCCGTGGATCGAGACACCCGCTCCTCGCTTCGTCTCATTTACACGGGTGCACATGGCCCCGCCAATGGGTTGACCGCTATCCTCGATGCGGCCGAGCGTTTGCGTGACCACACCGAGATCAGCTGGCTTCTGATTGGCGATGGACCTGCGAAGCCGGATCTCATTACCGCAGCTCGGCAACGTGGTCTCACATCCATCGAGTTCCGTGACCCGGTGCCAAAGCATGCCATGCCTGCGCTGCTCGCGGAGGTTGACGCCGGCCTGATGGTCCTGCGAGAAACTCCACTGTTCCGCTATGGTGTGAGTCCCAACAAGCTGTTCGACTATATGGGCGCTGCGCTGCCCGTCGCATGCAACGTGGGCGGTGACGTTGCCGACATGCTTCATGATGCGGGAGCGGGAGAGCAGGCGACAGACGGTTCGGGTGCCGCGCTCGCGGATGCCGTCCTTCGTCTCATGTCGCGGAGCGCCACGGAGCGGAGTGCGATGGGCACGTCCGGCCAGCGTTGGGTCACCCAACACCACAACCGGTCACTGCTTGCCGGCCAGCTGGACGTGCTTCTTCGCTCCGTGAGCAAGGCGCATGCTGTCGCCTGAGCGCTGGCCCGGTGCGGCCGTTACCGTCGCTCGCACATTTGGAGCGCGAGGGTTTGGCCTGCGCGCCGTCCACGAAATGCGCCGGAAAATTGGTGCATTTCGGAGCGAGCCGTCCGACGTCACGATATCGAGCCAGCCGGCGCCACTCTATCACGTACACAGGGAGACACTGATCAGGAACGTCGATCGTACCATCGCCATCGAACGCGGCGAACGTGTTGTCCAGGGCGAATACCAGGCGTTCCGGGCGAACTGGCGTTCCCTTCCCAATGGCCGTGGGTGGCTTTGCAACCCCACGACCGGTCACGAATACGACCGCGATGCCCCCTGGTGGACCGTCCCGCACCTCACCCGCGAAGCGGGCGACATCAAGGAGGTGTGGGAGCCGGCGCGTTTCGCGTGGGTCTACGATCTTGTGCGGGCGTTCCTCGTCAGCGGCGACGAACGCTACCACATCGCATTCGCAAGGATTTTTGCTGACTGGCTCGCTGCGAATCCACCATTCCGCGGCGTCCACTGGTCATGTGGGCAGGAAACGGCTATTCGCGCCATCGCGTTGCTGTACGCGGAGTCCAACCTGCAGACTGTCGCATCCGCGCAAGCCATTGCTGCGACACTCATTGCATCCGCCGAGCGAATCGATGATGCGATCGGGTACGCAATCTCCCAGCGCAATAACCATGGAATATCCGAGGCTGCTGCACTCGTTGCTCTGGGTGTACGGTTTCGCGAGATCCATCCGCACGCGTCACGGTGGCTGGCACGCGGGCGCAAGTGTCTCGCGCGGCAGATCATGGAGCAATTCGCGGTGGATGGATGGTATACGCAACATTCCTTTACATACATGCGTCTCGCGCTCGACCAGTGCGTCGTTGCCGAACGTGCGCTTCGAACAATTGGTGAGACACTCCCGCTATCGGCAGCCAACCGCCTGCGCAGTGCTGTCGACCTGCTGTCTGCTGTCATTGAGCCCGAGAGCGGCACTGTCCCGAATCACGGCGCCAATGATGGTGCCTTTGTGCACCCCATCACCTGCGCACCGTACCGCGATTTTCGGCCGGTGATCACCGCCGTGTGTGCGCTGTGGGCATTTCCCATGTCCATTGATCTTGCACGGTGCGGCGAAACACTCGCATGGCTTGGCGTGGCGCAAGTTCCCGCGAGTCCGCATTTGCCGGAGGGAGTTCAGTCTGGCGTCTCGGGCTGGGCGGCCGCACGCCTGGGAACGACGCAGGTCTTCATGCGTGCGGGGCGTTACACGGGCCGGCCCGGCCACATTGATCCACTGCACCTCGACGTACGCTTCGGTGGCAAGGAAGTCATCGTCGATCCTGGAACGTTCGCGTACAACGCTGCCGTGCCATGGAACAATGCACTTGTCGGCGCGCGAGTTCATAACGGACCACTGGTCGGCACCAACGAGCCCGGCATTCGTGGACCCCGCTTTCTCTGGTTCTCCTGGCCTGACGCGACGCTCACCTCAGTCACGTCAGATGGTGACACGGTCCGCATCATTGGCACACGACCGGATCACGTGCGCCGGGAAGTCATCGTCCGCGAGAACCACGTGGTCGTTCGTGACGATCGTGATGCCGCGGCCGTTGGCCCATTGAATGTGTGCTGGCTGCTTCATCCCGAATGCAGCCCTGATGCCCTCTCGGTTGATGGCGCAACTGATATGCTTGCTGCAGCGGAGAACGAGGTACGTGGTTGGTTCTCTCCGCTCTATGGCCTGCGTGTGCCATCTCGTGCAGTCATCGCCGAGCGCAACGCTGCGGATTCCGCGTCCATTCTGACGACCATCATAAATCCAGTGCGTTCATGAAGCAGTTGCTGCAGCAACTCGATACTGGCCAGTCTCGTATCATCGACGTACCCGTCCCGCACGCCGGACCGCGGGGCATCGTTGTCGAAAGCCGGGCGACGCTGATTTCCGCGGGCACGGAGCGAATGCTCGTGGAGTTCGGGCGTGCAAATTTGCTCGCCAAGGCGCGCGCGCAACCTGATCGCGTAAAGGATGTGCTCGCGAAAGTGCGCACGGAGGGGGTGTCCCCGACAATCGACGCGGTTCGTGCCAAGCTCGAAGCGCCGCTTCCACTTGGCTACTGCCAGGCGGGCGTTGTCGTCGAAGTGGGCAAGGGAGTAACGGGCTTTTCGCTCGGTGACGCCGTCGTTACGAACGGCCCGCATGCCGAGTACGTGCGGGTGTCGCACACGCTTGCCGCGCGAATCCTTGGCGACGTGACCTTCGACGCAGCCGCGTTCACGCCCCTCGCTGCGATCGGGTTGCAGGGCATACGTCTCGCCGCGCCAACGCTTGGCGAAACGGTGGTGGTGTATGGACTGGGACTCATTGGTCTCCTGACCGTGCAGCTGCTGCGTGCCAATGGATGCCGCGTCGTCGGCATCGATCGTGACCACGCCAGGCTCACGCTTGCGCGCGCATTCGGCGCGGAAACCATTGACGGCTCGGCCGGTCCGGCTGCAAATGAATTGCGTGCACTCACGAACGGAGTGGGTGCGGATGCGGTATTGCTGACGCTCGCGTCGCAATCGGATGAGCCGATGCATGATGCGGCAATGATGAGCCGCAAGCGGGGTCGCCTTGTTCTTGTGGGCGTGACGGGCCTTGCCCTCCGCCGCGAGGATTTCTTTCGGAAGGAACTCTCGTTCGCGGTATCGTGCAGTTATGGCCCGGGGCGCTACGATCCTTCCTACGAAGAACAGGGCCTGGATTATCCGCTCCCGTATGTGCGCTGGACCGAACAGCGAAACTTTGAAGCCGTGCTCCGCCTCATGAGCCAGGGCCTGGTTGACCCTGCGCCGCTCATCTCGCACCGCTTCGCGTTCGACGATGCGCCTTCCGCATATGATCTCATCTCGAGCGCTGAGCCGAGCCTTGGCATCGTGCTCTCGTATCCGGATCGAAAGGGTGTAGCGCCAGGGGCACAATCGCGCATCGTGCAGACGTCGAGCAGGACAACGTCTGTTCAATCCGGAACAGTCGCCGTCATCGGTGCCGGTAACTTCGCAACGCGAACGCTCATCCCGGCGTTGCGGTCCACGTCCGCATCCCTGCACACCATTGTCTCGAGTGGAGGCACGTCAGCGGCTGTTGCCGGCAGCAAGTTCGGCTTTCAGCACGCCGCGTCCTCTCTCGATCCGGTTTTCGCGGACAAGTCCATCGATACTGTCTTCGTGCTGACTCGTCACAACAGCCATGCGTCGCTCGTCATCAGGGCGCTTCAGGCCGGAAAGAACGTCTTTGTGGAAAAGCCGCTCGCGCTGACGGACATGGAGCTCGATGAAGTCCGTGTGGAAGCCGAGCGTGCCGGAACATTGCTCATGGTCGGGTTCAATCGCCGGTTCGCGCCGCTTGCCCGGGAAGCTGCGGAGCTACTTGGCGGACGCGTCGGCCCTCTTTCAATCGTCGTCACGGTGAACGCGGGTGCAATACCTCGCGAGCACTGGACACAGGACCTGGAAGTTGGAGGCGGCCGCATCATCGGCGAAGCCTGTCACTTCGTGGATCTCTGCCGTTTTCTCGTTGGCCAGCCAATCATCGCCATCGAGGCAACGCCCGCCCGAGATCGAAGTGGCGCCCCCGTCGGGGACATCGTGCATCTCGTTCTCGCCTTTGCTGATGGATCCACGGCGGCCGTGCACTACATGGCGTCGGGCGCACGGTCGTATCCAAAGGAGCGGGTTGAATGTTTCTGGGACGGCAAGACCGTATCGATCGACAACTGGCGGCGCATGGAACGCTTTGGCGTAAAAGGCTCACACTGGCAATTGCCGCGCGGCATGGACAAGGGCCACGCAGCGGAGATCAGTGATTGGATGGGCGCGGTGCGAGGCGAGCGCCCTGTGCCGATTCCGCTGGCGGAGCTCATTGAAGTGTCGCGGTGGTCCATTCATGCCGCACAGGCCGTGCATGGTGAGCGCTAGTATTTGCAGGACATTTTGTCGTCCTGAGCGTAGCGAAGGACCTGCTTGTGCTGGTACAAGAGCAGGTCCTTCGCTGGCTCAGGCGGGAGCGTTCAGCCGCGCACCCGGGATGCGAACGAATTCACGAGAGAGGAGTAGCTCCTCTTCATCAACCGGAACGATCGCGGAAACCGCCGCTCCACCCCGGTGCTGAGCGTGCGGCCAATTCGCGTGTTGCGTGGCGAGAGAAAGAACTCGCGCGCGGATTCCGCGGCAAATCGCGCACGTCGGCTCGCCGCTTCGATATTCACAGCCGGCCGAAACGCAGGGTCACAGTAGCGCTGGTACAGCTGCTGCCACTCGGCGTGGGTGTACAGCGTGACCTGATTGGCGAGCGACACCGGATACTTGGGAAATTCCAGCCCCAGCATGCGCACCTCGCCGAGCACGAGATTGTTGGCAATCGTCAGCTCGGAAAGTGCAACCGCGCTGTTGGAGGTGTCGCGCTTGTGATCAAAGTGCACCGGCCCGTGCTTGCGCAAAAAAGCGGTCCAGATGTACTGCTCCACCGTATAGCGGTACATCGCCCACGCTTCGGTATCTCCCGCCGGGCGTGGATGCGTCTCGAACCAGCGGGGAATTTCATCGCCGGCCAATGGAATTTCCCAGAGGTCTGACACATCCTCCAGATACCCAAAGTGAAACCAGTCACTGGGATGAAAGGCATAGGGGTAGCGCTTTCGCGGATTGCGTGAAAAAAATGTTGACGCAATCACACGTGCACGGAGAATGCTCCAATCGGCGGCGCGCTTCTCGTACCGCCCAAAGAGCGACAGGAAGCCGGTTCCGGTCAGGATCATGTCGCTCCGCAGCTTCATCGCATACGGTCGCGTCGCGGCGCGCAAGCCATTGCGCGTGGAAACGATCTGTCGGTTGGCGTTGTAATAGAACTGGATGTGTGAGCGTAACATATCGTCGAGACGAAGGGCGCCAGGGTCATCGTTCTCGATCACCGTGTCAAACGGCAGGCCCGACAGATCCGACCCCTTCCATGTGGACAGAATGATCTCCGCCCCTGGCAACTGCCGCCGCACACTTTCCAGGCATCGCAGCGTCAAACGCGCCACCGCCGAGTCGCTCGGCGTACCGGAAATCGGACCTTGTACAACGATCGATATGTCAGGAGGCGCGATTTTCATCGCACCCGTTGCCTGGCCTTTGCGTGCGACCGTCGACGCAGATATTCAACCGTCTTGTCGACAGTCTTCTGCCAGCCATGTTCAGCCAGATAGCGCGTTGCCACATACGAACGCCACATGATCTTCACGACGGCCGGATCCGCCGCACGTGCAGGCGTGGCACTCGAGCTCGCACCTACGCCAATGCTCACCGCCTCCGCCGCTGAATCGTTGACGCGCTCCACATCGAAGGCAGCGGCATCGGACAAACCGGCGGCGAGACGCAGGCCATTCGCATCCGCGGCAAGATAGAGTCTCTCGCCAACATCCTGGCCGCCGGACGCCTCGGCCCAGCGTAAGCGTTGCCAGAAGCCAGCCCGCCATTCGAACGTGTACTGCTCGCCACGCCGCGCAATGAAAAACGCACTCGCCTCGCTCGAAGGCCCGTTGGCGCGAATGGCGCCGGTATCCAATGGCTGCAGGTTCCACCCCGTTCCACCGCCGGTATTCTCCAGCGCAAGATCTCGACAGCGAATGTCGATGGCGGTGCGATCTCGATCTCCGGCAACGACAAGAAAGAATGCACTCGCCTCGTCGGCGTTCACCGTAAAGGTGACATTTGCGCGCTCGACGTCCAGTCGCAGGTATCCCTGTGCCGGTGCGCGCAGCCGAAACACCTTTGGCAACTCGAGCCCAAGCTCGGCCACCCAGTACACGGAGTCCGCTTTCGCCTCGAAGTATCGGGTCAGCGCGGTGCGAGGCACGTCTGGCAACACGGCAGACCACCATGTCTCGCGCGTCCGCCGCACATGATCCTCCAGCGCGAAGGTGTCGATGGTATCGCTGCGCAAGAGCACGTACTCGAACGGAACGGTCAGGATTTTCAATCCCAGACCGAGTACGTGCCGGAGCAGGAAGTACTCGGGATTGAAATAATCTCCACTCGCGGCAAAGGCATCGAGCGAGTCATATGCGCTGGCGTACCTGTCCATGATGCTGGAGGTACCCAGCGCGATCTGGTCATTGAGACCCACCGAGTGCGCCATGTTCGGCACCCAGAGCGTGTTCTCCCAGCCTTCCTGCCGATAGCGAATACGTTGAATGAGCTCCGCCAGGTTGGTGACGGCAAAGAAGTCCAGCCGAAGCCGGATCACCACATCGTAGACGAATCCATTGGCGCGCTCGTATTCGCGCCTCAACTCGTTCGCGCGCTTGATCCCGTAAAACATCGCCACGGAATTTCCGTCACGCTCGGCCGTACTGAACGCTTCTCGGCGAGTGAACTCGGGCGGCGGAGGTACGTCATCGCGCTTGCCGAACTCGTACCCCTTTGGCTCGAGCTCCCGGACAATCAGCTCCTGCTCCGGCGATTCCCAGAAGTGAAAGAACACGTCCGCGTTGGAGTCGGCCAGAAAGGCACGCATGAGCGTGAGGTTCTGGCGATAGTTCCGCGCAACACCGCTGATGCACACGGCGACACGCTCACGTGAGCGCCGGTAATTCTCCGACGAGACGAGAAAGGTGACCGGACTGCGATCGACCAGCTCATTCTGCACCGCCTCGTTCCGGTTCCACAGCTCGAAGCGATAGAACAGGATGCGCTGCTCGTTGAACAATCGCAGCAACACGTCGAGATTTTCCGGTGACACCTGCTTGGAGAGGTGCTCGAAGATCCCGTAGGGTTCCCAGGTCCCGCCAAAGTCGCGAATGTAGCTCCGATATCCCTCGTCACCGAGGTACGACCGCAGCAGCGCATTGACGGATTGAAACCGGTAGTGATATCGCTCCGGGTTGGCCTGGATGAAACCGTAGTAGATCACGCATTCGAACAGATCCTTGGCAGGCCCGAGTCGCTTGCGCACCGACGGCAGCAGGTCGTCGCGCAGCGCGGCGAACATATCCATCACGATCTGCTTGTCGTAGAACCACCCATAATACTCGAGCAGGTACGCCTGCGGGTACGGAATGCGCAGGAGCGCCGCGGCGTTGCGTGTCACGACATCTGACAGTGAGCCGATCCAGTGCGTGCCGCGGTGCTCGAGGTCGGAATAGAACACGAAAGGTGCTGCAAAATATTCATCGAAGACGTCGTTCATCCGGACCGGCTTCAGTACCATCGACTCCGAGTCGATCACGAGCGCCTGATCATAGCTGAGCGTCTTCAACGCATACAGTTTCTTCAGCGCCTGAAATGCAAACTTGCCCACTTCGGCAAGCAGGCCGGCCGACGTCACGACCTCGCCCGACTGGCCGATGAGATCCTCGATCGAATGCGCATGCAGATCGAGACTGGGAAATTCGGCGAGCACCGCGTTCATGTCGGCAAGCTCTTCGCGCGACACGATGAAATGCACGGCCACACTGGCCGCATCTTCCACTTTCTCGGCCCAGGTCTCCAGGAACTCGCGGTTGAACGGAAAGTGCGGACGAAACGTGGGCGTGATCAGGATCCGTTTCACAGGGACCTTGTCACGTGAGACCCAGGCCGGACCTGACCACGAGTGGATGCAACGACTCGATCATCGTGGGCGGAAACCCGCGTGTGATGATCGTCAGAAAGTTTCTCGTCTCCAGACGCACGGCCCGGCTTCCAAGGTGCGCCTCGGCCTCGGTGATGGCGCTCTCGATGGGCCGTGCACCGGGATAGTTGTCATGGAAGAACACCGCACACCGATGAGCGAGGAACGGCGCAACCGCCCTGAAATCCTGGCTGGGCTGGTCACCGTGGTGCCCACCATCGATGAACGCAAAGTCGACGTGTCGTCCGGCAAGTATGCCAGGGACGGCCTGCGGACTCAGCCCGACCTGAAAGTCGACTGAGGGGGCGACACCAAGTGCCGCGGCAATGCGCTTCGCCTTTGCCAGGCCGGCCGGCGGCAGCCCCCGCGCAATGTTCTCTCGCGTTCGCGCCAACGCCTCTTCGAGGTCGGCGTCAGTATACTTGTCGGATACGATCCACTCCTCGACGTAACAATCCATTGTCACGAGTGAACCCCCATTGGCCTGCAGTGCAGTGGCGAGATAGCCAGTGCTGAAGCCAAAGGCGGTGGCAATCTCGAATCCGCTCATCAACCCGTTCGCGACGATGGTCTCGTACATCACGAGCCCCTCTTCGTCGCTGCATGACAAGGGCACATTCTGGTCGGACAGCCGCCACATCCGATCGAGCGTGCTTACGGATCGCGGCAACTCGGGCATCGCCGATTCCTGCAGCTCTGCATGCATCTGTGCAATGCGCTCGAACAGCGCCGCGAACCGCGCGGTGATGCGTGCCTCACGACTGGCAAACTCCGCGCGCAGCCCGTCAATCCGGAGCTCACGGAGTTGTCGCCTCACGTCGACCACCTCGCGCTGCAATCCGTCAATTCGATGATTCAGCTCTCGGCCATCGGCCCGCAGCTCGTCGAGATCGTGACGAACGTTCCTCAGCAAGTCATGCGAGACTTTCTGCAGCACCCGATCGATCACCAGCTTCGGCCCCCCGGCATAGAGTCCGGTCATCACACGTCCAGAAATGCCCGCCTCGCATTGCCGCCCAGCGAGTGCTGGTGCGCCAGAGAGATTGGTGCTGTTCGTCGCCGCGCATCACGGCAGGGGAGCTGCCGCTGACCTTGGTACGCTCGTCGGTATCTGCAAAAACTTTGCCGCCAATAAGGACCGGCGCGAACAGCCACACCGCCCGAACGCCCGTGGCGCGCAACTCGCAATTCCCACGCACATGCCACGCGATAAAACAGGTACCGAGCCCGGCTTCGTCCAGGTTCGCGGCGCACGACAACACAATCTCCAGAACGTCGACGTCGACATCCCGCGCGACGCGCTCGTCGTGTTCACCGGCGTATCGGGTTCCGGAAAATCATCGCTCGCATTCGGCACATTGTACGCTGAAGCACAACGGCGATATCTCGAATCGGTGTCGCCATACGCACGCCGGCTGTTCGACCAGATGGAAGTGCCGGAAGTCGACTCCATCGAGGGACTTCCTCCCGCCATCGCACTCCAGCAGCAGCGCGGATCCGGAACGTCGCGATCGTCCGTTGGCAGCGTGACCACGCTCTCCAACCTCCTCCGCATGCTGTACTCGCGCGCCGGTGAATATCCGCGCGGACAGGCAATGCTGTACGCCGAAGACTTCTCTCCCAACACGCCACAGGGCGCCTGCCCACGCTGTCACGGACTCGGCCGCATCTACGAGGTCACGGAACAGTCCATGGTGCCGGACGACTCGCTCACCATTCGTGAGCGGGCCATCGCCGCGTGGCCTTCGGCATGGCAAGGCCAGAATCAGCGCGACATCATCACCACGCTGGGAATCGACGTGGACGTGCCATGGCGCGAGCTGCCAAAAAAGACTCGGCAATGGCTCCTGTTCACTGAGGATCAGCCACAGGTACCCGTGTATGCGGGTTACACGATGGACGAGGTAAGGCGCGCGATCAAGCGCAAGGAAGAACACTCGTACCTGGGCACCTTCACCAGCGCGCAACGCTATGTGATGGAGACGTTCGCGAAAACGCAGAGTGCGTCCATGAAACGGCGCGTTGCGCAATTCATGGTGGGAAGCGACTGCCCGGTCTGCGACGGCAAGCGCCTCAAGCGCGAAGCCCTGTCCGTCAAGTTCGAGGGATACGACATCGCCGAGTTGTCGGAATTTCCCATCGCTCGGCTATCGAAGATCATGGATGCGACGTCGAAGGGAACGGCGCGCAATCTCGAGACATTGCGCGCCGAACACCCCGAAAAGGCAGTCGTGGCGCAGCGCATCGCCGAAGACCTGTGCGGGCGCATTGGTGTGCTGCTCGATCTGGGGCTTGGGTACCTGGCCATAGATCGGTCCACGCCCACGCTGTCGCCCGGCGAGTTGCAGCGCCTGAGGCTCGCAACGCAGGTGCGCTCCAACCTCTTTGGCGTGGTCTACGTTCTCGACGAGCCGTCGGCTGGGCTGCATCCTGCCGACACGGAAGCCCTGCTCGCCGCGCTCGACAAGCTCAAGGCATCCGGCAACTCACTGTTCGTGGTGGAGCATGAGCTCGACGTCGTCCGGAAGGCCGACTGGATTGTGGATGTTGGGCCTGCGGCCGGCGCATTTGGCGGACGCGTTCTCTACAGCGGCCCGCCTGATGGACTTCGCGCAATCAAGGAATCGGAGACTCGAAAATACCTGTTCGCCGACGCGCACATCGAGACGAGAACGCCGCGTGAGGCCAATCGATGGCTGCGCCTCGAGGGTGTCACCCGCAACAATATCTCCAGCCTCGACATCGCCTTTCCCCTTGGCGTACTCACTTCGGTCACGGGAGTGTCAGGCTCCGGGAAATCAAGTCTCGTCAGCCAGGTCCTTGTCGACCTCGTATCCGCCCACCTGGGCCATGAACTCGAGCGCAGTGAAGAAGACGAGCTCGACACGGTCAGTGGCCAGCCCGTGGGCGGACGGATTGTTGAAGGCATGGACGCGATCAAGCGGCTCGTGCGCGTCGACCAGAAGCCCATTGGCCGGACCCCGCGATCCAATCTCGCCACGTATACCGGCTTGTTCGATAGCGTGCGTAAACTCTTTGCGTCTACCAAGGCGGCGCG
The DNA here is from genome assembly GCA_028287285.1 of Gemmatimonadota bacterium. Classification (GTDB taxonomy): domain Bacteria; phylum Gemmatimonadota; class Gemmatimonadetes; order Gemmatimonadales; family Gemmatimonadaceae; genus AG11. Next base: position 16,313 of record JAQBPY010000303.1, read on the forward strand.
TGCACGACACTACGATGCAGGGCGCTTTTCGTTCAACGTGGCCAAGGGACGCTGCCAGACATGCGAGGGTGAGGGATTCGTCTTTGTAGAGCTGTTGTTCCTGCCAAGTGTCTACACTCCCTGCCCTGTGTGTCATGGTGCACGATACAACGAAAAAACGCTGGAGATCAGGCACAATGACAAGAATATTGCAGAGGTGTTAGCACTAACAGTTGATGACGCACGCGACTTTTTTGCCGACGATGCCGGTGTGCGGCGCTCACTCGACGTGCTGCACCACGTTGGTGTCGGCTACATTCGCCTCGGCCAGCCCGCCACGGAGCTGTCGGGAGGCGAAGCGCAGCGCATCAAGCTCGCCACGGAGCTGCAGCGCATGTCGCGCGGAAACACACTCTACATCCTCGACGAGCCCACAACCGGCCTGCATCCGAGCGACGTGGAAAAGCTCGTCACGCAGCTGGACAGTCTCGTTGACGCGGGCAATACGGTCATCGTGGTTGAGCATGACATGCGCGTGGTTGCGGCGAGTGACTGGGTCATGGATATCGGACCCGGTGCCGGCGAGGAAGGCGGCCACATGGTGGCGTGCGGCCCACCTGCCGCCGTTGCAGCCGCCGCTGGGAGTCGAACGGCGCAATACCTCGCTCGATACCTGGAACGAGCGTAGCTACTCCGCTGCCTGGCGCTGGCGCAGCGTTTCGTACACCGCAATTCCCACCGACGTGGACAGGTTGAGCGAACGCACGTGCGGCGAATGCATGGGCATGGTGACCATGCGGTCCGCATAGCGCGCATGCACCTCCGGCGCGAAGCCACCCGTTTCACGGCCGAACACCAGCGCCACGTCGCCTGGCGCGCCCAGTGGCGCGTCCCACAAGAGACGTGTGCCCTTCGTGGAAAAGAAGTACGGCTCACCAAGCCGGGGCAGCTCGCGCTCGAACATTCCCCAGCTGTCCCACACCCGGATGTCCACGTGCTCCCAGTAGTCCAGCCCGGCGCGCCGCACCTCCTTCTCCGTAAGTGAAAAACCAAGTGGCCTGATCAGGTGCAACGTTGCACCCGCGGCGAGACACGTCCGGCCCGCATTGCCGGTATTCCAGTGGATCTCGGGCTGCACGAGCACAACGTGGATGGACATGTTATTCGAACTGCTTGCGGAATTCCGCGAACTGCCGCTGCAGCTCGGCGAGCTCGGCGCGCAATTGATGTGTGGTCTCCTCGATCGCACCAAGACGGTCCACCCGCGGTTCGGCAGCGGCCGGTGCATGCACCTCGGGTACGTCGGCCGGGATCTCGCCAGACAGGAGGTGTGCATATCGCACCTCCTTCTGGCCGGCCTGGCGCGCGAGTCGTGTGACGAACGGAGGTGCGCGTTCAGTCAGTGCAGTGATTGTCGCCTCCACGTCGCCCAGGGTCTCGGACTGCGCCAGCCGTTCCGTGCGCGTCCTGAGCTCACCCAGCGTTTGTGCGCCACGGAGCAGCAGCACGCACATCACCGCCATTTCGCGCGACGACAGGCTCAAAGCCTCCGTGGCGAGATGCTCGTATTTCGTGACGCGCGAGTCCATGCGCTGAATGCCGCGCACGAGCGATTGGTGACGTAGGTGCTGGATTGCCTCGAGCACCGTGGCTTCGTCGAACGACACGACGGGATGCCGGTTCGTGGTCTGGTTGCACGCCGCGGTGAGCGCATTGAGCGACAACGGATAGTGGTCCGGTGTCGTGATCTCCTTTTCGATGAGGGCGCCAAGGACGCGGACGTCGGCGTCGGTGAGCAGTTGATCCATTTGGGTGTCGCTCGATCTTGCCTGAGGATGAGCCAGCATCTTCTATTCATCGTGATGATAGCCGAGGGCTTCACTCCAGAGGAAGGGCATCCGCCGCGCAGTGCGCTCGCGCGCCTGTATCTTTCCGGCGAGTCCATGCGCCATCGTTCGGCCGTTGCACTGGACGCCATCTGGTCGGGCGTCTGGCTCGGCATGCTCGGTGAGCGCGACTTTCATGCGATTGACGCGGCATATTATGAGCAGCGGCCGTCGTACCGCACGCTGGAGCACAACCGGCACGGATTGTTCGAGTGGGAAGAGCATGCCCTCACGCGCCACTTTCCCACGTCCGGCTCCATCCGCCTCATTGGCGCCGGCGGCGGACGTGAAGTGCTCGCGCTCCTCGAGCGCGGGTTTGCCGTTGAGGCCTACGAGTGCAATCCGGCGCTGCTGCAATCGGCAAATGAATTGCTCGCGTCCACCGGCGCGGCCGCGCGCATTGCGTATCTCGCGCGCGACTGCTCTCCGCCGGCCGCCGCCACGTGTGATGGCGTGATCGTTGGCTGGAGTGCGTACATGCTCATCAACGGCCGGCGCCGGCGCATCGCATTCCTGCGCGACCTGCGCCAGGGGCTCGCTGCCCGAACGCCCCTGCTGCTGTCCTTCTTTACGCGGACCGGTACCGAGAAACGCCTTGACTTGCTCGTGCGCGTGGCAAACATGGTACGCCGGTTGCGGGGGGCGGAGCCTGTGGAAGCCGGCGATGACCTCACGACGATCTACGTGCACCGCTTCACACAGGAGGATGTGCACGAAGAGTTGTCGGCGGCCGGGTTCCAGCTGGTCGAATACCGGCAGGAGGGGCCGGGCGGGTACGATTCCGGATTTGCCGTCGCGAGGGCCACAGGCTGATGCTGCCCCGCGCCGTGTCTGGTGGCTTGTTCCAGAAGTTGTGATAGCGTTGTCTTTAGACTGTCAGTGCAACAGCGCTTTTTAGGCTGTCGTCCTGCGGGAGCATTGGAGGCCGTCATCCCGCAGGAGCGTTGTAGACGGTCATCCCGCAAGAATACTTTAGACTGTCGTCAGGTTGTCATCCCGCAGGAGCGAAGCGACTGTCGGGAGCTGCTGCCCGTCCTGGGAGTTCGGGATGCGGAAAGTATACCCCGACACTCGCTCGCTTCGCTCACTCCTGAGGGATGACAGCTTTACTATGAACTGGCGTCACGTAGGAGCGCTTTAGACTGTCATCCCACAAGAATGCAAGAATGCTTTCGACTGTCATCCCGCAAGAATGCAAGAATACTTTAGACTGTCATCCCGCAGGAGCGAAGCGACTGTCGGGAGCTGCTGTCCCGTCCTGGGAGTTCGGGGTGCGGACAGTATATCGTTCGCTTTGCTCGCTTCCTGCGGGATGACAGTCATCTGAACAGCATTGCCACTAGTGGTTTGTTACAGAAGTTGTGATAGCGTTGTCGTCCTTGAGCGCAGCGAAGGACCTGCTCTTCGGCCATGAAATTATGCCCTGCGACATACAAAACAGTCCACTGGATAGCCCGGAGACTGAAGCAATGCCTGGAGGCTGGTTCGACTCGCTGTTCGACGCATGGGCCCGCCGAGAGCCGAGTCACGAGTGGTCGCAAGAATGCTTGCGTACGTATTCAATCACTACGTGAAGCACCCCTGCACGCCGAGCATCTCAAGGAGCGCGAGAACAAAATCGTCACGGAGATCGTCCGGCGACACCAGTATAATCTTGAAGTCGGCTTCGATGCGCGCGATCGTGCCCGACACATGCGTGCCAATCATCGTGACTTCTTCGTATTCTATCGGTACAACTTTTTATGCTCGACAAGTTCCCGGAGAACGCAGCCCGCTTCAAACTCGCGTTCGATCAATGCGTGGCTGTCATCTAACGTGCGCTGCACCAGTCAGGGCGCTGCGGAAGCGCGCTCCGCGCGCTATTTATTTGATGCCCTGCAGGTGAGCTTGGGCGTTGATATGACTGGGCTGGTGTCAAGTGTCTAGTGTTTGCACATCCTTGTCGTGCGTGATCGTGGACCAACGTGGGCCCGAGGCAGCATCGACGGTTGATCCTGCTGATATACGCCGATTACTC
>JAQBPY010000311.1 GCA_028287285.1 Gemmatimonadota bacterium
GACGACTGCGAAGTTCATTCGCGCATCGTACTTGTTCATGAGCACGATCTGCAGCGGCGTGGGAATGGGAAGCGGCTGAACGGCGCCGGCCATGACCTTGTCCATGAACGCCTCGACACGAGCCCCGGCAATCTTCTCGCGCTCACCGGGCGTCTTGCCGCTGTCGGCGAGCGACTTGGGGTCGACGCCGAGGGCGGCCCAGCTGCTCACGACCGCCTGCGCGAAATCGCGATGCAGGCTCGCCAGCTCGTCGGGGGTGACCGTGACCTTTGCACTGTCAGCGCGCTTCAGGAGCACCTCGCGCTGCGTCATGTTGATGACGTACATGTTGACGAGCGAGTCGGGCGCGCCCTGGATCTGCTGGATGAGGCGAGCGCTCTGCGGCGACGCCATGAGCGACAGTGCGAGGCGGCCGGAGGTCAGCGCACCGCCCGTGTAGGTGGCAAGGACGCGGGAATCAGCGCGGTGCGCGATGGGATCCTTGGCCATTTCCTTGGCCGACGTTGCGGCATCCGGCTTGAGCTGGATGTTCGCGGCGCTCTGCACCTGCGCGATGTACGTGCTCTCTGCCACGGCGCGGCCACGAGCGGCCAGCTGTGGTCCGAACGCGGCCTTTGCGTTGTCCCAGGTATTGCGCTGGATGATGTGGAAGCCGAACGGCGTCTCGACGAGCTTGGAGATCTCGCCGGGCTTGAGCTTGGCGAGCGCATCGGAGAATGGCTTGACCATGACGCCGCGCGGAAACACGCCCAGGTCGCCGCCCTTGTCCTTGGAATTGTCGCCGCTGTACTTCTTGGCCATCTCCGCAAAGTTGGCCGCGTTGACCTGCTTGTACACCGAGATCGCCTGCTTCACGACGGAATCCTTGACGACCGGACTCGCGTTCTGCGGCAGCAGGAACAGGATGTGCCTGGCGGAGTAGAGGTCACCCTTGGCGGCAAGATAGGCCGCCTCGCCGCCGGAGGTGTCCGCGGTGAACTTGGATGACACGGACTCCATGAAGCGACCGAGTCGTGCGTTCTCGAGCATGGCGGTTGCGGCCGAATCGATGGCCTTTCCGTCTGCCAGTGAGTCGCCGCGCGCCGCGGCCACGCCGAGCAGCTGATAGGGCACCCAGAGGTCGCGGGCAATGAGTGTCGCGACTTCGCGATTGAGTGGAATCTGCAGCTTTGCCTTGCCGAGCATGTCGGCGAGACGCGCGGTGGTGAGCTCCTGGGAGCCCGCCTTGGCCACGACTGCGGTATGCGCCGAGAATGCGGAGCCGAGGGCGTCACACGCGGTGAGCGTGCCGATGCTGAGGCCGAGGACGAGCAGCGGAGAACGTTTCATGAGAAAAACTGTCGTGAGTTAGATGAGGCGGGCATTCAGACGACTGCACGCAGTGCGCGCACGAGCCCTTCGAGGAGCTGGGCGCCCCCGAGCCGCGTGAGTTTGAGCGAAAGCGGGTGCGCACGACGCACCTCCGCCTGGAACTGCACTTCATGAAAAGCCGCCGACAGCCCTTTCATGCGCGGTACGGCGGAATCCCTAAAGGTAATACGAGCTTCCTCGCCGCGCACCAGCACCCCTTCGATTCCGAGCTGGCCGCCCACGATGCGCAGGAGGCCCATGGACAGCATCGCCTCCGCGGGCACGGGAATCTTTCCGAACCGGTCGCGCAGCTCGGAGCGGAGCGCCTCGATCTCCTCGGGGCTCTCGAAGCGGGCGAGCCGCTTGTAGACGTCGAGCTTGGCCTCCTGCGATTCGATGTAGTCGTCCGGCAGGTAGGCAGGAATGTCCATGGAGACGTCGGCGGGGCGCGGCTTGGGCGCACTGTCGCCCCGCATGAGACGATTCACGGTCTCGTCGAGCATGCGGAGGTAGAGATCGAATCCGACAGCATGCACGTACCCCGACTGCTCGGCGCCCAGGAGGTTTCCGGCGCCGCGCATTTCCATGTCCTTCAGGGCAATCTAGTACCCCGCCCCGAGCTCCGTATGGTGCTCGAGCACCTGCAGACGGCGCTCGGCGTCCGGGTCCACGGAATCGGGCACGAGCAGGTAGCAGTAGGCGCGGCGGTGCGAGCGTCCCACGCGGCCGCGGAGCTGGTACAGTTGGGCGAGACCGAGATGATCCGCGCGGTTGATGAACATCGTGTTCGCGTTGGGCACGTCGAGGCCACTTTCCACGATGAGCGTGGAAACGAGGACGTCGATCTCGCCGCTCACGAAGCGGTGCATGATGTTCTCGAGCTCGTGGTCCTTCATCTGGCCATGTGCAACGGCCACGCGCGCGCGCGGCACGATGCGGCGAATCATGTCCGCGTGCGCGACGATCGTCTCGATGCGGTTGTGGACGAAGAATACCTGTCCGCCGCGGTCCAGCTCCCTGGAGATGCCTTCGTCAATGAGTCCGTCGTCGGTAGGCTCCACAAAGGTGAGCACCGGCGAGCGGTCGCGTGGCGGCGTCTGCATGAGCGTCATGTCGCGCAGGCCGGCAAGCGACAGGTGCAGGGTGCGCGGAATGGGCGTGGCCGTGAGTGTCAACACATCCGTCTCCAGCTTCATCTGCTTGAGGCGTTCCTTGTGCTTGACACCAAAGCGATGCTCTTCGTCGACGATGATGATGCCGAGATCGGCGAAGACGACGTCGGGACTCAGGAGCCGGTGGGTGCCGATCACGATGTCGATCTTCTTTTCCGCCAGCAGAACGAGCGTGGCCGCCTGCTCCTTCGCCGTCTGGAAACGGCTCATCACGGCGACCTTTACGGGAAAGTCGGCGAGCCGCTCCTCGAAGGTGCGTGCATGCTGGTCGGCGAGAATGGTGGTGG
>JAQBPY010000314.1 GCA_028287285.1 Gemmatimonadota bacterium
GGGATAATCCCCGTGCCGAAGGCGCTTTTTTGTTGCCCACACTTCTCCTTGCGAGCTCGACAAACATGGCGACGGCCCCCGCGAAGTTCACATTTGCAAACACACTTTCGATTCTCGGCGCGTCAAAGTGGCTCAAGGCCAACCACGTTACGCCGTCGAGTCGCCAGTCCGTCATGGAAGCGATCGCGAGAGGGGAGCTGAACGCGACAGTGCTCGCCCCACGCATGATGCGGATCCGGATCCGTGACCTCTCGCGCTACGCCGAGACGCGGAGGGCACGCTAATGGCCGAACGCCGCATCGCCTCCCTGTTTTACGAGCTGAGAGCGAAAACCGAAGGCCTTCAGCGCGACCTAGGCGACTCTGAACGCCAGCTCCAGAAGTTCTCTAAGTTCGTGACCGACAATCCGACTGCAGTGCTCGGCGCGCTCGGCGTCGCGATGCTCGGGGTCGCCGTCCAGGCAACGCGGATGGCCGCCGACATTGATGGTGCCGCGAGGCGGATGGCGGTGAATCTTCCCGAAGGTGCGAAGGCGATCGGGGCGCTGAAGAACGCAATGGGCTCTGTCGCAGACGAGAGCGGTCGCCTCCGCTCGGAGGTGCAAGGCCTCTTCGAAGTGATCTCCAAGCAGGGAGTGTCCAGCGCGCAGGAGATCGAGGCGCGGGCCAAGGCGATCGAAAAGTTCGCCGACGCGACGAATTCGAATAGTACCGTCGTAGCGCAGGGACTGGACCAGCTGATGGACGCGTTTGGCATTACTGCCGATGGCGCGGAGCTCGCCCTGGCGAAGATCGCGTCGGTGACGAAGGGTCGCCAAGACGTCGAAGGCGTCTTCGAGGCCCTTCAATCCGCAGCGCCTGCGATTGCGAAGTTCGGGCTCAGCTACGACACCGCGATTCGCGCGCTGGTGCAGCTCATGGACGGATACGGATATGCTGCAGGGAAGGCGGGCAAGACACTGAAGGGCATGGACGCAAGCGGCATTCGGGAACTTGCCGCCGGTGGGCATATCGCGGCCGACGCGCTGAAGGACATGAATGACCGCGCAGAAATCGCCCGCGGTGGAATTGACCGCCTCGACAATCGCATGAAAAATGATCTCAATGCGTCGATGGCGGACCTTGGTTCCAAGCTATTGCCGCTGGCGATCGTGGGTATGAAGGATCTCGTGTATTGGGTTGACAAGCTCACGGGACAGAGCGCGAAAACGGCCGGCTCGAACGCAGTCGCGGGCATCGTCGCGCGTTACAGCGCGCACGCCGCCACCTCTCCCAACGACTTTGTAGGTAATAAGCCGGCAGTTCTGGCTGACCTGCGTAAGGGCGTGCTGCAGATGACTCGGGGTGGCGGCATCTACGGTGAGCTCGACAATGACGACATTCAGCAGCTGGGGGCCGAGGATGCGAAGCATCTTCGTGACGCGCTGAAGGTGCTGTATGGGAATCGGCTCTCGTTCCTCACTGACGCACAGAAGATCACGGCGAAGACAAATGTCGCATCAATCGACGCATTCTTTCCTGGACTGGATAGCAAGTCCACACCCGGAGCCACGACACCACGCAAGCGTCCACCGCTTACGGTTGAGGAACAGAACGCTGCGGCTGAAGCGGCGAAAAAGGCCCGTGAGGCATCCGCGGAGATCCGCGACATCTTTTCAGGACTGCGTGACTCCGTCGCTGAGAATGCCGCAAAGGCTACGCGATCGGGGTTTGATGACGCACTCGCGGGGTACGACAAATTCCTGAGTTCTCTTCACAAGGACCAGGACAAGCTCTCCGAGGCGCTTGCGACCCTGGTCAAGGGTGGCAAGCTGTCACAGAAAGATGCGGATGCCACGCTGCAGAGTTTCGCCAGCGCCGCGTATGATGCCGCTGGCGAACGACTCGACGTTGCCAATGGCGTTCTCAAGAAAGAACAGGATGCGGTTGCTTCCCAGTTCCGGTCGACCCTCGCCACGATGACAGGCGATGTGAAGGCGGCGCTCGAGGAAGCAGACAAGGTATTCGTCAAGAATTTCACAGACGAGGGTGGCTCGTCCGAGCAGGTCGCGCAACTGGAGGAATTCCAGAAGCGCATGCGCGAGACGAAGCTGCTGACGCTCGACGTCGACAAGGCGCTCGCCTCGATCGCGGACGGCGCCGCGCATGGCGTGCCGGCGCTCCAGAGCATGCGTGACCTCAGCGTCCAGGAAACGAAGCTCCTGGAGCGTCAGGCGCAGCTCAAGCAAGATGAGAAGCACAACGGTCCAGAGCTCGAGCTGATTGCCAAAGGGCTCAACGATCTCGAGGCGCAACGCACCACGATCATCGAGAAGAACGAGGCGCACGTCAAAGCGCAGGTCGAGTATGCTGAGAGTCTCGGAGGCAAGACGCATGAAATCGCGGAGGGCTTCAGCGCAGCCGCCAATGCCGCCTATGGGCTGCTGCAGATCTTGGGTCAGGGGGATAGCACCATCGGGAAAATGGTGGCCTCTGCGGGGCAGCTGGCCGCTGGCATCTCAAAGGCGACAGGCCCAGGCGGATTCGGCGCCCTGTCTCGCCTCGAAAAGTTCGGCGCGGCCGGATCCATCATCGGCGGCGCGATCGGCATCGGGCAAGCACTGTTCGGCGAGAGCCCCGAGGACAAGGCGCGGAAGGAAGCGCTCGCCGCGAACACCGAGGCGATTCGTGAGCTCACGCTGAAGAGCGGGTTACTCGGCTCCATCAACCTCTCGGGCGCGAGTGCCGCGAACACGGCGGCCCTGCTTCGCAACATTCTCGGCCAGGCGGCGGGCCATGCTGGCGATGCGGAAGTCACCGGCCTGAGCAAGGCTCAGCAGGCGCTACTCGACGCCGCCGCCAAGGAGTTCGGCGTCACGCTCGACGGCACTGTTGATGGGTTTCGCCAGCTGAACGAGGCGCTGCTTAGTAGTCTCGATCGCCTGGGTGAATTCGGCGACTCGTTTACCGACATCAACGCAGAACTCGACGCGAGCCGCAAGATTTTCGGGGACAAGGGTCCGCTCGCGAACTTACAGGCGCTACTTGGCGCGGTCGGCGGGAAGAATGCGAGCCTCGGCGCACTCGGGGCGCTCGACGCTTCGAGCGCTGACGGGCGCGCGCAGATTCGATCGTTTATCGAAGGCGTCTTCAAGCAAATGCAGAATGGCGGTGGCACACTACCGCCGGAAATCCGGCAGGGGCTGAGCGGTGGTGAATTTCTCCAGACTATCGAACAGCTTATCGAGTATCTCAACGCACTCGAGCCAGCAGCTGTGTCGGCCGGCGATGCGTTGGCAAAGGTCATTGCTGCGCTCTCCCCAGAATTCGATATCCTTGGGACGTCGGCGGCCGATCAGCTGAAGCAGAAGGCTGCGGCATACGGCGCCGGCGGCGGGGCGCTTGGGGCACTCACGGGTGGACTGGATACCGCGAACGAGGCGGACCTTGCGATGCTCAAGCAGCGAATCAAGGACCTGTTCCTTGAGTTGAAAAACAGCCCTGAGTCCGTGGACCTCGCGGGGCTGTCCATCGATCAGTTCATCGCTGCACTCCTGGACATGTCACATGGGGTCGACGCGGTCACGTCGGGGATCCAGACGGCTGCGCAAAAGATGCAGGCTGCGGCGGATTCACTGAATACTGATTTCGACGTGTACGGCACTGACGCACAAGGCCAGGCGGTGGGTGTGGCGGGACTGTACTCGAGCGTCGGCGGTGTCGGCCAGGCGCTCGCGGGCATCGACCTCTCGACGAAGGCCGGCCGCGACCAGGCAATCGCCAATCTCCAGGCGCTCTACACGGGCGACAAGGCGAACGTCGCCCAGACGAGCGCGATCCAAGCGGTGATCCATGCGTTGCGCGCGGTGCCCGTGGATCCTGGATCATCAGTCTCGACGAGTGCGCCGGCGCTTACCGGCTCCGTCTCCGGACCAGGTGCGAGCTCGCGCCAGACCTCAGGTGCAGAGCGTATCACGATTCAACAGGCAGATCGCATTGGCAACGTCCTCGAGTCGATGCTGGTGTTCAGCAGAGAGACCGCAGTCAACACAAAGTCACTCGCGTTCCTCGCGCAGCTGCTGCGCGTGCCCGTGTACAACCCGATTCATCCTCCTGCGGTCCGCGGATACCAGGTCGCGGCCGGCGGCGTCGTGAACAATTTCCATATAACCGTTGTTGTGCATTTGAACGGTCCGATCGGATCAGCTATGCAGGCTGAGTCTGCGGGCAGGTTGATTGGTCAAATCAGCGCGAGGGAATTGGATCAGAAACTGGGCGCGCTGTACCGCCGCGCGAAGGCGCTGACCGGCAACCCAGTCGTCAGCGGTCGGTGACATCGTTGCAGACGGCGAAGCGCGGCCTCGACGAATACCCGCACGTTCGGCAGGCAGTCTACGCGCTGGCGACCTTGTTCCCTGGTCAAGTCGAGTCACACGCGAGCGCGGACCAGTGGACGGCGCCGTGCCCGCGGCATCCGGACTCTGATCGCTGGGCGTTGTGGATTGCACCCGACGAGCTCGGACGAGTGGTCATTGAGTGTGGCGAAGGATGTTCGGCGCTCTCTATCGCGCGGTTGATTCACCTGGCACCGGAGTTTCTAACCGGGACGCTCACGGACACTGCTGCGACGCCTTCACGTTTCAAGCTGCTGTCAGACATCGAGCTCGAGCAGCTCCCGCCGGTCCAGTTTCTGGTCGATGGCGTTCTTCCTCGCGCTGGACTGGGCACGCTGTACGGCATGCCGGGATCCGGAAAGAGCTTTCTCGCGCTGGATATGGCCTGTAGCATTGCGACAGGCTCGGCGTGGCTTGGACATCCAACGCATCGCGGATCGGTCGTCTACGTGGCAGCAGAGGGCAGCGCGGGGCTCGCGCAACGCCTGCGCGCGTGGAAAGAACACCGCGGACTCGTTGGCACTTCCGTCGCAGTGCATTTTCTCACCGAGCCGGCGAATCTCTTGGGACTCGCGGACGTCGCGTCCCTAATCCAGGCGCTCGAGCAGCTCGAGGACGCGCCGTCCCTGATCATCGTCGATACGCTCGCGCGGTCGATGCCTGGTGGTGACGAGAACAGCGCCCAGGACATGGGACTCGTTGTGAAGCATGCCGACGAGCTCCGTCGAAAGTCGGCCGCCAGTGTGCTCCTGGTCCACCACACGGCGCTCAATACCGAACGCGAGCGCGGGAGTTCGTCCCTCCGCGGCGCCATGGACGCCATGCTCTTCGCAAAGAGTGAAGACGGGATTCGGGTACTCAAGTGCGAAAAAGCGAAAGACTGGGCACCCTTCGCCGATGCGTCGTTCCGGCTACTTCCGGTCCTCGACTCGTGCGTCATCGCGACGAATTCCGTCCTCGGATCAGGTGATAGCTTCGCGTTCGAAGCTATCACCCCAACGATGCGCAAAGCTCTCACCGTGCTCGCACGTGATTTCCCCTCGAAGGGAGCGACGTCGAGCGAATGGCTTGCAGCCACAGAACTGCCCCAAGCGACCTATTACCGCGTCCGAAGTCTGTTGGTCACAAACGGTTATGTCACAGAACCGCCGCAATCGAGGGGCGGGAAATACAAGATCACGGACAGCGGGGCCAGCGTCGTAGCTATCAATCCTCACGATACTATCACGAACCTATCAGCACCCTTGGCACCCTTGCTCTCATCGCTATCACCCCCTTTAAAGGGTGATAGCATTGAGAGTATGCCCGAGAGTCAGGGGTCACTCTTGTGACATACGCGGACCTCCTGGCGAAGTGGGAGCAGCGGCGAGCCGAGTGGCGCGGACTCGGTGTCCAGGTGAACGGCACAGCGATCGCGGATGAGCTCCTCGCGGATCTTCATGCGCTCAGCCAGGCCAACGCGCTCGAGGAGCTCACGCTGCGCGAGGCCGCGTTACTCAGCGGGTACAGCGTCGACCATCTCCAGCGACTCGTCTCGAGTGGCCAGCTCGAGAACGTAGGACGCAAGGGCCGCCCCCGCGTTCGTCGTGGCGACTTGCCGGTGAAGCCGGGGCATCGCTTGCCATCGACCGAGCCGGAGAGTCAATTCGCTGCGCGTCGGCGCATCGTCGCCTCTGTCGCCAAATCCGGCGAGGCATCGTGACAGAGCGTGGACCGACCAAGGCTTGGAGCTACATCGCAGGCGAGAAGGGCAGGAATCGTGTGCGGGTGTATGAGCGTCCGCCACATGGCATCTGGATTGACTATCGGGTGGACGAGGGCCAACGCGTTCGCGAGAGCCTTCACCACCCCGACCGCGAGCAAGCGAAACGACACGCGGACGAGATCGCGGCACAGTTCGGCCGGACTGAGAACCGGGCAACGCAGGCGGTCACGCTGCGATCGCTGATTGACATTTACCTGCGGGAAGTCACGCCGCAGAAAAGCAGGTCCACACAGAATCACGATCGTCGTACGTTCCCGCTCTTTCTCAGGGCGTTCGGCGAATCACGAAAGCCAGACACGCTGAACCGCCGCGATTGGGATAGCTACATTCAGCGTCGCCGGCGAGGCGATTTGTCAGTGAGAGGCCGCGAGGGAAAAGCCGTACGAGCTCGCGTCCTGGAGCAAGACTGCAACCTGTTGCTTGCCCTGCTGAATTGGGGCGAACGCGCCGGCAATGGTACGGGACAGTATCTCGTCGAGCGGAATCCGCTCAAGGGACTGCCGGTGCCGAGCGAGGAAAGCCCGAGACGGGCGATCATCACTAACGCGCAATACGACGCGGCGCGCGTGGCCGCGGCGAGCATCTCCCCGCGCCTCGAGACGTTTGTTCTCCTGGCGTGGTACACAGGGCATCGCGGGGCTTCGATCCGGCAGCTGCGCTGGTCGGACGTCGACCTCGAGGCACAGACGATTCACTTTCGGGGCGAGCTCGACAAGATCGGCTACGACCACACCAATCCGTTGCACCCTGAGTCTGTTGCGGCACTGAAGCGCGAACGCCAGCGTGCCGGCGGGATCGGCGATGCCTGGATATTCCCGTCCTCACGCAAGCCCGGGGAGCCACTGTCGAGCCATGCGATGGGCAACCTCTGGAAGCGGATAGCTGTCCGGGCCGGCATTCCAACCGGTCAACGGTACGGCTGGCATTCGTTCCGGCGCGCCTTCGCCAATACGCTCCTGGACGTCCCATTGCGCTCGCTGAAGGACCTCGGCGGATGGAAAACCGAGCGGACGGTAGTGTCCGTCTACCAACAGCCCTCGCAACAGGCCCAGCGAAAAGCCCTCGAAACCCTCCAAACCAGGACAAAAACAGCGTGAAAAGGCACACTGAACGGGCACAGCGTGAAACGAGATTGCCCCGCTCAGTCAGCAAGACCAAGCGGGGCAATGACTTACAGAGCGTCAAGAAAGACTACCAGCGGTAGTGCGCGAACGCCTTGTTGGCGTCTGCCATGCGATGGGTGTCTTCCTTCTTCTTGACGGCATTGCCTTCGCCCTTGGACGCCGCAATGACCTCGGCCGCCAGCTTCTCGGCCATGGACTTCTCGTTGCGGTCGCGCGAGTAGCTGATCAACCAGCGCATGGCCAGCGCCGTACGACGCTCAGGCCGCACTTCGACCGGCACCTGGTACGTGGCACCACCAACGCGACGGCTCTTGACCTCGACGACCGGCTTGAGGTTGGTGAGCGCCTGCTTGAAGATGTTTACGCCGGGCTGGCTCGTCCGGTTCTCGACGAGATCCATCGCCGCGTAAAAGATGCGCTCGGCCGTGCTCTTCTTGCCCTGATACATCAGGACGTTGATGAACTTGGACACCGTCTGGCTGTCGTAACGCGCATCCGGCAGGATGGTGCGCTTTACAGCGCTTTTGCGGCGGCTCACTTCTTACCTCCCTTGGCGGGGGCACCAGCCTTCGGCTTTATGGTGCCATACTAGGAACGGCTCTGGTTGCGGCCGTTCACGCCAGAGGCGTCGAGCGTCCCGCGTACGATATGGTAGCGAACACCGGGAAGATCCTTCACACGACCGCCGCGGATGAGCACGATGGAGTGCTCCTGGAGGTTATGTCCTTCGCCCGGGATGTAGGCCGTGACTTCGAAGCCGTTGGTGAGGCGCACACGCGCGACCTTGCGGAGGGCGGAGTTCGGCTTCTTGGGGGTGGTGGTGTAGACGCGCGTGCAAACGCCCCGCTTTTGCGGGTTCGCTTTCAGCGCCGGCGCCTTTTCCTTCTTGGCGAGGTCGCGGCGGGACTGCCGGACCAGCTGGTTAATCGTCGGCATTCAACCTGAGAGTGTTCGTCGATCTGCTTCATACGTGGATC
>JAQBPY010000336.1 GCA_028287285.1 Gemmatimonadota bacterium
GTTGCTGAGAATCAGGATGCGATACAATGACGTTCCGGACGCCATGCGCGGCGTTGTCATTGGCTGGACAGTGCGCGGGCAGGGACACCGGCCACGGTGACGTGCGGCGCAACGTCGCGGATGACCACCGCACCAGCACCGATGCGCGCGCCCGCTCCTATGGAGATGCCTGGAATAACTACTGCACCGGCACCAATCCAACTGCACCGCCCCACCCGGACGTTCCCGCACAACGTGCTTCCCGGTGACAGATGCACCCCATCGGCCACTGTGCAGTCATGCTCGATGACTGCCGCCGTGTTGACAATCACGCCGTCGCCAAGCACCGCGGCCGCATTGATGACCGCATTGGGGAACACGACCGTACCGCGCCCCAGCGTCGCAGACGCACTCACCGTAGCGCGTGGATGGACCAGGGCGCCGGCGTTCCAATGCACAAGCGCATCGAGGAGCCGAAGTCGTGACTCGTTGTCTCCAACGGCCAATGCAACCTGGTCCACACCGAATGGAAAAACGCCGTCCGTCGCTATCAGGGCGAGCAGCGATTCCTGAACGAGCAAAACACGCGCGCCGCCTGGCTCGGCAACCGTATCATGCCTGTCCGCATTCGCGTCGGCAAAGCCGACGAGCTCATGTCCGGCGGCCCGGACCAGGTCCGCCACGACTTTCCCATGCCCGCCTGCCCCCATGATCAGGATGCGCGCCATTGCCGCACCTGGTGCCGGCGTTCACTACGGCGCGCAATGACCATCGCGACGATTGCCGGAAGGACGAAAAAGCAGAATTCCATCACGATCTGCGCGAGATATCCCCGGATGATCACCTGCAGGGTCCAGACATAGCAGATGGCGAAGATGGCCTGTCGTGCGGGATCGAAGCGATCCGTCCGATACCATTCCCACAACACACGCAGCAATATGCCAAACAGCAGCATCCCGGCCACGACGCCCGTCCATCCGAGTGCCATGTAGTATTCGCCGAAGCTCGGAAAGGCTGCACCGGCGACGAATGCTTCGGGTGTTCCGATGGCTGGCCCAACCATGCGAATCCATGAGGGCTCCGGTTTTGCATGCCAGAGGAATCGCGGAATCGGAATGAGAAACAGATAATAGAATGGCAGCATCCCCACGTGTCCGAAAAAGTCCGGCACCGCCGTGAGCACCGCCGTGAACGTCTCGAAGATGCGCGTGTCGGCAAGCGCGGATTTCAACAGCGTTGCCCAGGAAAACGTGAGGCTGCCCTGCCGGCCATAGCTGTTGAAATATCCGCGAACCATTGACACCCAACCCAGCGCGACGAACGTTGCCGCCCCCACGGGAATGACGAGCAGCATGTTGGGCCGCTTGTCACGCCGCAGATAGTAGATCATCACCCCCGCGATCACGAAGACGATGAGACGATACCGGAAAGCAATGGACAGATAGAGAATCAGCACCATCACCCAGTACGCCATGCGCACGACCGTCCGCTTGAAGGCCCCGGCCGTGCACAGCAGCATGAAGGCAGGAACGAACCATTCCATGGTCATGAAGAGGTACTGAATGTCGGGGCCTCCGCCCTCGCCCTGGGTGCTGCCCGCGAGTAGCCCGGGCAGCAGAAACCGGGTCACGCGCGTGCCGGAGATGGCAGACCACGCCGCAAGCCCCAGTACAGCGCTCGCCGTGAGTGCCCAGCCAAAACGGCGCAGCGTACGGTTGCCCACCTCCGTCATGATCATTGGCCGCGACAGCCGCTGGCCAATGCGCCCACCAAGCGGGAGTGAGTACCCGACCCACGTAAGAAGGATGGGTGCACTCACGGCAGTGAGACCGCGCACGTACAGCGGTCGCCAGTCGCGGCCAAGCCACGAAAAATCCGTTGACGAAATCCTGAACAGCGGCGCAAGGGAGAAATACAGCAGATAGACTGCCGACACGATCGTAATGGGCTCGAACGGGTCGAACTTGCCCTGGCACACACGAACGATGACCGGCGCAACCGCCAGCACGCCGACGAGAATGGCGAGGGCAGTTTCCTCGCCATAGAAATCCCCCAGGACGAGCACGAGACCGGCGCCCAGGAGAAGCGCGGCAATGAGCACCACCGTCGCCAACACAGCTGTGCGTGGCGCGGCATTGCCCGCCGCGACATCCACCGGCGCCGTCATCCGCGGTCCCGGAGCGGGAGCCGGCCAATTTCCTGCGCCACGCTGGCCACGCCGTCCCGAAAACGCTTCCAGGTAAACTGCTCCGCGAGCAAACGCGCGTCGAGCCGCATCCGGCGCAACGCGTCACGGTTCGCATGACACCACTGCAACCGGTCGGCAATGGCGTCGCGATCCCGTATGCCGATCACGAAACCGTCCTTGCCCTCCGTGACGATGTCGTCCACGATCGTGTTGCGTGTACCAATGACGGGCGTTCCACACGCGAGCGCCTCGAGATACACCAGCCCGGATCCCTCGGCCAGCGAGGGCATGCAGAAGACGTCTGCTGACTGGTACAGCTCTCGTATGCGAGCACGACTGGCGCCAATTTCAACGCGAATGTCTTTGCCAGCAAGCGACAGCTGCTTCCGGTCCATTCCACCGCGCCCCGCAAGCACAAGCTCGGAATCTGTTAGACCTAACAACTCCCAAGCGTGAAGAAGGTAGCTGAGACCTTTGCGCTGCACCATCTGGCCAACAAAAACAACACGAAACTTACCCTGACTCAGCTCTGGCAGTGGACAGAACGCATCGAGATCCACGCCATACGGAATCACCCGGACGCGCGACTCATCGACACCATTCTCCACGACGGTCCGTTTGGTATAACCGGACGCAACGATGCAGCAGTCGGCCATCCGGGATTCCTCCGCGAGCTCATGCACCCGGCGTGGACTCGCCCGCAACTCCTCCTCGCGCGCCAGTGACTCGGAGGCTGCGGGGACGCGCGCCATCTCTTCCACAAAGAGCGTGCGAAGCGACGCAGGATGCGGATGCACCTGATGAATGATGCGCCGCCGCGCCTGCCCCGCCGCGCGGAATGCCGCATAGGCGTAATAGCTGAACGAAAACACGTCTGCGTTATGTGCGCGAGCAATACGCCCACCCCGTGCGCCCAGCCGCAAATCCATTGCTTCCTGGGATCCGCCAAAGCGCACGCGCACCGTGTCCAGAGGCGAGCTGCTCACACGCGCCGATGGCAGCTCCCTCCGAAACCGTTTGCCCAACGCCGCGCTCACATGCGTGGGCAGCAAGCGTGAGGCGATGCGGCCCAGCGGCTTGTCCAACGGCGAATACCAGTCGGTGGCCACCGAATTGAGCTGGCCCGTTTCGGCAAGTGCAATGGGAATCTGATAACCGAGCCACGCGCCATTCTGCACGACTACCCACTGCGCTGCCGGTGATGAAGGCCCGGGGGTCATGGCGAGGTCCCGTTGCGTTCAGCGTCTGATACGGTCGCTCGCTCCTTGCCCGCCACCCAGGCGAGCCGTCCAATGCCCTCGCGTTGCCGGTTCCAGAACGCAGCCGCACGCCGGCGATGCCACCACACACGGCGGAACCATACCAGCCGCTCGGCAAGAGATGGCGCTGTCGCAGTGAGCATGTCGGGCGAGCGCACTGTCCTGAAGCGCACGTTGTCATACGCGCGGAGCGCCGTTGCGGATACAGGCTGGCGATCGGCAAGCACACGCGAAAGGCCGGTGGCAAAGCTTCCAACCGCCCAGAGAGCCCAGCGGACATTCCCCTGTTTCAGCAATTCAACGCTGCCGATACCGAGCTTCCACGCTCCATCAAGCAACAGCCGCGGAAAGGGCAGGTCCAGAAGCACGGTCCAGAGCGTATTCCGGAAATTGTACGCGGTAATGCGCGCGTTGGATCGCCCGATCACCGACATCCTGTGGTGAATGACGACGGATGGCAGGTACAGAATGCGCCAGCCCGCGTTGAACACGCGGAGTGCGTATTCAGATTCCTCGCCGTAATAGGTGAAGTAGTCACGGTAGCCACCAACGGTGTGCATCATCTCGACACGCATCATGTGGCCACAGCCCGTATAGGACTGGACGTATCGTTCACCGGCGGGCGCCTGGACGTTTGCCGGAAGGGTCAGCCCTTCGACAACGTGACAGGTGATCACACCTAGCTCCTGTTCGCGCTCAAAGCGGGATACGAGCAGCGCAATTGCCATGGGATCAACCGGCGCGGAATCATCGTCGAGCACGAGCATGTAGTCGCCGCGCACACGGGCCATGCCCAGTGTGCGACTGCCAATCAAACCGAGATTTCGCTCGTTGCGGTGGAACTCCGCTTCCGGCCATTCCTCGCGCACCACGTCCTCGATTGGAGTGGACGACGCATCGTCAATGACGAGAAGATCGAGGGCGCGGTACCGCTGCTGCCTGAGCTGCCTCAACGTCTGCCGCAGCTCCTCCGGCCGGTTGTGCGCGGTAATGAGCACCGATACCAGCGGGATCCTACGCACGAGCGGCTCGCGTCGTGAACGCGTGCATTGCTTCGGGAGTCCCCATATCGTGCATCTCTGATGCGACGGAGATGTCAACGCGGTGGCCTTGGGCAATGAGCTTCTCGTACACGGGAATGACGTAGTATTCACCGCGCGTCTTTTCCTGGCGTGCGATCATCCCATGCGCGATATCGACGAGCTCGCGCGCGCTGCTGAAGTAGTAGAGGCCAGTGCTCGCGTGATTGGAGATCCGCACCTTCTCCGCGACCTCCACCACGCGCCCGGCATCGTCCGTGCGCGCGAAGCTCCACCGATCGCCGGGAAGGTCCGCCACGGAAATAATGCCATGGCAGTCCGGCGTGCGTGCGGCAATGTCCCGTGCAAGAGGCGACACAACGTAGGTATCGCAACTGGCCACGAGCAGGTCGCTGCCCATGTCCAGATGCTCATCTGCCGCGAGCACCGTGCAGAGCTGCCCTTCGGTCACCGCATCAATGAACACGACCTGCGAGTTCGGCCCGCCCAGTGCCGGGAGCATCGAGGCGAGCGCGAACCGTCCGTCGTGCTCGCGCAGCGCGACAAAGATCACACGGGAGGCCGAGGCGAGGATGTCGCGAATGCCATCGAGTGCCCAGGCGATCATTGGCCGGCCATGCACCTCGATGAGTGGCTTTGGCGTCTCCACTCCGCGATCCGCGAAACGGGAGCCGCGGCCGGCCATAGGCACCACGACGTTCATTGTTCCCGCGCCTCGCGCTCGATCAGGGCGGGTGTGATCTCGTCCCACGAGTGAAAGCGGTGCGCGCGGTCATCAATGTAGATGTGCGCGTTCGCCTTGCCGAAGTAGATCTCGTCGTACTCGATATCGTGACGCTCGAGCCAGTCCAGCGTGATCTTCCCTACATTCTTCATGACGCGCCCAAGATTGCCTTCGCACGTCTTCATGTTGCGGGCGGTGATGATGATGACATAGCAGCCCGCGGCGCGGAGGGCGCGTACGCGTTCGGCGGCGCCGGGAAGCGGTGCGAGATCCGCATAGGACTCGCCATCACGCTTCAGTGCGCAGATGGTACCGTCGAGGTCGATGGCCACCCGTGCTGGACTGCTCACAGGACCTCGTTCAGCAACGAGACGCCCGTTAGAAACAGCATGCGTTGACGATTGGGGTGCCCTTTGTGATAGGGCACCATCGACACGAACAGCAGCCCTTCGATGAACCGGATTTCGTCGACGTCATACCCCATTGCGGCGACCATCCGGTCGAAGCCGGCTGCAATGGCCTCGCACCGTTCCCCCGAGAAGATCTGGGAGTGAAAGCCATCATCGTCTTCGTGGACCTCGAACATGTCCGCCATCACGAAGTCGTAGAGCCCATGAACGCTGTGACGGAGCTTTGCCACGTCATACCGCGAATCGCCATAGACGCCGCTCTTGCCAAAGCTGCCGCGCGGGTCGATGAGACGAACGATCTGATTGTTGATGTCGAACAGAATGTTGGAGAAGCAATAATCTCCATGGATGACGGAAATTGGCGCAGAGTCGGCGAGTTCCCGCGCTCGTGCATCGATGGCGCACTTGAGTGCACCCACGCTACGAAGCTCGCGACCCTGGTAGCGGATGGTGTCGCGCGAAAGCAGGCTGCACCACTCCGGGTCCTGCGCGGCGAGTGTCTCGAGCCGAGCCCACGTCTTTTCGCCGTACATCGCAAGCACATGCTCGCGCTCCAGAGATCCGGCATGCTTACGAAACTCTTCGTGGATGCGCAGCACCTTGCGGAGAATCGACGTCCAGATGTCGAGTGGGAGGTCGCCGTACACGTAGAGTTCGGCCAGCGTGGGATAGCCATAGTATTCCTGGCTGACCTTGACGTTGCCTTCGTCATCCTGCGATGCAATGACGCGCGGCGTCAGCACCTTGAGCTCCTCCGGAATGAGCTCGAACCACGCGAGCTCTTCGGCCAGCTTGGTGGAGTGCTGGCTCACCTTGGTGATGGTGTTCAATACCGGGTTGATGGTGAGCGCATTGAAATAGCGTGGCGCCAGCAACCTCCGGCGTGCCAGTACCAGGTTGTCGATGTGGCCGAAATCGAACCAGTCCTTTGCCGGTCGAGCAACGATGGGATTCGTTGACATGTAGCGGCGAAGTACGTCGCTGAGCTCCCGCTCGCCGGCCGCGATGGCGGCGCCGATGCACTCGCCCAGCCTGAGTCCGCGGCGCAGGTGATAGTAGCCTGCAAGCGCACGATAGGGCGGCGTATCGAGATCCTGCTTGTCGACGAGCTCGACAATTTCGGACATGTGTCCGGTGACCGTCACGCACCACCGTCGCGATTCCTCGACTTCGGTGGTGTACACGAAATCCGTGTCCCCCTCGAAGGGATCGCGAATGAGTGTGTCGCCAAGAATGATGCGCACAAGGCCCATCGTGGGCGCCACCGCAAGGCCCGCCTGGATGGAGTGCAGGATCGTTCCGGTTCCCTGTACCGGCGCGAGCACCAGGTGCATGCGGGCGGAGTACACGCGCTCCAGGAATGCGCGCAACTGCGTATTCTCCTCGCGGAGCACGACCGTTGCCTTTCGTATCCCCTTGAAAATGAGCTCATCGAGAATCCAGCCGATCACCGGTTTTCCATTGACCGGGACCATGGCATTCGACCGGCTTCCAAGGGGCACATCAGTGTGATTGACCGCGCCACCGCACAAAATCAAGGTCGTTTCAGGAGCGAACACCATCTGGGATGTCAACGGAGTGAATTGTCTTCCGATGGCTTAGTGCGGACGTCGACCCAGCAGTCCCAGACCGCTGAGGTAGGCCCGCTTCACCAATTGGAACGATGCAGGTGCGCGACGCTGCCACGCGCTGCTCACCGCCCCGAGGCGAGGCGATGATCTTGGCGAAGAAAGCAATAGATGGGCCTGCGCGATATAGGCATCGTAAAGCCGCCGCCCCCACAACTTCCAATCGTGCGGTGGCGTACGATTCGCGTCACAATACCGTTGGTACAACCGCCGCCATTCACCATGTGTGTAAAGCATGGCAGTGGAGTGGAGCTGGACGGGATATTTCAGGAATGCGATACCAAGCTCACCAGCCTCTGCGATAACGAGGTTGTTGACGATGGTCAGCTCTGACAGCATCCGATTCTGTCCGGAGACGTCGGCCTTGTGATCGACACGCAGGGCGTGGTCACCGGCATGCCTCGACAAGAACGACAGCCAGTTGTGTTGTTCCACCGTGAACCGATGCGATAGCCACCAGTCCGGGTCTTCGCGCGGACGCGGATGGCTATCATACCAGCGCACCATCTCCTCCGATGCGAAATCGATGTCCCACAGCGCCACGACATCCTCGTGACGGCCGAAGTGAAACCAGTCACTCGGATGAAATACGTATGGAATGCGCCGGTCGAGACTGCGGGAAAAATGGTCTGCCGTCACGACACGTTGCCCCAGGATGCGCCATTGGGGAGCGCGGACCGGGTACCGCTCGAACAGCTCCAGAAAGCCCGTGCCGGTCATCTCCATGTCGCTGCGCATCTTGATCGCATAGGGGCGCCTGGCGACCGCCAGTCCGTTACGGGTCGACACGATCTGGCGATTGGCATTGTAGTATGCCGCGAACCCGTTACGTGTCCCCATGTCGCACCGCATGGTACCCGGATCATCGCTCTCGACGAGCCGGTCATAGTCGAGCTCGTCCACGTCGCTGCCTTTCCACGTGGACAGGATGATCTCCGCATCAGGCAGGTGCGCGCGCACGCTCCGGAGGCAGCGGGCCGTGAGACGCTGATGGGGTGGGTCCGATTGGGTGCCCGAGACCGGTCCCTGCACGACAACGCAAATGTCTCTCGACTGCATGCTCAGCGTCTCGCGATGCGACCCATGAACATCCACGCCGATTCGTACAGGCGCTTGGCCCGCTCAAACGAAGACGGCGCTCGAGAGCGCCACCGTTCGCTGAAACGTCCCAGCCGGGAAGTACGCGGACTCAGCAAGGCCTCATGCAGTGGCCGCACCGCGCCGACATACGCAGCGCGCAGCATCGCGGCGAGATCCGGTGCGGGCCGAAAATCCGGCGCACAGTATTTCTGGTACAAGCGCTGCCACTCGCCATGGGTATAGAGCGTGGACCAGTGGACGAGCGAATGCGGATACTTGAGGAATCGAATACCGATTGCATCGAGCGAAGCGATGACGAGATTGTTGGCAAGCACCGTTTCTGAAAGGGCAATGCTGCCCGCTGACGCATCGAGCTTGTGCGCGAGGGTGACGTCGCCATGTTTCCGGAGGAATGACAGCCAGACCCATTGCTCCGCCGTGAAGCGGTAGGACGCCCATCGTTCCCTGTCACCCTCGGGCCGCGAATGGGTGTCAAACCAGCGGATCATGTCCCGCGGTGCCAGCGGAATATTCCAGAGGTCCAGAAGGTCCTCCCGCACGCCGAACTGGAACCAGTCGCTGGGATGAAACGGGTAGGCAAACCGCAGATGTGGATTGCGGGAGTAGTACGTCGGCACGACCACGCGCTCGCGAAAGAGTCTCCAGTTGCTCGACCGCGAAGGAAAGCGGGTAAAGAGATCGAGAAAGCCCGTTCCCGTGAGGACCATGTCGCTCCGCAGCTTGACGGCATAGGTGCGAGTGGCGGCACGCAGGCCCTCATACGTGGAGACGATCTGGCGGTTCACATTGTAGTACTCGGCCGGCCCTTCCGAGTCGCAGCGCGCCGTGCCTGGATCTGCCGATTCAACGAGCCGGTCAAAGGTGAGTCCGGAAACGTCAGCGCCAGACCACGTGGAGAGCACCAGCTCGGCGCGGGGCAGCTGTCGCCGAACGCTCTGCAGCGCGGCGTCGGTGAGCCCCGTGCGAGTTGCGCGGCCGGCGCTCCGCACGACGGGTCCCTGTACCACCACGGAAATGTCGCCCTCATCCGGCCGCGTCATCACGCTCGCTCGGCGGTTTTGCTGACCCGAAGAATGCGCGCCGCGAACATGGGCAATCTGAGCCACGGCACACGTCCCCCCGCATCCTCGGACGGTGTCCGCGACGTGGTCGGGGGCCGGCGAGGGCGACACCCGAGGGGCATCGACACTTCTCGCCCCACCGGATCAACGCTGTAATAGCGGAACCGCCGCGGAGACGCGCCCAGCTTCAGCTCGAGCATCCGGTCGCCGGGCAGGTTGATGGAAAAATGATAGGCGCGCAGGTGGCACACACGCTCCAGGAACGACGATCCGCTCACCAGAATGAACCGCGTGAGCGTGTCGTGGAGCACGAGCGATGTCGCCAGTACCGCGAGCGACATTCTCGTTTTGCGAAGATAGTCGGGATAGTCGGCGCGCATCCCCTTGGTCAGCACAGGGCCGCAATCACGATCGTAGATCACCCAGTTCAGCGCGTTGATCTTTGACAGCGAGACGGCGGGGTCCTTGAACCAGACGAGATGAAACTCGTTGAAGTCCACGAGATCGATCCAGTCGCGCAGGAACGTCAGATATCCCTGCTGCGTCATGGGATAGGGGAGGCCCATGTTGCGTACGAAGACGCGCGCGAACTGCACCTCCGGAGAATACAGATCCTGGTAGTACACCTCCCTGGGGTCGTACCAGTGCCGTACATGTTCGAACCTGGCAAACAACAGCATGTCGGATACGTGGAACGGCTCGTACCGCGTGTAGACGTTCGTCACGAGCACGCGCTCGACTCCGCGTTCGACTCGCGCACACAGGGCTGCCAGCAGGGCATCCGACAGCAGAAAATCGCTTCGCGTCTTGAGCACGTACGTGAACCCGCGCCCGTCGAGGGCGTTCAGCGCCGCGTTGATTGCCTGCCGCTGAAGGTTTCTGTTGCCGGAGCCCCAGTCCGCCGGCTGGGTGGCGAACACGATTTCATCCACGAATGGCCGGATGGTGTCGAGCCGGTCCGCGCGCTCGGTATCCCACACCACGAATACAACGTGGAGCCGAGTACGGTGTGGCGATGCACTCAGCGCCCGAACGATGTCGACGGTGGAGTACCCGTTGAGCTCTTCGTAGACGGGCCCTTGAATCAGGACGGCAATCTTCTGCGCCGCCGCCACGGTCATCGTACTTCCCAGTTTGGTCGCAGCAGACTCACGAAGCCCCGTCCCTGGGGGGACACGAATCGACGGCCCACGCCCTGGGTATTCTGCAGCGTGAAGGTCAGCGATCCCTCGGGGCCGTTGATGATGTGCTTGATCATGTGAAGGCCCAGCGCCCATCGAACTGTGTAGGTTCCCGCACCAAGGGTGTCGGCTGGAATGATCCAACGCTTCACCATTCTGCCGGGCGGAATGAGCGGTGGCTTGCTGTTGTCGTTGTCATCGTACCGGCAGTACGCGAGCTCATAGTCGTAGCTCGAGAGCAGCCAGAAGCTCAGGATGAACTGCTCGATGGGTTGCAGCACGTCGAGCTCCACGCCGATCTCGATTGCAGCGGCTGTGTGCATCGTTCCATCCGCGGCGAGGCTGCGTGCCCACGTACGCACCACCTGGACGTCCTCGTCACCCGCGCTGCCATTCCACTCCACCATGTCCGGGCCCGCCGGCACATCGTACAGGCCCACCGCGCCGTCCACGTCGCCAGAGTAGATGAGCGCTCCCTGCTGCAGCGCAATGGCCTTGTCGCAGAGCGCGGTAACGGCCGCCATGTTGTGACTCACGAAGAGCACGGTCCGCCCTGCGTGCGCGGCCGCCCTCATGCGCGCCATGCATTTCTTCTGGAATGCCGCATCACCGACCGCCAGCACTTCGTCCACGAACAGGATTTCGGACTCGAGCTGCGATGCGACGGAGAAGGCGAGCCGCATGTACATGCCGCTGGAGTAATGCTTCACCGGCGTATCGACAAAACGCTCCACCTCGGCGAATGACACGATCTCGTCAAAGTCGCGCGCGATCTCTTCGCGGCGCATTCCGAGTATGGCGCCGTTGAGATAGATGTTTTCGCGTCCCGTGAGCTCCGGGTGGAATCCGGTGCCGACTTCGAGGAGGCTTGCGATACGGCCGCGCAGCTGAAAGCGGCCGCACGTGGGCTCCGAGATGCGTGAAAGGATCTTGAGCAATGTCGACTTGCCCGAGCCGTTGCGGCCGACGATGCCCACCACGTCGCCCGCCTGGACGTCGAAGTTGATGTCGCGCAGCGCCCAGAGCTCCGTGCTCGATGCGGCCTGTGCGGCCCTGGCGCGCCTCTCTGATCGCGAGCGGAAGGAGACACGCTCCGAGAACAGCTCACGCAGGGAGCGCGGCGGGCCCTGTCTCTCCCCGATGCGGTAGCTCTTGCCAAGCTCTTCGACACGAATGATGGGCTGCATCGTCAAGCCGATCTGGCGCTAGATGACGTCGGCAAAGCCGCGCTCCGTTGCCCGAAACATGCGTGCCGCTTCGAGAAGGAGGGCAACGGCACAAACGACGCTCACGGTAAAGGCCGGCCAATCAAAGGCGCCGCCAAACACAGCCGTTCTAAAGTTCTCGATGAGGCCCACGAGCGGATTCAGGATATAGAGCGCGTGCCACTTTGCCGGGACGGATCTTGAGGAGTAGACGACAGGTGACACGAACATCCAGACCTGGAGCATCACCGGCACCATGACGCCCACGTCACGATAGCGAACATTCACCGCGGAGAGCCAGGTGCCCAAGGCGAGTGCCAGGAGACCTGTAACGGCGAGCAGGGGCGGAATCATGAAAAGGTTTCGGGTGGGCGCAATGCGATACCACACCATCATCACACCGAGCAGCGCGAGTGAAATGGCGACGTCCACCAGTCGCGCGGCGACAGCAGCCGTGGGGATGACGAGGCGCGGGAAGTACACCTTGGTGATGAGGTGCGCACTGCCCACGAGACTGCCCGCCCCATTGGCCACCGCACTCGAGAAGAACGACCAGGGCAGCAGTGCCGCGTAGGCAAACACCGGGTATGGAATGCCGCCGCTATCCACCCGCGCGACATGCCCGAGAAAGATCGTGAACACCAGGGTGAAGAGCAGGGGCTGCATCACGATCCAGATCACACCCAACGCCGTCTGCTTGTAGCGAACCTTGAGATCGCGTACAGTCAGGAAGTACAGCAGCTCGTGATACGTCCACAGCTCCGTGACGCCAAACAGTGGGCGCGATACTGTCGCGTCCACCGTCAATACGGGCCCGTCGAGCTGCGCGTCGATGAGCCGCGCCGCGGCGGATGCGCTCATTGCGGAACGGTCTCGTTTCCCGTCCGCGGGCTTGGCGCACGCCGGGCCGGCATGATGCGTCGGCCATGGGCGGCAAGTCCTGACATCAGCCTGTCCCACGCGGCAAAGAATGGCGCATTCCCGGGGTCCTGCCGCATACGCTCGGCTCCATCCGCGACCAGCGCCGCCATGATTCCAAGGAGAAGTCCGCCAGCAAGCGCGAACATGATGGTCATTCCCCAGGAGCGATCGGGCCGATCCGGCACCATCGCGGAATCCAGCACCGTCAACACCGGGAGATTGTTGTTCGCGTCGATCTGTGCGTCAGTGAGGGCTGCGAGCAACGACTCGTAGATTCGCTGGTCCTGGCTGTAGGTCCGAAGGAGGTGCTCGGACATGGAGCGCAGCTCCGGGCTCTGGCCCATCGAGACGAAGACATCGCTTTTTCGCGCGGATCCACTGGTACCCCCGGTCAACTGCTTGAGTTGTCCGCGCCGTGACTCGAGCTCGGCGAGAGCGGCTCTTAGATCGGGGTTGTTCTCGGTTGCCGTACGCCGTAACTGAGCAACCGTCAGCTCCTGCTGATAGATGCCCTGCTGCAGCGCGATGGCCGCGTCGATCGTGCGCTGCGCCTGAAGGTCGAGCGACGGAGCCGACCGATGCTGCTGAAAATCGAGAAGACGCTGTTCCGCCTCGATCACGTGCGATTGCGCGGTATCGATTTGCGTATGCAGAAATGCCTGCTTCCTGAGGGCGCCCTCGGTGCTCAGGATCATGAGTGACTGATTGAGCTGCGCCGGATACGCGTTGGCCACACGCGCCGCGAGCTTCGGATCACTGGCTCGCACCTGTACGCCTATCGACCCGTCCGGATTTCGCTGCACCCGAGTGCCGCGCCAGAGAATCCGATGGACTTCCGCATCTTCCTCCGGTGTCTGCGCCACGCGGCGGGCAATGGAATCATTGAGCATGCGGCTGCCGATGATCACCCCGATGAGCCGTTCGGCCGGCGAGCCGGCAAGGCTCCCGCCAATCAGGTTGGCCGCGCCGGCGGGCAACTGGCTCAGGGCGATCTGACTGCGCGATTCCGCGCCGGAAAACGGGACGATCATGGTGCCCGTGACATATTGTGCGGGCATTGCCAGCGTGACGAGCAAGGCGCCGGCAACGGTCACCACAGGCGTGATCAGGAGGAAGCGCCAGCGCTGCAGCAGCGACGTCGCGACTTCGAGGAAAATGTTGCCAACAGGAGCTGGTTGGTCGGGTGGCGTCATAGCCGGTTTCCGAAGAGCTGCTGGAT
>JAQBPY010000347.1 GCA_028287285.1 Gemmatimonadota bacterium
AGCCCAAGTTGTACGGAAAATGATAAGAAGTCCGCGATCAGCTAACTGATCGCGGACTCTTACTGATGTTCGGACGACGATCTTGTTGCGATATCGCAACAACAGGGCGAAGCCCTAGCTTACAGGCACTTCACTGAAGCTGTAGGCTCCGCTAACGCGCTTTCCTTCGAGCTGGGTCTGCGCATGCTGGAGTGCCGCCTTTGCCCGTCGAACGACCTCATGCGCGTCAACGCCAGCCGAGCTGAAGTCGGGCACCGCGTAAAAGCCCGCGTGCAGCCCTGAGTAGGGCTGGGTCAGCTCCACGGTTGCGGAGGTTCGTGTAACAGCGCGCTGCAAGCGATCCACAAAGAGCCGAGCGCCGGTTTCGTCCGTGTCAGGTGCAAGAATGGCAAAGCGGCTTTCGCCCACATATCCCACGACGTCCGACTTCCGGCTCTGTGCGCGGCAAACGTCGGCCATGTAGGCCAGCTCCGCGCTGGCGGGCTTTCCGCTGGCGGGGCCATCTGCGACGGAATTGGACGTTACTGCGACGCACGCGAACGGCTCGTGCTTGCGGCTGGCGCGCGCACCAAGCTGTTCGGCCCACTGCTGCAGTCCGTAAACGCTGTAAAGCCCCGTGAGCGGATCGATGAGCGACGTGGCCTGCACGTCTTCCAGCCGGCGCCGCGCGCGAACGTAGGTGGTCATCTTGAGAATGAGCGTCTCGACGTCGAGCGGCTGGCTGCAGAAGTCCCAGGCGCCTGCCTCGTATGCGGCAAGCCTTACGCGGTTGGATGCCGGGGCCGGCGACGTGACAAATACGGGGATGGAATGATCAAAGAGCGGGTCGTCGCGCAGTGCGCGGCAGACGTCCACGCCCCCCATCTCGGTGAGCGTGTCGTCGAGCAGCACCGCGTCGGGATTGACTCGTCTCGCGAGATCCAGAGCACGCCTGCCACCGGCCACGCGAAGAACGGTGAACCCGTTCAGCTCGAGTACGCTCTCGACCGAACGGCCAACCCATTCTCCGTGGCTGGCGATTAGGACGAGCATGGGACGCTTTGAAATCTCAACCATGGTCTTTCATTCCGGATAAAGGCTGGGCACGAGCTGCGCGGCATACCAGTGCAATGCTTCGACAAGTCCTGCGGCGGCACCGTGCGTTGGCTGGTAGCCCAGCAGCTGGCCAGCCTTGCTGATGTTGGCGAGCGAACGCCGGATGTCGCCCTGGCGCGCCGCCTCGTGCTGCGGCTGCGCATCCTTCAACGATGGCTGGAACGGCACCAGGCCATCGCGAATCATCCCGAACAGTGCATTGAGCGACGTCTCGGAGCCGCAGGCGATGTTATACGCCTGGGCAGTGGCATCCGCCCGCTGGACGGTCGCGCCAAGGATGTTCGCCTGGACCGCGTTGGCCACGTAGCAGAAGTCGCGGCTCGTCTCGCCGTCCCCATAGATCTCGCAGGGGGCGTTCTTGAGCAGGTTCGCCACCCAGCGCGGAATCACGGCGGCATATGCGCCATTCGGATCCTGGCGCCGTCCGAACACGTTGAAGTACCGGAGGCCGACGGTCTGCAGGCCGTAGGTGCGCTCGAACACGGAGGCATAGAGCTCGTTGGTGGCCTTGGTGGCCGCGTACGGCGACAGGATCTGCCCCGTGATGTGCTCGACCTGCGGAATGGTGGTGGCATCGCCGTAGACGGAGCTCGACGACGCGTAGACCACGCGCCTGGCAGCGGCATCGCGCGCGGCCACGAGCACGTTCAGGAAACCGTCGACGTTGACCTGGGAGCTCGAGACGGGATCCGCGATGGAGCGGGGAACGGAGGCCAGCGCCGCCTGATGGAGCACGTAGTCGACACCAGCACAGGCGTCCTGGCAGGCGGCGAGATCGCGAATGTCCCCCTCGATGAACCGGAACGAGCCCCGCGTATCGGCGGTGGCGGCAACGGCCTCGTCGAGATTGGCCTGATGGCCGGTGGAGAAATTGTCGAGGCCCACGACGGTCTGGTCGAGCTCGAGCAGCTCCTGCACGATGTTCGAGCCGATGAAGCCTGCCGCACCCGTAACCAGCCACACGCGCGGCGCGGCGCGCAACTGCGCGCGCGTGCTCTCGTAGGCGGATTGGGTTGGAGTGCCGGTCATGATCGTCACATTGGAAGGCAGAACACCAATAAAGTCCCGGCGCATCTTCCATTCCCCAACGTGCGCGAGACGGCGAAGTATGTAACTTGTTCCAACGTAATAGCTTACGTGTGGTCAGGGAAAAACGCAACGCCGAGCGTTTTCACTGAACTGTCGCGAGCGTCCCGCAGAACTGTCGCCTCGGTACTGCACCGCACTGAGGATCGCAGTGATTTCCCAAACGCAACAAGGCTCGCTCAGGGTGTAAACGAAAGCTGGAATCCCACGCTTCGAGCCGAGGGCAACTGTCCCATTTCGGCGCCGCGATAGCTGGATGTGCTCAGTACCGTTTCCGGGTCGATGTTCGGCGCCTTGGCCCAGTAGGCAAGGTTGCGGCCAACGATGGACATGCGGATGCTCTGCGCCCGCACTGCTTCAATGAATGCAAGGGGCAGGGTAAAGCTGGCGCGTGCTTCGCGCAGCTTCACGTAGCTCGCGTCGTAGACCCACCGCTCGCCGATCGTTCCAAGGGCGCGGTAATAGTCTTCCGTCGTCACGTGAGCCGTGTTGGGCTTACCGGTCGCGTAATCCGTTCCGGCAATGAGCAAGCCTGTATCAGGCCGCACCGACGTCTCCTCGAGCACACCGGATACGGCGCCCACCATGTTGCTGGCACTGAACACCTTTCCCCCATGGTGCGTGTCCACGAGGAAGCTCAGCTCGACCCCTGAAATCCGGATCGATGACGAGAGTCCGCCAATCCAGGAGGGAGCGCTCTCACCGAGCACAATGGGGCCGGCAATACTGTCCGCCACGGGATGCCCGCTGCGAAGCACGAACCCGCCGCTCGGGTCGCGCAGGAATCCATAGCCCACGAGCGTGCCCAGTGAGCTGCCCGTGCGGGCCTGCGCGCTCACGCCGCCAAATGCCGGCGCGAGATTTACCGCGGACGCGCCACCGGCCAGCGATTCCACGACATTGGTGTTCTTGCCGTAGGTGAGTCCCACACTCCACTCGACGCCATTGTCCAGGCGAATGGGAACGAGCGAGACGCCGGCCTCGATGCCCTTGTTCGAGAGGGTCGCCGTGTTCGCAATGGCGGCTGCCGTGGACACGATGAGGTTCTCGCTGCGATCGCTGTAGTAGGTGGCATCAAGGCCAAGGCGATTGGCAAACATGCGCACCGACGTTCCCGCCTCGAATCCCGCTGTGGTTTCCGGACCAGAAATGTTGGCGATTCCGGCGCTTCCGGTGGCGAGTCCAATTCGCTGCAGGGTTGCCGCCGTCACGTCATTTCCAGACCTGGACCATCCGCCGCGAACGATGAACGAGCCGACTTTGCCCGTGCCCTTGTTCTCCGCGTCCATGCGCGTGAGATCGATACTGCCGTGAACGGATGGGTACAGGGTGGAAGTGCTGTTGCCGGATGGCAGGGTCGCGAACTCCGCTCGTGCACCAACGTTGAGCGTCGTGTAATCCCGGATGCGCGACTCGAACCCGCCAAAGACCACGTTGGTAGCGGAGCTCGCAGTGGAGAGCACGGGCTGCGGCGTGGTGGTATCGACGAGCTTGTCCGCGCCGAGGTACGTGATGTCGAGCGCGTCTGACCGGCGGCCGACGCCTCCGGAAAACACAGTAGAAAGTGGACCCGTGGACGCGGGAGCGGCACGAAGCGTGAGGTCGACCGTGGTCTGCGAGCTGGAGATGTCGTCCTGCTCGAAACCACCCGACGAAAAATCTCCGCGTCCGGCGTAGTAGGGAAAGCCGCCCATCCACCCGGATGCGACGGTAAGGTTTCGTGTCTCGCTCAGGTGATCGGTGCCCGCTCGCGCCGTTGCGGAGATCCAGCTCGACAGCGCGTAGGTCGCGGATGCGCCGCCAATGAGGCGACTCCGGTCGTCCTTGTTGGTGTTGGCCAGCGCAGCGAAGTACGCATTGTTATGGCCCGCGTAATTCCAGCTCAGCTCACTGCCGCTCGCATCTCGCAGGTGCGACGCGTAGAAGGTTGCGTCGACCGACCGGGGCATGTGCGCGAAGAGAGAGACGGGATTGCTCTCGTCGAACCCCGTGCCGGGCCTGTTCTGCGCATTGTCATGGTAAAGCTGCAGATCACCCGTGACGCTCATGCGCGCCGACGTTTGTCGAGACCCGGAGAACACTGCCGTTTGACGCGTGGTGGAATTCCCGGGTGTTTCGCCGTTGGCGAGCCGGTTGCTCAACGCGATGCGGAACTGGCCTGACTCGCTGCCTTTGGTGATGGCCGCATTGGTGGTGATGGTGCGGCCCGACTGGAAGTAGTCGCTCACGCTGTTTGGAACGGGCAGGAACGAGCGAACATCGGCGCGTCCCGCTTCGACCAGGCTTGCCTGCACCACGGGCGAGCCATCGAGTGCGGGACCCCAGCTCTGGTCCGCGTTGTCGTTGACACCGCCGCCCTTGCCGTCAAAGAATGCGAACTTTCCACCCAGCCCCTGGCCGTACTTGTTCTGGTAGGTGGGGAGCCGGAGGATGGATTCAGACGTCACTTGCTGGCTCACCGCAACCTCGAATCCGTTGAGCCCGCGCGCACTTTTCGTCGTGACGACGAGAACACCGTTTGCCCCTCTGCCACCAAACCGGAATGCTGCCGCAGGCCCCGTGAGCAGGCTCACGGAGGCAATGTCCTCGAGATTCAGGTCGCCGATTGAGCTTCCGTAGTCGAAGCCACCTGTGCCGGAGCGTTGGCTCGCGGTGGTGATGTTGCTGTTGTCGATGAGGATGCCGTTGACGACGACGAGCGGCTGCGTGAGCCCGAAAATGGACTTTGGACCGCGCGCGATCATCGAGCTCGACCCGCCAAGAATGGTGGCACCCCGCACGTCGAGGCCGGCAAGGCGGCCGGCGAGCGCCGTGGCAAGGTCGGTCTGTCCGGCAAGGTCGGTAAGGATCGAGCTATCCACGGCGGCAGCAACGATGGGAATGCCGGCGCGGCTGAGGGGCGTAAAGAGCGTTGGCGCGCTACGGGGCGTTTCACCCGACGGCGGAAATGACGGCGAAAGAACGCTCGGCGCAGGATCCGAGGGGCGCGGCCGGTTGCCCGGGGTGGGCGTGGGTGTTGTTGCGCCACCCGCCAAGGTGAGGTTGAAATCTCGGGTGACCGACCCTCCCCGCAGCTCGATGTCCACGGACTGCGGTGCAAAGCGGAGATAGCTCGCAGTGAGCGTGACCGTCTGGCCACGCACGTTGCTCGCCCGGACGATCATGCTGAAGAAGCCGTCCGGGTTGGTGGTGGTTTCCATGTCCAACGCGCCGATCCGCACCTTCGCGCCTCGCACGGGGAGGCCATTGGCCGAAACGTGTCCGGTAACGGTTTCGGCTTCCTGCGCACGCAGTGCAGCGGGAAGAGCGGCAAGGAGGAACAGGCCGTACAAACTCAAGCCGCACACGCGACGCATCATCAACGAAAAGGTCCTCGAGTGGAGAAGCGAAATGATGCGAACAACCAGAATTACGGAGTGACGCTGAGAATGATGTACTTCGGGATGGTTTTTACCGCGGCCGTGCTGTCTCCGAGCTGACCAAAGCCGTTGTCGCCCCAGCAGGCTACCGCGCCATCCTGCACGACGCCACACGTGTGCGCGTATCCCGCGCTGATCGACTTGAACTTGAGTGGCGTCGCGACGGCTGTGGGCACGAGCTTCTCGACCACGGTGCTGTCACCAAGCTGTCCGATCTGATTGTTGCCCCAGCAATACGGCGTTCCGTCCGCGGTAAGTGCACAGACGTGGAAGCCGCCAACGGACATCGATGTGAATACCGGTGCATTGGGATAGGCGCGCGGCGTGAGAACCGCGGTGTTGCCCGTGCCCAGATTTCCCCAGCACAGCACGGCGCCGGTCGTGGTGAGGCCGCATGAAAAGCTCGAGCCGGCGCCGATGCGCTGAAAGCTCACGGGTGTCTGGACGATGACCGGAGCCGAGGAGCCGCTCGTTGTTCCGTTGCCGAACTGGCCATTGGAATTCCTGCCCCAGCAATACGCGCTTCCTCCAAGGGCCAGCGCGCAGGTGTGCTCGAATCCACTCGAGATGTCGGTGAACTTGAACGAGCCGCCAACGATGGCAGGAGTAAGGCGCACCACAGTCTTGAAGTCGCCGAGCTGCCCCTGGGCGTCGTCACCCCAGCAGTACGCGTTCTGGTCGATTCCCAATGCACAGTTGTGTGAATTTCCGGGCGCCACCTTGGAGAAGGTGAGGTCCGTGGGCATGCGCGTGGGGACGCGGGTCGACAACACCGGATTTGCGGCGTTGGTATCGGTCAGCGCGTTGTTGCCCCAGCAATAGACGGCCTGCTCCGTACCGATGCCGCAGAAGTGCCCGGTATTGCTCGGGCTGGCGGCCAGGGAAAAGAAGGTGTGTGCTCCCTTCGTCACCGTGGGCGTGCTCTTGTTGGATAGGGTACTGTCGCCCACGAGGGGCTCCTGCCCCCAGCAGCTGGCCTGGTTGTCGACCGTGAGCGCGCAGGTCGCATTTCCGCCTGCAACGACCTGGAGCGCGGAGTAGTGGACAGCGGTACCAGTCGCGACAGCCTTCAACGCCAACGTCGCGAACTCGACCTTCGCAATGAGGGTCTGCTGTCCATTGACGTCTCCAAGCGTCCAGGCACCCGGCGATGCGAAGCCATTGGCGTCCGTGGGCACGATCCCGAGCGCGACACGTCCGCCCCCGGTAGCGCTGAAGGTCACGGGAATGCCGGGCCGAGGCTTGCCCAGTGAATCCACGAGTTTGATGGATGGATTGATGGGGAGCGTTGAGAGAATCAGGCCCTGCTGCCCATCGCCATCCTGGGACTTGATCGCGGCGTACGTGGTGATGGAGTAGCTCGCCAGGTTGGCCTTCACGTTCGGGTTCACCACGTCATCCTCGCCAAGGACGACAGCGGTAGCGGTATTCACGCCATTGGCGGGTCCAAGCTTCCACTCGGCCGATGCGATTCCGCCTGCGTCCGTTGTCGCAATTGCCGGTGAGATCGTGCCGCCGCCTGCAGTGACGGCAAACTTCACGCGAGCGCCAACGACCGATCCACCAGCAATATTGGTGACGCGCACACGCACGGAGTCAGGCGTTGCGCCTGGCGTGATGGCGTTGGGTGCCTTGAAGGCCACGGTATCGATTTTCACGGCCTGGTGCAGTACCACCGCGACCCCGACGGGGGTCGAATTCACGCCGAGCGACGTGGCGACGATCACCGTGGTCCCGGTGTCGATGGCGGTGATGCGACCATTGGCGTCTACCGTGGCGACCTTTTCATCCAGGCTGCGCCAGACGAACGGAACCGTGATGGTGACCCCGGATTTGTTCTTCGCGGTGGCCGTGAGCGTGGTGTGGTAGCTCTTTTCGATGATCAGTGGCGACGGGCCGGCGATCGTGATGCTGCCGACCTCGGGGCAGGAGATCGTCGAGCAGGTTGGGGTTGGCGTCGTGCTGCTCCCGCAGCCGGCCAGAGCACCCAGAACACCAACGAGCGCGCTCGCGCGACGGATGCGCGCCACCGCGGCGCCACGTGCTGGAGCGGAGCCTGCCGGAGCGAAAATTTGAAGAGACGTCACGCGGAATTCACGCAGGAGAATGCTGGTGGCTGGAAAGATGGCGGCGGGGACGCCGCGGAGTGTCCGACCGGACCGCTCGTATGCCTATGGGGTAGAGCAAGAATCGGCCTTCGCGCGCTCCAGGTTGAGCCACGACCTTCGGCAACGGGTTGGCAACCTGTGCCTTTTGTCACTGCCGGCTCGTCTTTCACTCATACACTTCAGACGCCGTGCCGATGCTTACGGTCACGACGCGTACCGTCGCTGTATCGCAATGGATCCCTGCCAGACGTTAAGTGACGCACTGGTAGGGAGTAACGGGAGTTTATATAATGTTCTGCAATAGTAGCATGCAGGATGCTTACCTTAAAGCCTTCCCCTCGGCGCTTCCCCCGGCACGAATTGGCTGCCGATTGAAGCTCGAACGCGTTCAGGAGAGCCGAGTTATGTCATTTGACGTGTGGCGCCGCGCCGTTGCGTGTGCCGTGGCAGGCCTCCTTCTGGTTGGAGGCACCGCCCGCGCCCAGGAGCCCGCTGGAGTGGATGCCACGCGCGAGCTGGAAACGCGGGCAAGTCTCGAGGCAGAGGCCAAGGCTGCGGAAGCGGCGCACCGCACCGGCGAGGCATTCCTGCTACGCTCGCGGTTGCAGAAAGGCGATTTCCAGGACGGCGACCGCATCGTGATCTCGTTGCTGGGCATCATTCCCTTCAATGACACGCTGACCGTGCGCGCAGGGAAGATGCTCCAGCTGCCCAAGTTCGCGGAGCCCCTTTCACTCGACGGCGTTTTGCGCTCCGAGCTGACGGGCCGGATCTCAAGCTATCTGGCCCAGTTCCTCAAGGATTCGAGCGTACGGGTCACACCCTTGTTGCGACTTGGCGTCATGGGGGAAATCGGACGGCAGGGCTACTACTATACGTCCGCGGACGTGCTTCTCAACGACATCATCATGAAGGCGGGAGGCCCGGCGCCGTCGTCGGACCTGAACAACGTGGTGGTGCGCCGTGGCGGCGAGATCATCTGGAATGCGAAGGACACTCAGGTGGCGCTGAGTGATGGTATTTCGCTGGATCGGCTCCATCTGCGCGCCGGCGATGAGGTGATCATCGGCGCCAAATCGCCTCCATTCAACTGGATGTCCGTGCTCCAGATCGCGTCAACCGTTGCAGGTGTGCTGTTCGCGTTCGTGAGCCTGCGGGGCAAATTGTAACGGCAATGTTCTGCCCTCGCGGGCATGATTTCCAGATCCATACGCCCCCTGGGGTCGTCACACTCTTGTCGGAACACAGGACATGTCAGACGAAGTAGTACCAATGCAACTGGTTCAGGCGCAGCCGCCTGCTCCGCTCGCCACCGTGGGGCCGCAACTCTCCGAAGGATGGGGAGACGAGCCCACGCTTGCGCCGCCGCGCTCACCCTTCGAGCGTCCGCTGGCGGCCATTCGTCGGTACAAGTGGCTCCTGCTGTGTGTGATGGTTCTCGCAATAACTGGCGGCGTGGTAGCTACCAAGCTCGTCCGTCCGGAGTATGAAGCAAGCGCTACCATCTGGATTGCGTCGGAGACTCCTCTTCAGGACAAGTCGGGGCCGGTGCGTACGCGTCAATTGCTGAGCTCGGGCGCCTGGGTGGAGTTGCTCAAGAGCTATCGCATCTCGGATGCGGTGGTGAAGAAGCTCGCCCTGTACATCCAGCCCAAATCTCCCGGCGACTCGATCTACCTGGGAGACATCTCGGTTGGCGAGCACTACATGCTGGGTCTCTACACGCTTTCGGTCCAGAAGCGCGCCACTCGCTGGAAGCTGGCGCTCGACGACGCCACCATTGTTTCGGACAGCGGTGCGGTGGGTGATTCCATCGGACGTCCAATGG
>JAQBPY010000159.1 GCA_028287285.1 Gemmatimonadota bacterium
GCGGGCCCACTATGCGTCGGCCGGCTGCAAGTACTACGTCTTCGAGGAGACCGGCCTGCCCGGTGCCTTCCTCGAGTTCTTCGAGGCGCCTGACGCAGCCACGCTCACGCGCGCCCACGCCTCGGCGCCGGAGCGAGTGCTCGATCCGGCCCGCCTCTATCACGAAGTGGAGCTTCCATAAATGCCGACCCGCACCGTCACGCACGACGGACGTACTTGGAGGGTGCTCCCCTCCGGCCGCGTCACGCAGTACGATCGGGACGAGTTCGCGCTCCTGTTCGTTTCCGGAACCGGCGACGACCGCGAGGTGCGCGTGACGCGCTATTCGCCGCAGGGCGCGCGCGCCCGCGAACAGGCGCTCATCGAGATGAGCGACGCCGACCTCGCGCGCCTGTTCGAGCAGTCGCAGCCCAGCGAGATGTCGCCCGAGGCCGGGTACACGCCGTGACGACCCCCGCAGGGCCGATGACGTTCGTCGACCTGCACATGCATTCCACGGCGTCCGACGGGTCCCGGGCGCCGGCTGACGTGGTGCGCGCGGCGAGTGCTGCCGGGCTCGTCGCCATCGCGCTGACCGACCATGATTCGGTAGGCGGCCTCGCCGAGGCGCAGGGTGCGGGCGTGGAGCTCGGCGTTCGTATCGTGAGCGGTGTGGAGCTGAGCGCGGTGGAGGGCGACGCCGAAACGCATCTGCTCGGGCTGCATCTGGGCGACACCACCGTGCTCGAGCGCGGACTCGGCGAGCTCCAGGAAATGCGACAGCGGCGCGGCCAGACAATCGTCGAGAAACTCGTCGCGCTCGGCGTGCAGGTCACGTTCGAGGATGTGCTCGCGCAGGCAAAGGATGGCGCCGTCGGGCGCCCCCATATCGCGCGTGCGCTCGTGGCCGACGGATGGGCCGTGGACGTGCGCGATGCGTTTGACCGGTATCTCGGTGCGGGAAAGCCCGCGTACGTGGCCAAGGATCAACTCGACATGGCTGCCGCCATTGCCATGATTCACGAATGCGGCGGTCTGGCCGTGCTCGCGCATCCGGGCGGGGCGGGGACCCGCGAGCGGCTGACCGCGCTCCTCGCACTCGGGCTCGACGGTGTGGAAGTGAAGCATCCCGGCCACTCGCCTGGCGATACGTCGCGGCTGCGCACTCTTGCCGAGCAGCTCGGCCTGGTGGTGAGTGGTGGATCCGATTGGCACGGGGCGGCCGACGGGCCGCGCACCATCGGCATGATGCAGGTGCCGGAAGAATGGCTCGCACGGCAGGACGCCTGTGTGGCGGCGCGGAGACGGGCGCCGGTGGCGTGAGCCGATGACAGATCTCGCCGGTCGCGTCGCGCTCGTTACCGGCGCGGGACGTCGTGTCGGGCGCGCGATCGCGGTGGCGTTGGGCGCACGGACGATGAACGTCATCGTGCACTACAATGGCTCCGAGGCGGGCGCGCGCGAAACCGTTCGCATGATCGAGGCGGCGGGAGGCAGTGCATCCATGAGGCGGGCGGATCTTGGCAGCATCGACGCGTGTGAGCGGCTCATCGATGACGTCGGAGCCATGGACGCGCTCATCAACTCCGCTGCAATGATGCTGCGCACGCCCATTGGCCAGGTGACCGCCACGGAATGGGAGGACATGAATGCGCTCAACGTGCGTGCGCCATTCTTCCTTACGCAGCGCGCCGCTCCGGCCCTCAAGACGTCAAAGGGATGTGTCGTCAACATTGCCGACATGGCAGCGTTCGAGACATGGACCGGCTATGTCCCGCATGGCATGACGAAGGCCGCGGTCGTGCAGATGACGCGGGCGATGGCGCATGCGCTCGCGCCCGACATTCGCGTGAACGGCGTGGCGCCTGGCGTGGTGATGCTGCCGGACGAGTTCGACGAGAAGGGCGCGGAGCACCTCCGCAGAACCACGCCGCTGCAGCGCTTCGGGACAGCGGACGACGTCGCGCAGGCGGTGGTCTACCTGCTCCAGGCAGACTTCGTGACGGGCGAAATCATCCGCGTCGATGGCGGACGTCACGTCAGGCGCTGATCGAATGCTGCGCGTCGTGCGCGAGACGCAGCGCTTCGGCACGATCATCATCGTTGGTGGTGGCTGCTACGGGAGCTACTACGTCAGGCAGCTGCGTCGCGCGGAGTTGGCGGGAGCGGCAGTGTGGGATGCGCTCATCGTCGTGGACCGCAATGCGCACTGTCAGGTGGCGACGCTCGCCGACGAGGAACGTCCGACGAACCTTCGTATCAACGTCAGTGACTGGCGCGCCTACTTCGACGCGTACCTTGGCCGCGCCAGCGAACAGCGGGCGGAGACATCGAACGACGTCATCGTCCCGTCGCCGCTCATGCCGCATCTCATGGCGGACTGGCTCATGTCGCGTGCGGCCGCGCGCTGGCCGGATCGGAACATCACCATCGAGCCGCTCACCGCGGCGCCGGCCACGCCGTGGGAGCGCGCCGGTGACGACGGCACACACTACGTCAGCTTTGCCGACTGGATGTGCCCCATCAACTGCATCGAGCCCGCGCGCTGTCCGCACACGAAGGGACCACGCAGCTGGAGCATGCCGGTCGCGCTCGCCCAATATGCGGATCAGGAGCGCGCCGCTGGACGCCAGGTGGATGGGCCATACGTATTTCATTGCACGCATCGCACGCACGGTGTGGGCATGATCGACGTGCGCGAGGTGGTCGCGGCGGATGCGGCAATCTCCGAATACGGAGGCGAGGGCATCCATGCCTTTCTCGTGGGCACGGCGTCGCACTGCCATGGCGCGCTCCGCAAAGTCACCGTTAACCCGGCACCCAACGGGAACGCAACGGTTCCGCCGCGGACTTCTTCTGGTGAGATTTCAGGGATCGAACGTCAGCGCCCATAGCACGAGGCTACCTCTTGTCCACCACGAAGCACTACGACGTCGTCATTGTCGGCGCAGGTCCGGCCGGCATGTGCGCCGCTCTCTATACCGGCCGGTCCATGCTGAAGACGCTCGTGCTCGAGCGCGGCATTCCCGGCGGCGAGCTGCTCAACACTGAAAAGCTCGACGACTGGATTGGCGAAAAGTCCATCCTTGGCTGGGAGCTGGCAAAGAAGTTCGAGGAGCACGCCAGGGAGTTTGGTGCCGAATTCGTGACGGCGAACGTGACGTCGGTAAAACGGCTCGACGACGGCACCTTCGAGACGATCACCGATGTCGGCGACCGCTACACCTCGCCTGCCACGATCGTCACCGCAGGCGGAACGCCGGTGAAGCTCGGCATACCCGGTGAAGGCGAATTCGCAGGCAAGGGTGTGTCGTACTGCGCCATCTGCGACGGCGCGTTTTTTCGCGAGCAGGTCATCGCCGTGGTCGGTGGTGGAGACGCCGCCGTCGAGGAAGCGGACTTTCTCACGCGATATGCGTCGAAGGTGTACGTCGTGCACCGCCGCGGGAGCTTTCGCGCGTCGCGTATTCTCGTCGATCGTCTGCACGCCAACCCCAAGATCGAAGTGATCTGGGATTCCGTCGCGGAGGAAGTGGAAGGAGATGCCGGCGGCCTCATGACAGGCCTGCGCATTCGCGATGTCAGGACCGACGCCGTGCGCACCCTTGCCGCCACCGGCTGCTTAGTGTTCATCGGCTTCCGTCCAAACACGGGCATCCTTGCCGATCATGTGGAGCACGACGAGATGGGGTATCTCAAGACCGACTCCATCATGCAGACCTCCGTGCCTGGCCTGTTCGCCGCGGGAGATCTTCGCTCGCAGCTCACGCGCCAGGTGACCACCGCCGTGGGCGACGCCACCACCGCCGCAATTGCCGTGGAGAAGTATCTCAAGGCTCGGGCAGAAGGACACGCCGTGGATCCGCAGGGCACCGGCGGTTATTCCGCATGAAGATCGACGTGCGCACCGTTGGCGCGTTCGCCGAGAACTGCTATCTGGCCGTTGATGAGGCGAGCGGCCATGCGGTGCTCGTGGACCCGGGCGACGACGGCGCGCGCATCATCGAAATGGTCAAGACGAACGGCGCATCGCTTAACGCCATCTGGCTCACGCATGCGCATCTCGATCATATCGGCGCCATCAATGCAGTGCGCGCGGTGTACGACGTTCCCGTCTACCTGCACCCGCTCGACCTTCCGTACTACGAACGCCTTTCGGCGAAGGCGGCCGACATGTACGGCGTGCCGTGGGACCAGCCCGAAGCCGCCACGCGTCCCCTCGCCGAGGGTGACATGCTGTCCGTTGGCTCGACGTCGTTTATCGTGATGCACGTGCCGGGACATGCGCCTGGTCATGTGAGCTTCAACGCGCCCGGCGTTTCGCTCTCGGGCGACCTGCTCTTTGCCGGAAGCATCGGCCGCACGGATCTCCCGCTTGCCGACCCGTACGCCATGGACGCGTCGCTGGAGCGTTTTGCGACATTGCCCGTTGCCACCGCGGTGTATCCAGGACACGGTCCGTCCACGACGATCGGGCAGGAGCTCGAGACGAATCCATTTCTCTCCGGACGCGCCCGGGCGCTCAAGCGCTGATGGGACGCTCGATGCCCCTCCTGTGGATCGTGCTGCTCTCGGCGTGGCTCGGCGCAGCCGTCCTCGCATCGGCTGTCGTGGCGCCCGCAGCGTTCGCGGTCCTGCCAACGAGAACACTTGCCGGCGCGCTCGTGGGTCGAGTGCTGCCCGTG
Organism: Gemmatimonadota bacterium; assembly: GCA_028287285.1. Taxonomy (GTDB): domain Bacteria; phylum Gemmatimonadota; class Gemmatimonadetes; order Gemmatimonadales; family Gemmatimonadaceae; genus AG11. The sequence continues at coordinate 4,665 of JAQBPY010000159.1, forward strand.
CTGTTCTGGGCGGGCATCGCGCTTGGACTCCTGCTCGCATTCATCGCACGCACGATCACCGCAGGATATTTCGGCTCGGCGGTCTCGGTCGCATTCATGGCTGCGTGCGGCGCCGCGCAGCTCGTCATTGCCCCACGCATCGAAGCCGTGCGAATGTCCATTGGCGGCCCTGTGGACGCGCTCGATCCCGCTGATCCGCGCCGCCAGCTCTTCGGCAAGCTGCACGGGCTCAGCGTATTGTGCCTCGGCGTCGCCGGCATTGCCGCGCTGGTCGTTCTGCTCGTCCTGATTCGGTCATCCGCACAGTCAAACTCCGCAACCACCTGACTGGCGCCATGGCGCTGGTCGACAGACCTTCTTTCCGCGAGAACCGTACTATGGCCGCCGCGACCCGCACCGAAAAAGATCCGCTTGGGCCCAAGGAAGTGC
>JAQBPY010000385.1 GCA_028287285.1 Gemmatimonadota bacterium
AGCGACTTGTCATCCCCAGCGAGCGTCGCGAGCGCGGGGGATCTACTCAAACGGCCTTGTGGCTATTCTTTGGCGCGCACTGCCTATGACAAGCAGTTTGTCGTACTCACGCTGCCGAGAATCGCACCTTGTCCACCGTGCGAAGATCCACGCGCTGTTTTGCCTGCCAGAGATCATGCTGGTTCTGCATCGCCAGCCAGCTCTCCGGCGACCGCCCCAGCGCCTTTGAAAGCCGAAGTGCCATCTCCGGCGTGATGCCACTGGATCCGTTGAGCACGCGGCTGAGCGTCGACGCCGCCACACCAAGCGCAACCGCAAGCTGACGACCGGTGAGTCCGTGCGGCTCCAGATACACCTCGGTGATGAATGCCCCTGGATGCGGAGGATTGTGCATCGTCATCAGTGATAGTCCTCATAGTCAATTGGGATGTCCATGTCAGCGATGGTGTGGGCCGTGTCGAGGGCAGCCAACAGCAACCGCAGGCGCTTTGCGTGCGACGGCTGGATGCCTGCTGTCATGCCGTATTCAAAGAACTGTCGCAGTCCCTTGTGACGAAAGGACTGGATCACGACTCAGGATAGCCTGTTGCGCACCACGCAACAACTGCCGGGGAAGGACGCATGTCGCAACATCGCAGGGCGCGCCGTCCGTTGCGTCATCAAACGGAGGCTCGGAGAGCCATTCAAACGCATGCGATGCCGCGCCGTAGGGCGTGGAAATTTGACCCCAAGCGGCCTTTTGGCCCGGTGACGAACTGGTAGTGGGTGAGGCCGGCGATGATCGGCGCCGGAGTCCCACTTCGCTCAACGGCGGCGATCCATGCGACCAGCGCCGTCATGAGCGTAGCGACGCTCTCTCATTGGGAGTCATGGCTCCCAACCGCGCCACTGACTCGGCGTGCCAACCTCGCCTCCAGCTGATATCGCCGCAAGAGGCGCGACCTTGCTTCGAGCCGATTCCTGCCACTAACGTGAACCCATGATTGCTCCGCAACCACGATCCGCGCACTGCTCGAGGATCGGGGCGCGGCAGCGGTCCGATGGCGGGCCGCAGCAGCAGCCGCATCATCCTCAAGACGTCGGCAGTCGAAAGTCGTCGACCGGTCCCCGGCCGCACGCTTCTTCATCGATGCACGACGTGGTTCGCTGAACCGGCTAGAGCTCGCGGAAAAGTACGGATTGACGTACACCGAGGTGCGTTTGTACCTCCGAAAGGCCAACATCGAGATTCCCCCAAAGCCTTTGGACTTCCTCTGGCCTTTTCGCCGTGAAACGAGCACGGCGCCAGCGCCAGATGCGATCCCTCCGCGAACAGGGTCGCACGCTTGACGAAATCGCGGACAAGTTCTTCCTGAGCCGTGAACGCGTGCGGCAGATCATCGCCAGCCCCGTTCGAACCGCCGTCGATAACAGCGGCTGCAGGCATCCGCTGACGAGGAAGTTCGGCGCGTGGCGCAACAACCCGAAGAACAACAAGACGAGAGAGTGGATTTGCGGGGCGTGCAAACCCAACCGCCAAGCCGCGCGTGGCTAGTGTACGCCTATGTTTGCCAGCCTTGAAATTGATTTGGCGTAAGCCCATACCGTCCCGCGTTTTCCGCGGTGACGAGGCCGAGCTGCGCCAATACCATCGCTGCGAATTGCCGGTGCTCGGCGGGGAGCTCAATTCCCGCCTGTAGCGCACGCGCGACCAGCGCATCCGTGGTTGCCGGCAGCTCGTTCATGATGACGGATCGAACGGCATTGTAGATCGCCGTTCGATGCTTTTGCCGGAACGGATCCGGTTTACCGATCGCTTCGCGAACGACATGGTACTTCTGTGATGACCGCTCGTACGCGGCCACAAAGATGTCCTTGAGCAATCCGACATTATTGTCCTCGTAAACGCCGAGAAGTCCATGGACGTACGCGTCCCGGGAGACGTCGAGAAACGAGAGTGGGATGAGGTTTCCCTTGATGAACGGAATGTTCGCGGCGAGTCTCGAGGTTCGCTTGTTGACAGCCTCGAACGGCTGCAGGTAGGAAAGGTGAACCATCGCGAAGAACGCCTGCTCGAACGGATTCGCAATGGCTTGCAGCTTCACGAGGATGATGTCGAAATACTCCTCGATCTTCTGTGGAATGGAGATCGGCGTATACGCCGACTGCGTGATGCCGACTTCCCTCGTTCGCAGCCGACCTTCATGAGCCGGATCGGCGAGGAGGTTTTCGGAGAGGGCGGCGTGCAGGCTCATGAGCGTGAACCGGTTGAAGGCGATCTCCTCGGCCCCTTCCATCAGGTTTTCTATCGCTCGCTTGTGGTTGAGGATCATCTGTGTTTCTGACGCATCCTTGCCCTGCGCTGCCTGTCCGTGCTGTATGAGACGCTCGGTATCGAGAAGGGAGTACGTGTTTCCTTCGAGTTGGCTGGAAGCCCATGAGAGATCGATCAGCAGCCGAGCGGCGAGGTCGCGCGCGAAGGTCCCGGCAGCTTCTGCCAGGGCGGGTGTCTCCCCCAGCTTCTTCAGCTGTTCTCGTTCCTGCGCTGAGAGGTATGCACTTTTCCCCGAGTCGTAACTCAGGAGAAAATCCGCGCGATAGCCTACGGGTTTGCGCTGTATGACGGTGAGTGTCAAGATAGATGTCGCATCGCGCGTCATGCGACGCGCGCGGGTGCTGCGACTGCACCACGGTCTGGATTCAATTGCACAGCGTTCATCGGTGCCCAATTGCGCACCGGCCCACTCCA
>JAQBPY010000422.1 GCA_028287285.1 Gemmatimonadota bacterium
TCGGCATTGCCGTCAACGACCACTTCGGTCCGAACAACAACGACAAGAATTTGAGTGATCGCGTTCGGGACAGCGGTAAGATCCTGGTCATGGCGGAACACGCCACGCTCGACGCGTACACAGCGGCGTTCACACGTGGCTCGTTGTTCGCCATCCAGGATGCGGGCGCAAAGAAAGGCAATTATCCGGTGATCACGTCGATCAGTGAAGACACGACGGCACTTACCATCACCCTCGCGTCCGATGATGCTACGGTACAATGGATCGCCAATGGCGCTCCGATCGCGGCCGGGGCGATTTTGCCCATGAGAGCCATTCCAGCTGGCAGCCTCTACGTACGCGCGGTCGTGACGAATACCGCGGGAAGCCGGGTGTTCACCCAGGCGTTCAAGCTGAGATTGCGTGGTGATGTAGATGGAAACGGAATACTCGACGCGGCCGATACAATGGTCTGTGCAGGGGTAAAGAGCCGGCTGGACGTCAATCCGGACCACATTGCAGCGTGTCAGTATCGCTAGCGCGGTGCTCGTGTGAGCTCAGCAACCCCAGGATCGCTCACGCGGCAGAGGTGCGGAGCCTGAAAACGAACTGATTACAGGCCAGGCCGTTGCTGTTTTCCTGACGTAGAACGGTGAATCCCCGCTCCTGATGGAATGTAACCATCTCTTCCGGTGTTGCAGTTTCGAACGGGTAGCCTCCGATCCAGTCGATCCAGTCATAGAACACCGACATCCCCCGCTGGTTTTTCTGGGCTCTGTACCGGAGCGCGGGATTGCGAAATTTACGCAGATCGTATGCGAGACCACGCACGAGCTGAAGGCCGATATAGGCTCCCGCGATGACGTACTTTCCCACGCGAGGCGCGCCGACATACGCCCGTTTGACGGCAGTGTAGTAGCGGCTCCAGAACGGCTGGTAGTTGTAGATGGCGATGAACAGCCTTCCGCCCTCACCAACTCTGTTCGCGGCCAGCTCGAGCGCCCGATACATGTGGCCGGTATGATGCAGCACCCCCCACGAATACACGATATCGTACACGCCCAGAGATGCCATAAAGTCCGCATCGAGAACGCTTCCGCTGTGAATGGTCCACGGCCGTCCGGACACACCGTAACGCGAGCGCAATGCTTCTGCACAAGCGACGGACTGTTCGTCGTAGTCAAATGAAACAACTGCCGCGCCAAGTCTGTGCGCAGCAAGACTGAACAGGCCGCTGCCGCAGCCGATATCGAGAAAGGACCGCCCTTCGAACGACTCGACGCCAAGCATCTCGCGCAGCGAGCGCTCAGCTTCGAGGATACGCTCGTCGTCGACGATCCGCAGGAAGCGCGACCAGTTCTCACCGAAGCCAAATCGCTCGCCGCGCGAAATCTCGGTCTGCGCCGTTGCTGTAGTGTCCGAATTGTCAGTCATAACGGAAGTCGTTGGGGATGTAGGCATCACCCTGGACATTGGGAACAAGCGACGAGGCTGAGCGCTCGTGCCGCGAAGTCGACGTCAGGCGATGGTGCCGTGTGGAACGCCGGCAAACAGTGGCGCAGTACGGAGAATAACGGTCGGGTCGTCGAGCCGAAACGTTAGCTGGAACCCGTCCGGCAGCCGCGTTCGCCTTCAGTATCCGCAGGATCACACGAATCCGTATCCAAGGGATCACGTTTGGCTCGTGCCGGTCGTGGCACTACCCTGATCCGCGAATATATTATTTGAACTTCATGGAAATGCAGCATATTCCCAAGACGACCTCAATGCCAGATCCTCATTCGCCCGTTCTGCAGGCTCGTGCCGCCGGCGAAGACCCCTCTGACAATGGATGGATTGGCCTGACACCGCTTGAAGCGGTGAAAGTGCTGCTTCAACATCGGCGCCTGTTCGTGGTCATACCCCTCGTCCTGTTCGCCCTCGTAGTCGGTCTTGGATTGGTCGGGGCTCGCCTCTATACAAGCAGCGTGGTGTTCGTGCCGCAGCTGGGAGGCGGAAGCGCGCTTGGTGCGGCGTCAGGATTGGCAGAGCAGCTCGGGATCAGCCTTCCTGGAGTCGATCTGACCCAGACGCCCGATTTCTACGTCACGCTCGTGACATCGAGAAGCTTCCTTCGCGACGTGGTCAATACCAAGTATCGGGCGAAAAATGACGATGGCACCTATATCACGGCAGATCTCGTCACGATTTTCAAGGATGGTGGGGGAGCGCGCGGGACGGCCGTAGAGAATACCGTCGACGATCTGGCTGAGTCGCTGTCTGCGGGCTCGAATCTCAAAACAGGAATCGTCACGGTCGCTGTCAGGACGAAGGATCCTGCGCTGTCACTGCAGATCGCCAACCGCGTCCTTCAGCTGATCAACGATTTCAATGCGCGCACGCGTCGCACGCATGCGACCGAAGAACGGGAGTTCACCGCTGCGCGTTTGACGGAAGCGCGAAAAGAGCTGCATTCTGCCGAGGATGCCCTCCAGGCCTATCAAGAGCAGAATCGAATATTCCAGGGCTCCCCGGTGCTTGTCCTTGGCATGGAGCGCCTGCAGCGCGAAGTGGTCAGGCGCGATCAGCTGGTGTCGCAACTCGCGCAGCGATATGATCAAGCACGGATCGAGGAGGCTCGAAACACGGCATCGATCACTATCATGGAAGCGCCCGCCCTTGCATCGCGCCCGGACCGGCGCGGTCTCCTGGTTCAGGGCCTGATCAGCCTGGTTGTCGGCAGTCTTATTGCGCTGCTCGTTGCTTGGGTTCATCAGTTCATCAGCAAATACCGGCGCGCAGATCCTTTTGCATGGGAGGACGTCCGCGATGCTTGGCGCGCCACTATCGCAGATCTTCGTCATCCATCGAGAATCTTTCGTCGCAGGCCCGGTTTGGGTGCTGCTCCCCCTGCCGCGTAGCGCCGCGCCCGCACGAGTTGCCTAATCATTTCTCTGTCATGTAAACATCGATGTTCATTTGTTTCAAGAGTTTAGGATGCCGCATGCTGGCGCTCACGATGCTCGGCATCGCGACACTCGCTGCTGCGTCCGAGAGCCAGGCACAAGTCCCCACGTCCGCGCAAGCGGCCAAGCTGCTGGAGACGAGGCCTGATCTCGTTGCCGAAGCGCAGGCGCGCATCAAGTCCAGCGGCATGAGCCCTGACGACGTACGCGCCAAGCTGAAGAGCATGGGCTATGCGCCCACGCTCTTCGATGCGTACCTGGGAGGAACGGCCGAGTCGGCGGCCGGTGCCCCTACATCGGATGTACTCCGGGCGTTCAAGGCGCTCGGTCTTGGCGAGCTCGACAGGCCCAGGCCACTCGTCGAGGTCGTGGCCCCCAGCACAGCGCCTGTCACCACGGTCGCCGTCTCGATGATCGACTCGTCGTTCGGCGCACTGCCCATCTTCGGGATGGACATGTTCCGCCGGTCGACCTCGCAATTCGATGCGACTTCCACCGGTGTCGTCGACCCCAACTACCACGTGGGACCGCGCGATGTCCTGCTCCTCGTCATCACAGGGGATGTCGAGGCGTCCTACCCACTCGAGATCACGCAGAAGGGCACGGTCATCATCCCGCAGGTAGGCGAGGTGTATGTTGCCAACCTGTCGCTGGCCGAGGTGCGCACGGTGCTCCAGCGACGCCTCTCGTCACTGTATTCAGGCATCGGGAACGGTCCGAACTCGCGTACCCGCTTCACGGTGACGGTGGGCAACGTGCGAACGAATCAGGTCTTCGTCGTGGGTGATGCCGCAGTTCCGTCCAGCTATCAGGTGTCCGGACTCGGTACCATGCTCACGGCGGTCTATGCTGCCGGTGGTCCAACGGAGCGCGGTTCCATGCGGCAGATTCAACTCAAGCGGCAGGGCCAGGTGGTCTCGACGCTCGATCTGTACGATTATCTGCTTCGCGGCGATGCCACGCACGACGTTCGGTTGGAGTCCGGCGACTTCATCTTCATTCCCTTCCACGGCAAGCGCGTGAGCATTCGTGGCCAGGTGGGCCGCGCGGCCGTATACGAGATGAAGGAAGGCGAGACGCTGGCCGATCTCATTGCGTTCGCTGGGGGATTCAAGGCGACGGCATCGCGCAACCGCATCCAGATCAACCGCGTGCTCCCGCCCAATCAGCGGCGTACCATTGGCCTGGACCGGCAGGTGATCGACGTCGCAGCGCAGGACGTTGCCAATGGCCAGACGCCACTGGTACAGCTCGCTGACGAAGACCAGATCACGGTATTCGCGGTGAATGAGCGTGTCCGCAATCGCATCGCGGTTCAGGGCGGCGTCTGGCAGCCGGGGACCCAGGCGTTCTCTGCGGGCATGAAGCTGAGCGAGGCGCTCCGCCGGGCTGGTGGCATCAGGCCGGATGCCTATATCGGCGAGGTGCTCATTTCGCGCCGACAGCCGGATGACACACGGCAGGAGCTCCGGAGCCGTTTCCTGAACGGAAGCGGTGCCGTCGACGTGGATCTCACGCTCGCCGAGGACGATGAGATTCGCGTCTTTACACGAACGGAATTTGCGAATCCGCGCGAAGTGATGATCGTAGGTTCGGTCAAGAATCCGACGCATCTGGAATTTCGCGAAGGCATGACGCTGCGGGACGTGATCCAACTGTCCGGGGGACTCACCGAGGGTGCATTCCTGGGCTGGGCGGAAGTGGCACGGCTCAATGAAAACGCTGGCGAAAATATCCGCGCGGATACTATCCGCGTACCGCTTGACTCGTCATATCTCTTCAATGAGACGAACAGCAGCGGGCTCACAGGCGCTGCACAAGCCGCCGCTCGGCGCCCAAGCACGCAGGACCTCGTGCTGCGCCCCTATGATCACATCTCGATCTTCCAGCGGCCGGGTTGGGAGGTCGACCAGCTCGTCAGTATTCAGGGCCGCGTGCAGTACCCGAGCCAGTACGTGATCCGGAGCAGGACGGAGCGCATCTCCGACCTCGTGACACGGGCTGGAGGCCTGACGAATGATGCCTATGCGGACGGGGCAAGCTTCGTCCGATCCGCGGATTCGGCCGGAAGAATCAACATCGATCTGGCCAAGATTCTTCGTGACCCGGGGTCACGAGAGAATTTTGCCTTGCGGGCCGGGGACGTCCTGACCATTCCCCGCTACAATCCAGTGGTGAAGGTTCTGGGATCGGTGCACGCGCCAACCAGCGTGGCGTACGTGCCGGGCAAGGACGCCCGGTACTACATTTCCGCCGCCGGTGGAACAACCGAGTTGGCGGACGAAGAACGGACATACGTCACGCAGCCCAATGGCTACGTGGAAACCTATCAGGATCGCTGGTTTCTTCTTCCGGCTCGGATTCCGCAGCCCGACCCGGGTGCGGTCATCATTGTCCCGGCCAAGACACCGCACGAGGTCAATTGGGTGGGCATCGCTGGCTCCGTGGCGCAGATCATCGGGTCCGTGGCAACAGTGATCATCATCTCGCGCAGATAGTGCATTTATGCTGCTCGCGCACAATGCCGACGAAGGCTGCGCGAGCGCGTGACGCTGCACGGTAAGTCATGCGCATCGGACTGAACCTGCTTCCCGTTCATCCGGGAATCGGCGGCGCCTGGAACTACCTGCAGGCGCTCATTCCGGCCCTCGCGGAGCACGATTCGACGAACGAATACGTCCTGTTTGTCACGAGCCAAAGCGCCGAGCTCGTCCCTCCACAGAACAATTTCCGTTCGATTACGCTGTCCCTTCCGCCGACCCAACGGGCCGTGCGCGTGCTCTATGAGAACACCCTGTTCCGGCGCATCGTCCAAAGAGCGCAGCTCGATTGCCTCCATCACGTGTTCGGGACGCTGCCGTTCGCGGGCGACGTACCGAGCGCCGTCACAATCTTTGACCTGATGGAATTGGACCGACCGGATGAGATCGCTTTCTTCAAGCGCAATTATCTGAACGTCATGCGCCGCCGTGCCAGCATTCACGCCGACGTACTGATGCCGATGTCGAATTCGACTGCCGAGCATCTGCATCGCCGGTTGCACGTGCCATGGGAGCGCATGATTGTCGTCCCGGCGTCAATGGAACGCCGGTTCGCGCCCCAGCCAGCCCACGCCGTTGAACAATTCCGCGAGCGACTGGGTCTTCCCCCTGCGTTCTGGCTCGCCGTCGCCGATCACTACCCCCACAAGAACTACGAGCGGCTCATCATCGCCGTCGCCCAACTGGAAAAGGATCGGCCGCAGCGCTGGCCACTCGCCATACGCGCCGAACCCTCGCGGGAGGTTTCGGCATTGATCGAAAAGCATGGACTGGAACGGCGCGTCACCTTCGTGCCGAGGCTCCTTGCGCGAGAAATGCCGCTACTGTACGGTGCGGCGTCCGCGCTGGTTTTTCCGTCGCTGTTTGAAGGAGGGGGCTTGCCGGTGATGGAAGCAATGGCCTGTGGCTGCCCGGTTGTGGCGTCCAGTATCCCCACGACCCACGAATTTGCCGCGGAGGCCGCCATCACGTTCGATCCGATGGACGTCGACGCCATCGCGGCCGCCATGCGGCGCTGCGAAGACGACAGCGACCTCAGGGCGCGCCAGATCGAGAAGGGGCTCGATGCCGTATCGACGCTCCGGCCCGCAACCGTGGCGGCGGCGTGCATGAAGGGATACGAAATGGCGGTCAGCCGCTCTGCCCGGGCCGGCTAGCGGCATATCCCGGCCACGGGGGCACCGATAGATTCTTTGCATGTCCGCCGCTTCGGGGCAAGTCCCCTTGCCGAGCTCATCTCTGGTCATCTGCACCTGCAATCGTCCTGACGAGCTTGCAGCGTGCATTGGCGTGATTCGGGGCGGCAATCACCCTCCAGATGAGATAATCGTTGTGGACAACGCGCCGGAGAGCGCGGCCATCCGCGACGTGTGCGCTCTTTTTCAAGCGAGATACATACGTGAGCCTGTGACGGGCCTCAGCAGAGCTCGCAACACCGGCGGCCGCGCCGCAACGGCCGACGTCATTGTTTACATCGACGACGATGCTCGCGCCGACCCCGCGTGGCTGAAATCACTCCTGCTTGAATTTCATGATCCCCGTGTTGCAGTCGTAACGGGACGCTGCGTGCCCATTCCCAACTCGAATACGCCGGAAATCCTGGACGGTATGGGCCGGTGGTGGATGGCAGGATTGACGCACCGGACGTTCGACATTGCGGTACCGGGGTGGGAAGAGGTCGCCGTCGCCGGTGGTGTCGGCACCGGCACGAGCATGGCATTTCGCCGCGGTGACTTCAATGAATGGACCGGCTTCGATGAGCGGCTCGGTCGAGGGGCGCCCATTACGAGCTACGAGGAGCACGAAGCCTTCCTCGCGTATCTGCTGCGCGGCCGTCGGGTCGTGTATACTCCCGATGCGCTCGTGACACATCCGGTACCGGACACATGGGCTGCCTTCGAACGTTTTCGCCGGGACACCCGCACCGCATATGTCGCCTACCTCCTGCTCCTGTTTGCGAAACATCCAGCCGCGCGCGGGCCAATGTGGCGGTGGCTCCGCCGCCGCCTGCGCCGTACCGGGGGCGAGCCCGCCGGAGGAGCAGATAATTCCGAATCCCCATTCCAGGCCGTGCGCACGGTGCTGAAGGGAATCGCGCTGTTTGCATCGGCACCGCGCCGTTGAGCGAGGTGCCGGACGACACTCGGCAATGGCGGGGAGATGTCACGCTCATTGGCGGCAGCGCTGAAGGATTGCTGGCGCGCGTCAGCGAAGTCTGGCACTCGCGCGGCGTGCTCGGGTTCCTGGTCTGGCGGGACCTCAAGGTGAAGTACCGCCAGACGTTGCTCGGAGTATTGTGGGCCGTGCTCCAGCCTGTCCTGATGATGACGCTCTTCGGGATATTCTTTGGGCGGCTCGCGAAGATGCCATCTGACGGAGTGCCGTATCCGCTGTTCGCCTTTGCCGGCCTGCTGCCGTGGACGTTCGTGGCGAACGCCGTCACGGACAGCGGCAACAGCCTTGTCACCAACCCGGATCTCATCACAAAAGTCTACCTCCCCCGTATCTGCATTCCGCTCGCCGCGGTCATTGCGGGGCTGGTCGACTTTGCCATCGGACTCGGTGTCCTGGGCGTGCTCATGATGTGGTTCGGCCAGGGTGTATCGTTCCGCGTGTTCGCGCTGCTGCCGCTCGCCGTGCTGATGACGATGGTGGCCATGGGCGTCGGAACATGGATGTCGGCGCTGAACGTGAAATATCGCGATGTGCGGTACGCGCTGCCCTTTCTCATCCAGCTCTGGTTGTTCGCCACGCCCGTGATCTATCCTACGACGCTCGTGCCCGCGCGATGGCGGCCCGTGCTGTTGATCAATCCGCTCGCAGGAATCGTGGACGGGTTTCGCTCCGCGCTGCTCGGCACTCCGTTCGACGGCCACGCAATCATTGCCTCGATCATCGGTACAGTTGTTCTCCTGGCAATGGCGCTCTGGTACTTCGTGCGCGTCGAACAAAGCTTCGCGGACGTGGTCTGATGGCGCATCCGGCAATCCGTCTCGATGGCATTGGCAAGCAATACCGGATCGGTGCGCGAGGTCCTCTGTACCGGACCCTCCGCGACTCGGTGATGGAGACGCTCGCGCTCCCGATGCGCATGATGCAACGCGGACGGGCCAATGCGACCTCGATGATCTGGGCGCTTCAGGACATTTCGTTCGAGGTTCCAGCGGGCGAAGTGCTCGGTCTCATTGGCCGGAACGGGGCAGGAAAATCCACACTGCTCAAGATCCTCGCCCGTGTTGCACGGCCCACGTGCGGACACGCGGAGCTGCGCGGCCGGGTCGGAAGCCTGCTCGACATCGGCACCGGCTTCCATCCCGAGCTCACGGGCCGAGAAAATGTCTTCCTCAATGGTGCCATCCTGGGGATGTCGCGCCGCGACATGCGCGCAAAGATGCGCGATATCGTGGAGTTCGCCGAAGTCGACGAGTTCATGGACACCCCGGTCAAGCACTATTCCAGCGGCATGCGGGTGCGTCTCGCCTTCGCGGTCGCGGCGCACCTGGACAGCGAGATCCTGCTCGCGGACGAAGTGCTGTCCGTTGGCGATCTCGCATTCCAGAAGAAATGCATGGGCCGCATGAACGCGATGGCAAGAAGCGGGCGTACGGTGGTCTTCGTGAGCCACAATCTCGCTGCCGTCGGCGAACTGTGTTCCCGTGCGGCGCTGCTGGATCGAGGCCGCGTCGTCGACATCGGCCGCTCCACCGATATCATTCGCCGGTATCTCTCCGAGTATTCCAGCGTGTTGCCGGCCGCGACGATTGCCCCGCCGACGGAGCATCTGGGCGTCGTGCTCCGGCATGTGAGCCTGATGGACAGCGCCGGCCGCCCAGCCAGCGAGCATGAGTGGAGCGAGCCAATCCGCATGGCGGTGCGAATGTCCGTCGACGCGCCGGTCTCGTCGCTGTCGGTCGGCGTCACGCTCGTGAACGAGCTGGGCGTACGCGTGCTGTTTTCGTGGATGACGTTTCAGCAGTCATTCGTGCCCGGCACGTATGTCATGGATGGTGAATTTTCCGGGAGTGCATTGAGCCCGGGACGCTATACCGTCAACCTCAACGCGGAACGATACGGAGTGGAGTACTATCACGTGGCGGAGGAAGTCATCGCGTTCGAGGTCGTGAAGACGATGGGGGAGTTCGGCTATCAGCTGGATGAAATGGCGGTGACGTATGCCCGTGTGCCGTGGAACATCGCCGCCGTTGATGCAACGACCAACGCGGGCCGGACGCAGTGATCGTCAGCAGCCACAATGAGTGGGGAACGTTGCGTTCCGTCATCGTGGGCCGAGCGGACAATGCGCGCGTCCCCATTGCCGACGTCAGCCTCCGCGCGATCAACTACGCGGGTGCTCACGCACCGCTCGTCAAGACGGGTCGCTATCCGCAGCACATCATTGATGAAGCAAACGAGGACCTCGAGGCACTCTGCATGGTATTCGAGCGTGCGGGGATCGTCGTTTACAGGCCGGATGTTCCGTCCACGGAACTACAGCATGGCGCTGATGGGTGGAGCTCCGACGGCTACTACGCGTTCTGCCCACGTGACGGCACACTCGTTGTTGGAGACACGCTCATCGAAAGCCCGATGGCGTTGCGTGCGCGATACACCGATGCGTTTCCATATCGACGGCTGTTTCAGGAAGCGATGATCGATGGGGCGCGATGGCTTGCCGCACCAAAGCCAAGACTCACGGACGCCGGCTACGATGAACACGCCGACCAGCACAGCAAGAGCCTGAAGAATGTGGAGCCGGTGTTCGACGCGGCGAACGTGCTCCGCGCCGACAACGACCTGCTCTTTCTGGAAAGCAACAGTGGAAACGCACTGGGGGCGCAGTGGCTCCATCGTGCCCTGGGACCGTCGTATCG
>JAQBPY010000169.1 GCA_028287285.1 Gemmatimonadota bacterium
CGCGGTAGCCCGACACAACCTGTGCGACCGGATCGCCCCCCACGGTGACCACCAGGTGTTAGTTGCGCAGCCCGCCCTTCCACATGCGGGGAAGAAACTCGCCGCCTTCGACCGGGCGCGAATGCAGCAGCCGGTTGCGACAGGCGGAATCGGTGGCGACGGCAAAGCTGTAGCCGGCCGGATCGGTGAGTTGCACATTGGTGTGCTTCTGCACGCACAGGTCGCGACAGGTGGTGGGCTCGCGGTCGAACGCAGCGGAGAGTACGCAGTGCTCGATGGTCATGCCTTCGGGGCGACCGTATAAGAACACGTCGAAGCCGGCGCCTTCCCACGGCGCGCTCACCGCGAGCAACTCCTCTGTCGTGAGCTCCACCGACAACACGACACGCCGCGCGCCGAGCCGGAACATCTCTGCCGCGGTGTGCTGGTTGAAGCAGTTCACTGCATAGTCGGCGATGACATCGCGCCCTGCACTCCCGAGCTCGGCGACGAGGCCCAGATGTCCGCTCACGATGGGCAAGCCCACGTCGAGCCACTTCTGGGTGGTGCGCCGCTCCTCGGGCCGCACGATGGTGGGCGTTCGCAACCTGAGCTCCACGCCCTGCGCCTTCAGCTCCGCGGCGAGCGCCCGCACGCGCGTGACCGGCGGCGTGGGATGCCGCAGGAACGGATCGAGCACAACGGTGGTGGCGCCGGCATTCGCGGCCGTGCGCGCGTCGTCGAGCGTGAACACCGACGCAACGAGATCGAACTGCGCTGCCTGTTCGTGCGCGCCCACCGGATCAAGACGAATGGCGCCCTGCACCTTTTCCAGACGCTCGGCCACGGCTGCCTGGTGCGCCCAATCGCGCCGCTGCAGCAGTTCGTCGGTGGCCTGCTGGCGAAGGCGATTCAGCTCGCTGATGGGAAGGAACAAGCCATCGGCGAGCGCGGCGTGTTCGAGGGTGCCGAGCACGAAGGGCGTTTCACCGAGTCTCCCGAGCTGTTCGCGCAGCGATGCTGCATCGAGCGCACGTTTGGATGCGGGCGCGAGATTGATATCCGTGCGCACCGTGACCGTTTCGCCGTCGGCGACGAACACCGCCTTGAGCGGGCCTCCGGACGCGCCAAAAACGCGGACGTCGACACGCGTCCTGCGTGCCCGAAGCTCGGCGGGGAGTGACGCGTAGCTCGCACGCGCTTTTTCGAGCAGCGCTGCTTCGCTGGAGCGAACCACCTTCCAGCCGTCGCCCACGCTGATGCGCGCGGGCAGCACGATGGCCTGCCTGTTGGTCTCGCCGCGCGAGATGGTGCGAATGGACTCGATGGTAAACCCGACGGTCGTGCCACCGCGGACGTCGGGCGACTCGAAGCCCACGCCGTCGCCCGCCTGAAGAAGGCGCGTGACCTCGACGATGATCTCGCGGCCGTCGTGCGCGGCTACAGTTCCGAGCTCGAGGCCGCGATTGTCGGGATGATTGCGCGTGACATATTCACGGCCCTGCCGCCCGCCATACATGCCGCCCGTGAAGCCTCGGCTGTAGATCTGCGCGAGCGGCTCCACGTCGGCCGCAGGCGGCGCAGTGCGCTCCCCATCGGCGAGGCGATCGAGAAACGTCCGATAGCCGTGGGTAACCGTGGCAACGTATTCCGGCCGCTTCTTGCGTCCTTCCACCTTCAGGCATCCGATGCCGGCGTCGGCGATGTCGGCCAGATGTTCCACCGCCGAAAGATCCTTCGCGGAAATGAGGAAGCCGCGATCGAGCTCCTCGCCACTCGAGACATCATCGAGCACGTAGTCCTTGCGGCACGACTGCGCGCAGGACCCGCGGTTGGCGCTGCGCTCCGAGATCATGCCGGACATGAAGCACTGCCCGCTGTAGGCGATGCAGAGCGCGCCGTGGATGAACGTTTCCAGACCGAGCTCGGGGACCGCGGACTTGATGGCGCGGATGTCGGCGAGGGTGTTTTCGCGCGCGAGCACGACACGTTCGATCCCCAGCTCCCGCATCACGCGCGCGCCACTGGCGTCGTGCACCGTCATCTGCGTGGAGCCGTGGATCTCGAAGCCGGGATACGTTTTCTGGATGAGGCGGACGAGGCCGATGTCCTGCACGATGGCCGCGTCGACGCCCAGGTCGATGGCGTCGCCAAGGAAGACCAGTGCGGCCTGCAGCTCGCTCGGCTTGAGGAGAATGTTGAGCGTGAGGTAAATGCGCCGGCCACGCTCGTGAGCGAGGCGACAGGCTTCACCGACCTCGACGAGCGTGAGTTGGGCCCCTTCGTCGCGCGCATTGAAGCGGTCGGCGCCGAGGTAGACGGCGTCGGCACCGTTTGCGAGGGCAGCCCGCACGGCGTCCAGCGAGCCCGCGGGGGCCAGCAATTCGGGTACCGCCTGGCGCGTCATAAGTGTTGAAATATAACGCTTTAGGCAAGGCTGGTGTAGTGCTTCCTGCGCACGGAGAAGAGCATATCCTGTTTCTTGCTGGCTCTCTACAGAGGACTGGCCGGCTCAGCCTTGACGAGCGTCACCAGCAGCACTGGTCCGAGGTTCGAGCGCATGCCGAACCGGCTGACCGACTCGCCGCTCGCAAAGTATCGGACTTCAGCCACGTTCGACGCCGGAATGGTGACAAGATCCTGCGGCGGCCGCAGACGGCCGCCGTTGACGGAGATCTCGAGCCGCCGGCCCTCCTTGCTTCCCGCACCGGCCACGTTGTCCACGAAGAACTGCGGGCGCAGGGCGCGGATGGCCTCGTACGTGGAGAGCCCGACAACGGCCGGCGCGGACAGCTCTGCCGCCGAAATGACGCGCGGATCGCGCGCCAGCTCACCGGGCGAGTCTCCTGGCGCATTGCGCGCGCAACCGGCGACCAGGGCGATCGTCGCGGCCGCCCGGAGCGCGCTAGTCACGGTCCCGCGTGCCCTTGCGCACGAAGAACCGCATGATCAGCGACACGGCAAGAATGGCGATGCCGGCAATGCGCAGCTGCGGCAGGTCCGTGCGCTGCCCATATCCCCACACCAGGATACCGGTTGCCGTGAGAACCAGCCGGGCCACGAGCATGCGATTCATTGCAGATTCTCCTTTCGCAGCATGAAGCGACGGATGCCCGCCTTGAAGTCATCGGTCGAACGCGATTCGACGTTGGTGACAACGCCCGCCGCCACCCCATCCTCGAACGACAGCGCATCGAGCTTGTAGAAGAGCCACTTCGTGAGCGCGAGCGACGTGGGCGGCGAGATGCTGATCTGCTCGAGCGTGGCGTTGACGTCGTCGTCGAACGATGCCGCCGGTACGACCCGACTCACGAGTCCGATGCGCTCGGCTTCTTCTGCACTGATGATACGGCCCGTGAACACCAGATCGGCTGCATGTTTCTCGCCAACGGAGCGACGAAGCAAGGTCATCACCATGGCGGGCACGAACCCGTTGCGTACTTCGGGATACCCGAATTCGGCTCCCTCGTGTGCGAGCACGAGGTCACAGGCGGTTGCAAGCCCTGCCCCGCCCGCCACGGCACGACCGCGCACGGTACACACCACCGGCTTCATCAGCGCGCGGATGGCCAGCAACACCCGGCCCAGCGATTCGGCGTCGGCGCGGTGGACGTCGGCACCGGCTTCGAGGTTCGTGTGCATCGCCTCCATGTCGGCGCCTGCGCAGAAATCATCGCCTTCGGCGCCCAGGTGGATCACACGGCACGCACCGTCGGTCTCGAACTGCGAGAGCGCCGCGAAGATGTCGTCCGACATCTGGCGGTCGAGCGCGTTCTTCTTTTCCGGACGCGCCAGGATGATGCGTCCGATTGCACCATCACGGAGCAGCCGGATGCGGCTCATGTGCGCGCCGCCGGAAGTCCAAGTTTCGATGCCTCGTCGTCGGGGACATCCAGCATCATGCGCAGCATGGCCGTGGAGAACACCTTGCCCTGCGCATCCGTCTTGAGTGAGAGCGTGCCGCCGCCGTCGAGCGCACCGTGCAGCAGGAAGTTCAGCGCGTGGAGGTTGGGCAGCTCGAAGCGTTCGACGTCGCCGGTAATGACGCCCGTGAAGTGGGCCCGCACGCGATCGAGGGTGAGCTGTGCCGAGATGAACGGATACCACTCCGGCTTGAGTGCGATGACGCCGACGTTGGCCGTATCGCCCTTGTCGCCCGAGCGGGCGTGCGCGATGTCCACGAGCTGCACTTTCATGACAACACCTCCACGGCAGTCTTCACGACGGTCTTGTCCACGAGCGCGGGCCAGTAGGCAACGATCTCCTCGACCTTCGGGCGGCCTCCGGCAAAGCCCGTGACACTCGGCGGTCCGTTGAGCACCAGGGGCGCCAGCTCGCGCGTAAAGCGTTCGACGTCCTTTCTGTTACCAGATCGCACGCCAATTCTAAACTGTACTTCTGGCGCCTCGCCGGTGGAGACGGTGAGTGGCCCGTGTGTCGACGACACGCCGACGAACTCCGTGAGCAGTGAATCGAAGCGGAGTCCCATGTTGTCGAGACGCTCACGCAGCACGCGGTCGGCAAGCTGCGCCTTTTCGAGTGCGTCGGGCCATGAGTACACCAGCGTACCCACGGCCTTGTAGCCAGCGCGATAGGCGATGGACACCTTGAGCTTGTCGGTGGCCGGCCGGCCCTTGATGCCAAAGACCTTCACGCGATCCGGACCATCATCGGCAAGACGGATGGTGGTGAAATCCGCGACAACGTCCGGCGTGATGTACGTGTTGGGATCGCCCATCTCGTACACGCACTGCTCCGTGACCGACGGCACGTTGATGCGGCCGCCGGTATTGGGGTGCTTCGCAATGGTGAACGTTCCGTCGGCGCGCGCTTCGACGATGGGATAGCCGATGTTGGCGAGGTCGGGAATGTTGCGCCAGTCATAGAGACAATTTCCACCCGAGCACTGGGCGCCGCATTCGATGATGTGTCCAGCGATGATGCCGGCGGCCAGCTTGTCCCAGTCCTCCGCACCCCAACCAAACTCATGGCGGAGCGGTGCCATCGTGAGCGCCGTATCGGTAGACCGGCCCGTGACCACGACGTTGGCCCCGCGCGATAATGCCTCCACGATGGGCGTGGAACCGATGTACGCATTTGCCGACAGGACACGATCGCGCACCGTGCTCAGTGGCTCGCCGGTTTCCATGTGCGACAGCGAATGCCCTTCCTCGATGAGCGCATCGAGTCGCGGCAGCAGGTCGTCTCCCGTGACGACGCCGACCTTCAGCTTTCCCGCTGCACCGTGCGTGCGTGCGACCTCGAGCACCGCCTGTGCGCAGGCGGCAGGATTCACCCCGCCCGCATTGGCAATGACCTTGACGCCGCGCTCCGTGACTGCGGGCAACACGCTCTCCATCGCCCCAATGAAATCGCGCGCGTATCCCATCTGCGGATCACGCTCCTTCTGCTTCTGCAGAATGGACATCGTGACCTCCGCGAGATAGTCGAGCATGAGGTAGTCCACCGGACCACCCTCCACCTGCCGGCGGGGCGCGTCGAGCCAGTCGCCCCAGAAGCCCTGGCCACCGGCGACGCGAACGATCTTGTCTGCTGAATCTGTCATGCGAACGAATTGGCGGGGAGGACGAAGGCGCCCAGATGCGGGCCGGGATTCGAGAGTGCTGCCCTGAGCGCGAGTGCGATCACGTCGCGGGTGTCTTCGGGATAGATGACGGCGTCGACAAAGCCGCGTGCCGCCGCGTACCGCGCATCGAGCTGCTCCTCGTAGTCGGCGCGCATTTCATTCACGGACTGCTGCGTTTCCGCGTCCAGCTTTTCCTTGTCACGCGCAGCCCGCGCAATGCTGGGACCATGCACGGCCTGTACCGCCGCTTCGCCTTCCATGACGGCCATGCGGCCCGTGGGCCAGGAGAAGATGAAGTCGGGGTCGAAGCCCTGACCGGCCATGGCATAATAGCCGGCGCCCGACGCGTGATTCACGGTGAGCACGATCTTCGGCACACGCGCCGTGGCCATGGCCTCGACGAAGCGCGCACCAGAGCGGATCACACCTTCGTGCTCGGATTCCGGACCAACCATGAAGCCGGAGACGTCCTGCACAAAAAGCAGCGGAATGCCCTGCCGGTCGCAGCGATCGATGAAAAACGCGACCTTCTCCGCACTTTCCGCGTAGACGATACCGCCAAAGCGGGGCTTTTCTCCGGCACGTCCCTTAATGAGACCGCGCTGATTTGCAATGATGCCAACGCTCATGCCGTTAACCTTTGCATCGGCGCAGATCATCTCCTTTGCCAGCTCGCCCTGGAATTCCGCGAGATGCCCATCGTCCACGATGGCGTGCAGAATGGCGTGCATGTCGTAGGACATGCGGTGATCGGTGGGGAGGAGATCGTACAGGGCGTCGGCTGGCCGGTCAGTCGATACATCGGGCGGGCGGTGAGCCGAGGCGGGAGGAAGAACGTCCACCAGGTCGCGCAGTTTCTGGAGACATTCGTCGTCGTTCTCGACGGCGTAGTGTGCCACGCCACTCACCTGGGTGTGCGTGACGGCACCGCCCAGTGTCTCGCCGTCGATCGTCTGGCCCGTGGCGCCCTTCACCAGGTTCGGACCACCAAGGCCCATGAACGACGAGCCCTTCACCATGACGATCGTATCCGAGAGCGCGGGGAGATACGCGCCGCCGGCGATGCACTGCCCCATCACCGCCGCGAGCTGCGGAATACGCAGGTAGCGGCGCATGATGGAGTTGTAATAGAAGATGCGGCTGGCACCGTACTGTCCGGGAAACACGCCTCCCTGATACGGGAGATTGACTCCCGCCGAATCGACGAGATAGATGATCGGAATACGACACCGCATGGCGATCTCTTGCGCACGCAGGATCTTCCGGATCGTCTCAGGCCACCACGAGCCGGCCTTGACGGTGGCGTCATTGGCCACGATGACGACTGGCCGATCGTGCACGATGCCCACACCCGTGACGACTCCCGCGCCTGGCGCCTGCCCGTCGTACTGATCGTACGCCACGAGCAGGCCGACTTCGACGAACAGGGCGCCGTGATCACAGAGCTTCGCCACGCGCTCGCGCGCCGTGAGCTTTCCCTGCTTGTGCTGCTTCTCGGCCTTGTCTTTCCCGCCTCCCTCGCGAAGGTGGCTTTCGAGAACACGGAGCTCGGCGCTCAGCTCGCGAAGCCGTGTCGTCACGCGACCCCCCGCCGCGCGCGCGGAACGAAGATCATGAGGGCGCCGCCGATGGTGGGTTGCATGAGGATGAATCTTAGCGGGCGCGCTTGCCGTTCGGAACTTACCAGATGCAGTGACTTCGGCGACGCACCGGTCTCCGCATCACGGAATCATCCGCGGGTTCTTCACCACCGGAATCTCGAGGAAGGTGGCCCTGCCGGCGGCACGATAGACCTTCTGTGTCGCAGGCTTGAATGCGGAATCGGGTGCGGCAAAAATGTTGGGCACAAAGGTCTGGGGATTCCGGTCGATGAGCGGAAACCAGCTGCTCTGCACCTGCAGCATGATGCGATGTCCCTTGAGAAAGCGATAGCTCTGCGTGTGCAGGTCCACGGTGTACTCCTCGACCTTGTTCGCCGTGATGGGCAACGCCTTCTCGAAGCCCTTCCGGAATCGTCCGCGCGTCACGTCGTTGGCCACCATGAGCTGATAGCCCGCGAGCGTGGAATCCGGCTCGTAGCTGTCCGGGTATACGTCGATCAGCTTCACCACCCAGTCGGCATCGGTGCCCGACGTCGCCGCAAACACATGCGCCGTGAGCTGGCCGGCAATGGACACGTCTTCCGTGAGCGGCGGGGTCTGCCAACTGAGCACGTCCGTGCGCCCTTTCAGGAACCGTTGGTCATCCGTCAGCCACCGTGACCAGGTGGACGGCGCCTGGAACGATGGAAGAATGGGACGAGGCCGATACGGAACAGGGTTCGCCGGGTCGGAGACATAGGTGTCGAACGCGTCGTCGCCTTCATGCGGAGCGGCAAACGACAGCATGCCATTGGCCTGTGGATACAGACGCTCATGCGAGATGTTGACCTTGAGTGGCCAGCTGTCGTGCGACTGCCACGTATTGGACCCCGCCTCGAACGTGGTGGCCTCGGCGAGCGTGAGTGTT
>JAQBPY010000036.1 GCA_028287285.1 Gemmatimonadota bacterium
ACGGCATCGTCGAGATGAAGGTAGGGCCGAAGTTGGTTCATGGCCGTAGTCCATACCGTCACCGGACGGCCGGTGCACGCTTGCCACACGAACCTGTTGATCGCCGTGTGGAAGCGCATGCCGATCGACCAGCCGAAAATGGTCCCCAAGCGAAGGATCACGAACCGCAGTCCCGTCCCGGCGCCGATTTCCGCCAGGGCTCGCTCCGCCAGCAGCTTGCTCTCCGCATAGGCACTCTGCGGACGCAGCTCATCCTGGGAGCAATCCTCGTCCACCAGCCCCGCCTGTGTGCCGTACACGCTGGTCGTGGAGACGAAGACGAACCCCGCACCTGCCTCCGCGCATGCCCGCGCCACGCGCTCGGTCCCGCGGACATTCACCTCCATCACCCGGTCGCGATGTGCCTCGCTGCTCATCGCGTCGGTCAAGCCGGCGAGATGAATGACGACCTCGGCGCCGGCGACATCGCGTGCGAGGTCGGCCGTGCAAATGTCGGCCTCCACGAATCGGATGGGGATTTTCCCCGGAAGGTCAAAAAGCGAA
The DNA here is from genome assembly GCA_028287285.1 of Gemmatimonadota bacterium. Classification (GTDB taxonomy): domain Bacteria; phylum Gemmatimonadota; class Gemmatimonadetes; order Gemmatimonadales; family Gemmatimonadaceae; genus AG11. The sequence continues at coordinate 544 of JAQBPY010000036.1, forward strand.
CAGAAGCGTTGGGTGGAGAGATCGTCCACGAGCACGATCTCGCTGAAGCGATCCGCGGGAATGGTGCGGATGAGGCGCGACCCGATGTGGCCGAGTGGCCCCGTGACGACGAGCTTCACGCGTCGTGGCGGAGTGGAGTGAAACGATGTGTCACGGAAGGTCGGGATTCATGACGTCGCATCGAGTGTGCGCACTTCGGGAACATACGCAATGAAGCGGCCGCCGCCCTGCGTGAAATCCTGCTCCTTCGCAAGAACCTCGGTCAGGTGGTTCCATGCGAACAGCACTGCGTAATCGGGATAGTCGGCAACGAATGCCTGGTGGGGACGCACGGGAATGTGCGCTCCAGGACTCACCTTTCCCTGCTTGGCAGGTGTGGTGTCGCAGATGAATTCCAGGTGCTCCTGCGTGAGCCCGCAGTACACGATCGTCGTGGTGCTCTTCGACGTCGCCGCGTAGCCAACGACTCGACGTCCTTCGCTCCGCAAGCGCTCCAGAAGCGAACGCAGCGCCTCACGCTTTGCGGCGACTCGCGCGCGGAACGTGTCGTAGGTCGCCGCACTGCCCAGCTTCAGCTCCTCTTCCCGCGCTCGCATTTCCGCCACGCGATCGGACGCCGCACGACTGCCGGCATGCGCGAGGAAATAGCGCATGGACCCCCCGTGCACGCGCTGACGCATGACGTCGACGACCTCGAGGCCGTATTGCGCAAACAGGTACTGCACGGAGGCGAGCGAGAAGTAGAAGACGTGCTCGTCGTACATCTGGTCGAATGACGCAAGCTCGAGGATATCGCCGAGATACGGATCCTCGAACACGAAGATGCCCTCCGGATGGAGCAGGTGCGCGACGCCGGCGGCTACCTCGTGGATCGCCGCGATGTGGCAGATGACGTTCGCGCTGACGATCACGTGAGCGGCGCCGTGTTCGGCGCGCAGCTCGGCCGCGACGGCCGAGTCGAAGAAGCGCGACTCGGTGTTTACGCCGCGCGATCGCGCGACGTCGGCCACTCGGCCTGCAGGCTCGACACCAACGTGCCGAATGCCGGCGGCCGCAACGTGGCGCAGGAGGATGCCGTCGTTGCTGCCGATTTCGACGATGAAGGCGTCATTGCGACCGGATACCTCACGCAGGAGTGCGTGAGCGAATTCCTCGAAGTGGCTCGCCATCCCGGCACTCGTGGAGGAGTGGAACACGTAGTCCGCCGGAAACAGTCGCTCGGGAGGAATGACGTCCCGAAGCTGCACCATCGTGCACCGCGAGCACACGACTACTGCCAGGGGAAACCAATCCTCCCCCTCCACGTTCTCCGGCGAGAGGAATCCGTTCGCGATCGGCATGAGGCCGAAGTCGATCACGGGACTGCAGTCCCCGCTGCAAACGAGACATGTGGTGCGGTCGACAGTCACTTCAGGGATTTCGGGAGTAGGCGAGCGATGTGCGAAGCAGCTTCGCAAGATAGTTTTGGACACGCGGGCCGCCAGACACAGCGCAGCCGGGAACGAGATGATCCGCACGTGGGCCTACAAGGACGAATACGAAGCCGAGCGCGAGGAGATCCTCGCGGCGGTCGATCGCGTATTCCGGTCAGGTCACCTCATTCTTGGCGAAAGCGTCCGCGCGTTCGAGTCGGAGTTCGCGGCTTACTGCGGCGTGCGACTGGGGGTCGGCGTCGGCAACGGCACGGATGGCCTTTTCCTCGCGCTGAAGGCCCTCCGCATCGGCGCCGGCGACGAGGTGATCACCGTGGCGAATGCGGCCATCGCGACGGTTGCCGCCATCGTTGCCACGGGCGCGACGCCGGTCTTCGTCGACATCGATGCGGACACGCTGCTGATGGACGTCACCCAAGTCGAGCGGGTCGTGACGCCTAGGTCACGGGCGATCATCCCCGTGCACCTCTACGGACAGTGTGTGGACATGGAGGCCGTGACAGCGGTCGCCGCTCGCCACGGCCTCGACGTTGTCGAAGACTGCGCGCAGGCGCATGGCGCCACCCGCAATGGGCAACGCGCCGGCTCGTTCGGACGCGCTGCGGTCTTTTCCTTCTATCCCACGAAACCACTCGGCGCATACGGCGACGGAGGAATCGTCGTCACCGATGATGAAGACCTCGCCGCACACCTTCGACGGCTGCGGTTCTACGGCACCAACGGGTCCGTTTCGGCAGAGGAGGACGGATACAACTCGCGGTTGGACGAGGTGCACGCGGAGATACTACGGATCAAGCTCCCGCGTCTCGATGATTATATCAATCGGCGTCGCGCGATCGCGGCGCGATATGGCGAGCTGTCGAGCACGACGAGCTTGCGCCTGACGTCGGTCCTCGAGGGCAACGGGCACGCATACCACCAGTACGTGGTGCGGCACGCCGAGCGCGCCCGAGTGCTCGCGCGCCTGGCTGCGAGCGAGATCGAGCTGACCGTCCACTATCCCGTGCCGATCCACCTGATGCCGGCGTA
>JAQBPY010000053.1 GCA_028287285.1 Gemmatimonadota bacterium
CTAGCGTGCGCACGTGCTCACCCTTCGTCATGCCGCCGAGCAGTTCGCGGCCGCCAGTACCGCCTCCGGCCGACTTGCTCTCGCCGAATCGCTTGGCTTCACTCTCGGCAGCCAGAGTGTCGACGCAAGCACCGCGGCGCGCCTCGGACTCCCGACCGACATCGACGAGATCGCGATGGCGCGAGGCCATGGCGCACTTCAGGCCCTGCTCTTCACTTCCGGTGGCGACGAGTCACTTCGCGCCCACCTGGCGCGCGCTGCGGCCGCGCTCTCGTCGCACACCTCGCACGTGCTATGGCTCCTCATCGGCGCTACGGAACGCGGCGAGGAGGTCGGCGTCGCCTGCTGGTCCTCCGCGCAACGAGCACCGCGTGTCGTCGCCCTCGTGGCGCAACGCCATCGCATCGTCGCGAGCGATGCCGAGGCGCTGTCCTTGCTCGCCGCATCGAGCATTGGCGACGACCTCCTCGTCCACACACGCTGGTGTGAGCTGCTCGGACGTGAAGCGCTGTCGCGGCGATTCTATCGCATCCTCGAGCAACGGGTGCAGGCGCTCGCTGATTCGCTCGCTGTCCCGCACGCCGACGACCGCGCCGAGCTTGCGCTGCTGTGCGTGTCACGGTTGCTCTTCCTCTCGTTTCTCGAGGCCAAGGGCTGGCTCGACGACGATCGCGCTTTCCTCGCCCATCGTTTCGACGTCTGCATGGCGCGTGGCGGCAAGTTCCACGAACGCGTGCTGCTGCCGTTGTTCTTCGGCACGCTGAACACACCGACCCGCAATCGCGCCGGCGCGGCGAGGAAGTTCGGCACCATCCCGTTTCTCAACGGCGGACTCTTCGCGCGGAGCGCGATCGAGCGGCGGCATACGTCCGCACGCTTCTCCGACGAAGCTATGGGCGCGCTGTTCGGACAACTGCTCGGCGCCCACCGCTTCACGGCACGTGAGGGCGACGTCGACTGGTCCGATGCCGCGATCGACCCTGAGATGCTCGGTCGAGCGTTTGAATCGCTCATGGCATCGCGGGGTTAAGAGAGAAGCCCCCGGCAGCTTCACCCCCCCGCCGGTCGCTTCACCCCCAATCTGGCATACGCCTTCACCGCCTCACGCGGAGACAGTTCCGCCAATGGCAGTTTCTATTATTTCTCAGAAACTTGACTTTCTACCGAACGCCACATACTCATTATCGCGTACGCTAACTCTCACTTACCCCAGGACTGGAGACACCGCCATGGCTACCCGCTCAAACCGCAAGCAGAAGCAGAACACCTCGCCGCCTAATTGGGCCGCTAGCAATGACAGTTTGCTCCGCCTCACGGCGATGAGTGGACGTCGCTACGGGGCCTGAGGTGAGCGTGACGCGCTCGGGGTGATAACAAACTAGAACGAACTTGAAAATCCTCCCCGTATGACGGGGTTCTTTTGGAGGTTGACCGCATGGCAAAAGGAGCGAACGACATTTCCGTCTCGACTCTCCGCGATGATCTGCCGGAACTTCTAGCGCGCGTCGCGTTTAACGGCGAGACGTTCACGATCATCAAGCACGGCAAGAAGTACGCGACTATCCGTCCGTACAATGAAGACGATGAGGCCCGAGTCGAGGCAAAGGCTACGGGTGGCAGTAAGAAAGCGAAAAGAGCTTCGGGGTCTTCATAAGGGGCGACCTGACCCACGCCAAATCTCACACGATGGGAGAAGCAAAATGGACTCTCCACGCGGGACAATTATCTTTGCGCCTGAGGCCGAGGAAGCTAGGGCGGCACTCAAGCGGTTCCAACGTTGGCAGGTGGACGGGCTATTGGAGGACGTGCTCGCGCATGATCACCCGAATGGCGTCCCCTACAAGTTCGTAGTAGGGAATTACGACGACAGTATTCAGCTTGTGGTGGAATCCGTAGCTCCGTTCTTTGTGATTTTGCACATCCTGCAGGGCGCTAGCTGGAAGTAGCGGAAACGCGTTTGAGGTGAGAGTGGCTTGGGTCAGGGGGAGTGAGCACACCTCCCCCCTTACCCCCTCCCTGTACGGAATTCATTCCGGTGTTCAGAATGTTGGCCTGATCGCAAACCTATCGGCGACGGTCCAGAGGTAACGCCGCGCGGGTGCCGATAAATTGTGCGATATGTGGGGGCTACGGAGCGATGTTGCGTGCTCGCCTCCGCCACGCCCGGAGGGTGCGCACACTCACATTCCATGATTTCGCGAGAGTCACCGCTGGCGCCGTCATCAGGAGCTCCAGCGATGGGGCGTTTGTGCCCGTCCGACTGCCGTACGTGCTGAGAATGCTGTCCCAGTCGCCGATCAATCCGGCCTCCGCAGCCTCAAGCGCGTTGGATTCCTTGCCGATGAGTCGCAGCTCGCTCGGCGTGACGTGACGACGAAACAACAGTCCGCGAGCGTTCTTGTCCGCTGGGGCGCCGTTCGCGTCTGCGCTTTTCACTTCGCCATGCGCGAGGCATTCTTTGTACTGATTGCATTTCCACACTCCCCGCGATGGCATCAGAATATGCGCGCCTCGCGTTGAAGCGTCGGCAGCGATCAGAGAGCGGAGCTGGACCGTCGCCTGAGACCCGTCAACTGATGGGTGACGTGCGGAGCCGTAGGGCGGCGGAAATCCGAGAATGGGAGGCGGAGCATCCGGTCATTCCCGCATCGCACGTGTTCACGCAAAGCATTTTACCGCACTTAACCGGCGTGCGAGCTCAAGACGTGCGCGATGCCACAGCGCTCTCGATTTCATATTGCCGCAGAGTGTTGCGCGGCCAATTCATCCCGCATCCGATGCACTGGGATGCACTCCGCTCCCTTTGCACTAATCGAGCGAAGTGATCTGGCTTCTAGGTGTCGTCACTTACTTCACTGGGCGCTGAATTCGCGGGCGAATTAGGGGTCGTAGCGGGAGACTGATTCAACGGACCAAACTGCATTGTCGGACTTGGGATTGCGGGCAGAGGATTTATGATGCTTCCCTCTCTGACACTCTTTCCCAACTCCTCCGTGGTAGTAACCTCAACTATCAACTTGCGCGGGTCTGACATTGGCGACTTCCTCATTAGTGTAACTCAGGTGGATTTCCGCGATCTGTTCCTTAGCAATGTATAGCAAACGCACGTTCGGCAAGGCCGTTGGAATGCCGTTCATTTCCAAACTGGGATCGTACATCACCAGTTCCTTATCGTCCGCGCGATGGCTCGCCACGAACACGCGGCCGAGATACGCTTTGCCCGATGTGAGGACAATTCGCACAACGCGGCCCTTGTCATACCGAGTCCATAGGGCGTCCCACGGGCTTTCGGCGGTAGGCGAACGACCGAACACGCGCACGAATCCCGTGCGCGCGGTGTCCCAACGAGTTATAGAGCCAACGAGGAAGGCTGCCAGCGTTGCCAAGAACACGTCAATGAGAAATGCTCCGCCGACGTGCCAATTAAATGCGGGTGGTGACTTCTCCCCCGGCATCAGCGATGAAATAAAGATTGGTGGACCGCCCAGAAAGGTCGCGAACAAGGCCAGTCCGAGTATGCTCCAGATTATTGCACGTAGGGAGCGGTCGAATTCGTCTCCCTTCGCCATCCCCCAGCAGGCACGAAAAGCTAAGTCGGCTATGTATCCGGGGACGAATGCGAACACGATCCCGAGCAAGCCTAAGTCCTTCAACATGACTCTCAGTCCCCCGTCGATATGCCGGTAAAGGCTTTCCGTTGTCGCTTATGGGCAGTTACGTGTTCCTAACAAGACTGCGACACGGGGACAATTTGCAACGGGTTGCGTTGAAATGATGACGGATTCGCCAAGCTATGCTCGTAGCTTGCGCGCATGTTCATCTGGCAAGAGTATCCCGAATTCTTTCACGGACGATTGCGGGTGCTCTTACAACTTAATAGCCCCACTCTGTCGTCTCCTCACCAAATCGTCAAAGCGGAGCCTCTCAAGCTAGAACGCGCCAGAGATCAAGGTTCCGGGTTGAGTACTCTTTCAGGCCAGTAAGCACGCAGACGTCGGCGAAGGGTGTGGTAAATGCCTGCCTCAGCCAGCAATGACTCGCTCGCATAGCGCGGAGCTTCCTTTAAGGCAAAGTGTTCGAGCGCTCCAGGAACGACGCCAATGACCTTTTGCGTAGTCACTGGGTTTGGTGTAGTTGTTGCGCCTGCGTCTATGTCGAACACGTGAATCCACGCGGGTGGCTTGGTGCTTGGAATCGCCTCGCCCGGAACGCACAGTCGGAATGTGCCGTCCTGCATAGGGACAAGATCCGGTCGCGATAGGGACGATTGCCAACTGTCCCACACTGACGCTGGTATTGCCAAGGCAGTACCAGCGCATTTCGCGGCTTGACCAAACTCAAACTTAAAGAACATCTGCCAGAAAGTCCGCTTAACCACGTTGGCGATGTTCGGACCTTCAACTCCTTCCGATGCCCAATCGAGGTTCGCGGCAATTTGCGTCGGGTATGTCGTCGGAAAGAGGTTGACAGCTTGAGTCAACTTCTGAACCGCATGACGATAACTCCCGTGAAAATCCATTGTCTGAATCTCGACGATCGCGAAACGTCCCATATACAGTTCGCCGTCCTTCTCTAGCAATTCGACAAATGTGACGTCGAACGACATCTCCGGCGATCGCTCCGTCTTTCGCATGGAGATTTCGCCACCGAGTTTTTGATCGAAGTAGATCAGTACTCGGTTACCAGCGTGCAGTTCCGACAGAATGTCATTCTGAACGGATATGCTAGCCAACGTTGGTGCAGCGTGAGTGCGGAGTACGGCGGTCGGGAGTACGTCGAAAAGTCTAGAAGCGATCGGTTCGATCAAACTCGGTTCGAAAACGCGGTACGGACAGACCACCCAGTCTTGGCGAGAGCCATTGCTAGTCGAGCTGACAGTGCAGACACCCTTCGCGTTCGGAGGCTTGATACATTCTTGATGTTGGACCTTCACTTGCGACAGAAAGGGGCATCGCTTGGAGCACTGATCGCTAATGCTTTCAGGCGATGACATTACTGTCGGATATATGCGGTGCCCGAACCATTCAGCGATATAGTTGTTAGCTGGCATATAGTGGAAGCTGTGAGCGCGTCATCGCTTCTGCGATCGTGACTCTGCGATTGCCTTCCGAGATTCGCTTGCGAACGCAGGCGAAAGCTCGAAGCCAATCGCATTGCGACCGTAGCTTTGCGCCACTACAAGTGCGCGACCCGATCCCGCAAACGGGTCGAGTACCGTGCCCCCCACGGGGCTAGAGCTAAGTATGCGCGGCGTTATCAAATCCGCAGGAAACGTCGCCGAGTGATTTCCCTGGCCAGACTTGACGGTGCAGGTAATTACGTCATTGCCTGAACTCTCAACGGCGGAATAGTCGTAGAAGTACTTGGCGCGGCCTTGGGACGGACGATGGACGAAATGAAAGAAATGCTCGTGAGCTAGTCGCAGGCGATCTCGTTCGGGTCGGGGCGGAACGTTCGGCTTGTGCCAAATGAGGTCATTCCGCAGAATCCACCGACCCTCCTGCATGGCAATCGCAAAGCGTGCTGGAATCAGAAGCAACTGCTTTTCCTGTCGGTACCCTCCCATCGGGACGCGTCGACGTTCACGTGGGTTGTCGCCCAAGCCTTGCCGACCGCGGTCGCGAATGCTCGCCCATCTGGCGAAGTAGGTGTCGCCGAGGTTGACCCATAGGCTACCCGATGCTCGGAGCGCTGGTTTTAGTAGGGTGAACAGCTCGACCAGGTGCGCAACGTACCATTCCACGTACGGTTCAAGCCCAAGCTGACCCCCGTGCGCTTTATACCAATCGTATGGAGGTCCTTCAGCTTCGCGCGGGGCTCCCGTCGCGGCGACCCAATCGTCGAGAATATCCCAATTGTGTTGCCCCTCATATGTCCGCAGCCCCCAGTACGGAGGGCTCGTAATGATTAGGTCCACAGACTCGGGAGCTAGACCTTTGCCCAGTTCGAAGGCGTCGCCCTGCTGAACCGTTGCGGTAGCCTCTCGTTTGAGTGACTTGTCCATCAGAAGTCGGGGAGCTGCCACGCAATTCGCTGTGAAATGAGAAGTACAATTCCTGAAACCCGATGGCGACAAGCCGTCACGGGAGGAAGGTATAGGCAGCCGCAATCCGGTGGGAGGCCTTGGGCACCTCCGCCGCTACACCGTTGAGCGTGGGCGCTCCCGCCCATCCCTCTAGTCGCGCTGCTCTCGTCTGCTCGCAGGGAGACGGCTGGGAGTGGTTCGAAGCTGAGTCTTGAGGTCGCGATTGCCGCGCACTACGGCCCGACCATTCTTGTCCACTGTCTCGATCGAACTTTTGACGATGTTCCGATAGGGACCCTTGCGCTCATACTCGAAGCTGACACGATCCGTCTTGAAGACCCATTTCTGAGAGCCTAGCGCCAAGAAGCTGTATTTCGCGTCCTCGATTTCCAGAACATGTTGATGAAGTGCCCGCGTATTGCCCCCTCGGCTTGGAGGCCGATGGGGCTCCTTGAGGTAGCAGTGGTACCCGTCCACCTGCTTTCCTTCTACGTGTTCGGACATTTATCGCCTGTGGGTTAGCCTTGCTTGTGAGTTTCTACATCAACTGACCCAAATAGCATAACAGAACGAAGCACAAACAAACCAAAACGAAAACGCAAAAACAAGAAACAACACAAATGCTAGCAAGGCGCTCAACTGCTAGGTGACGAGCCGCAATTGCTAGCTTATTATGGAATCGTTCGCAACGCGACGCCGGACCGTTCTACAACGGGGCGCCCCGTGCGTCTTGAGCCGTTTGATCCTAGCCGGAGCTGAACATGGGCGAATCCAAACAGAGCGCGTCGACCGAAGCTAGTAAGTCACATCGCGTGAAGGCCTTTGGTCCAAGTACGTCAGGAAGTCTCTGGTGCCTGCATTGCGAGCGTACGTACGATGAGATGAGCTATGCCGAGAGCGACGACCTTCTGGACGGCGAGCCAATGCAGATGTGTCCATATGCCGACTGCAACGGAGACGCTGTTGTTGACGCGTGGGATTGGAGCAAGCTCCGCGAGTTGCATCCGGAATACCCCGAGAAGCCGGTTCCCAATACGCACTATCCGCTGTATTCGAAGCGTTAAGCCTAGGGGGGTGAAGCCGTTGGGGGCTTCTCTCTTAACCCCTCATGGCATCGCGGGGTTAAGAGAGAAGACCGCTGGCCCTTCACCCCCCCTACCTAGCAGTAGCGCGCCGTCAGCGGGGTGACATCGGGAATCCGCAAAACTTAACAAATTCTAATTTTTGTCTTTAGCTAGCGATGTACACGAAGGAGTGACACCATTGCATGTCAGATGTGCTGCGCCTGAACCTGGGCGTCATTCCTCAATCCTCAAGGGAGGTGCTCCATGCAACCGAAGGCTGCGCTCACGTTCACCGTCGCCTCGCTATTGCTCTCACTCGGCGTACCGACGGTTAGTCGCCTTCGCCCATTCTTTGAGTCGCTCGACGAATCGACTCTGGTGCGAGCCGAGCTAATGACGCGCACCCCGGGTGACGACGGAGACAACAAAGATCACGACACGGGAGTATTCGTTGAGGTGAGGACTGCAGATGGCGTGACAAGAGTTGCTAACATCTCAAATGGTGATAGTGACACTGAATACCGCGATGATGGTCACGTCGCCTATCTAGTCCTCCATGTGGATTCGTCGGCCATAGATGAAAGTAAGTGCGCCACCATCAAATTCCGGGTTGGAATCGCCGCGAAAGGCGGTCTGATGGGCGAGCACAATGGCCAACTGGTTGTCAACGGTGTTCCCATTTGGGATTTACCGTCAGGCAACGATAGATGGGTATTCGTCCCTGGTATTGTTCTTCGCTTTAGCAGCGGACACAAACTGGTCTATTCCGGAGGGCGTCAGGATCTCCGGAGTACAGCGGGGAACCTTGTGTGGACGAATTGGATCACAGCCACCAGTACGCTTGATCGAGACTAGAGGTCCCAGAGAAGCCCCCAGCCGCTTCAGCCCTCTAGCGGGCAAATCTGGCCGCTACTCTATTGGCTGTACGTAATACGCCGAAAGAACGCATCACTCCGCAACGCCATGAGTACGCTGGCCCTCCTTCTGTACTATGTCGTTCCTTCCTTTCACGTCAGCTCATCGCCACGCTTCTATAAACAGGCGGTTTGAGTCGTGGACGCTGCGTCGGTATCCCATTTGGCACGGGTCGTTGCTGTAAGGAACTCTTACTAAAGGCACGTATGCGCCAGTACAGATACCTAATTGCTATCGTTGCGGTACTGCGGCTTCAGACAGCGGTAGCACAAGAGTCTGGTGCAACCCGACAGAACGTTCAGGCATGCGTGAACGGGCTTTCGTACGCCTGCGACAAAATGCGGCTGTCCGGTGACGAACGTGCTCAAGTCGACGCGGCAGACCACAGGCGTAACGTCAGCAGTTGCATGAATGGGCTCACGTACTCATGCGATAAACAGCAGCTTTCCCGCGAGGAACTCGCACAAGTGAGTGCGGCGGAGTACCGCCGCAATATCAGCAACTGCATGAATGGTCTCTCTTATTCATGCGATAAGTCCCAACTCTCATCTGAGGTATCCGCGCAGGTAAGGGATGCCGAGTACCGTCGTAATGTCAGCAGTTGTTTGAACGGGCTTTCCTATTCCTGCGACAAGTCACGCCTTTCCACGGATGAAAGCGCGCAAGTGCGCGCAGCGGACTACCGCCGCAATCTCAATAATTGCTTGAACGGGCTTGCCTATTCCTGCGACAAGTCGCGCCTTTCAACGGACGAAAGCGCGCAAGTTAGTGCAGCGGACTACCGCCGCAATTTCAACAATTGCTTGAACGGGCTTTCCTACTCCTGCGACAAGTCGCGCCTGAACGGCGCCGAAAGCGCAGAGACTGGCGCTAGTGAAAAGCGACGGATGGTCGACAAGGCGCTTCTTTCCTCGGAAGCGCGCACTCGTTCCAGGGTGGCGGAGCTAGCCCCTCCAACCCTCGTGGACCCAGCGCGTGGAGCGTGTGAAGAGAACGGCTCATGCGCCGGAGATGTCAGCCCTCTTACTGGGCGCCAGAAGACGGTCGACGTCCACGGATATTACCGAAAGGACGGTACTTACGTACGAGGTCATTACCGCTCGCCACCGCGCAGGAAATGACGAGACCCAGTAAGGCGCGCGCAAGTACACCACCTTGCGCAGACAACCATTCACGGGTGCATTGAAATGGAACCGCCTGTCGCAGCCCCTGCGAAGCCCGCAAAGAAGCCATTCTTAGCGGGTCTAACTTGGTGGAAGATCGAACCCGCTGAGCTAGAGAAGCAGGTTACTCAGTATAAGACGCTGGGAAAGTTCGAAGCTGCACGTCGAATTAGCGCCCTATTCTGCGTGTTATCGATGCGGCGGTCTATCCGTCGGTCCTCATCGCGACGCGGCAGGTTGAACGCGCCACTTCAACTCAGATCACCGTCCGCCGCCGCACGCTCGACATTTCCTGGCACGCAACAGACGACGACATTCGGCTTGAACGCGACGACCGCGCCAGTCCCTGGCTGCTTCTTCCGCCCGATGTGCGCACCGCGTTCGATCGCATCGTCGCACGCGGCATCCCACTCCGCGACGCCCCACTCGGCCGCGCCACCTTCGGCGTGAAGTGCGGTTGCAACGACGCGTTCATCGTGGAAGCCGTCGCCGAGCACGGCGACACCGTTGCCGTCGAGTGTCAGGGGCGAACGGGTGTCGTCGAACGCGATCGCGTGCGTCCACTGCTTCGGGGCGACGCCGTTACCGCATGGTCGATCCCACCGTCGCGCTCCGCGATCATCTGGACGCACGACTCGCTTGGCCGGCCACTGCGGTCGCTGCCCGCGGGCGCGGCGCGGTGGCTGGCTCCTTGGCGACGACAGCTCGTGAACCGCACCGACCTGCGTACTGGCGGCGCCTGGTGGACACTCTTCCGGACGGAAGCCGCTGACTTCTCACGACCGCGCGTCGTGTGGAGCGACTTCGGTCGACAGCCGCGCGCCGCGCTCCTTCCCGCCGGTGATCCCACGGTCCCGCTTAACAGCTGTTACGTGATCGCCTGCGACGATCACGTCGATGCACTCGCGCTCACCGCACTCCTCAACTCGCCCGTCGCGGCGGCATTCCTGAATGCGATCGCCGAGCCCGCGCGCGGTGGCTGGCGACGCTATCTCGCGTGGACGGTCGCGCTCCTTCCCGTTCCTGCGTCGTGGGATCGGGCGCGCGAACTGCTCGCTCCCATCGCCGAGCGTGCGGTGCTCGGCGAACCTCCCACGCCCGACGAGCTGCTCGTCGCCGCGTGTCACGCGTATCGGCTGCGACGCTCCGACGTTGCGCCCCTGGTGGCTTGGTGTCACTCGCAGGCGATCGACTGATCGCGGCCTGTTGCACATTCCCGGCAACGCCGACTCCATTTGGTTCCACGCAAGTCTTGTTGTCCATCTCGACATCACGTGTTCGCAAAAGAGCCTGGCAACGCTCACCGTTGCCAAGCTCCGTGCGCTATCGCGCTACCGCGTCGTCACCCCCAGCCGGCCAAGCCCGACATGAGGAGGACGAAACACAACAGGCGCGTCAACTCCATGTCATCGTCCCGCAGACGAGAAGGATGCAGCACAGGAGTGCAGTGTTCAGAAGAATCATTGGTTCTCCAAAGAGTTGGTGCGGCTAACACCAGATGGCGTAGCCCGAAGTGCAGCAGAGCAGCAGCCAGTTGATCATGGGAGTCATCCTATCCCCACAGCGTGGTGCCGATCCCGACGAACAGGCCCCAGGACGCGAGACCCCGGAAATTCATCACGCGGCCCACGCCGATGAGTAATTGCGGGAAGTGGCGATTCGAGTGCGACGCGCGCATCAACGCGGGCGATGCGCAAAGATCTGGTGACTGTTCCACGTGATCAAAACGGACGTTCGCCCATGGCGGCGCCGCTGCGACCACGGTCGCGGTTCGGATGCCCCGCTCATCGGGTGCGGCGCACGTGAGGCGCGCATCCAGGTGGATGGGATCGAGTGCCTCCGTGAGCGAAAGGCGTGCGGAGTCGGGATGTTCCTGCATCTCGACGTCCGCCGCGACGGTGTATGGCGGTTGGCGAAGCTGGAAGCTCGCTCGCCGCATGTCGTGCACTGTATCGTGGACTGTCGCCGCGAGCGACGTGCCGTGCCGTGAATCCACGGCGAGGCTCATTTGATAGCGCGACTTGCGTTCCCGCTTGAGTGCGGCATCCAGATCGTCGCCTCGCTGGGCGACCTGGATCACCTGTCGCTCGACGACCTCGAGTGAGTCGCCAAGCAGCGCGAGTGCGAGCGCTCTCGTGCTGTCACGCTCGGCCGCAGCGTTCGATGCGGCGAGCGCTGCGACTACTGTCCTGCTTCGCTCGGTGTTCAGGCGGTGCTCCTCGATCTTCACCGTCAGCACCAGCGCGACGATGAGACAGAGGACCACTGCAAGTGGTGTTGATCGGTTCATGTTCCTTCTGTAGATGTGGTGAACACGCGCCGTCGCATGTCGGCGACGTCGATGATCGGGCGACCATCAGCGCGTTGGCCGGTTGGATCAACCT
>JAQBPY010000063.1 GCA_028287285.1 Gemmatimonadota bacterium
CCCCCGGTGTCAGGATAGATGTCGTACGACCGCAGTCGTGTGAGCGGTCACCCGAACATCGCCCCTGGGGGTCGCAAGGTGGGTAGTTGCATGCCGCAGTACAGTCCCGCATTCAAGGCTCGAATGCTGCGTCGAATGGTCGGACCGTCGGCCATCAGTGCCAATGCGTTGGCGAAGGAGGTCGGGGTTCATCAGCCGCTCCTCTCGCGATGGCTCCGCGAATGCCGTAACGTCGAGCGCATGGGTGCCTCGAAGAAAAAGAAATGGACCGGCGCAGAGAAGCTCCGCGTCGTGCTCGCCGCGCGCGGGCTGAGCGAGACCGAGCTGGGGACGCTGCTCCGGCGCGAAGGCGTGCACGAGGCCGAGCTGACCGCCTGGCAGGCGGCGGCCGAAGCCGCGCTGAATGACATGAGCCGTCGCGGGGCGCGCTCGACCGACGCGCAACGCATTCAGGAGCTCGAGCGCGAGCTGCGCCGCAAGGATGCGGCCCTGGCGGAGACGGCGGCGCTGCTGGTGCTGAAAAAAAAGTCCAGGCGATCTGGGGGGACGCGGACGATACCACGGACCCGAAACGCGCGCGATGATCCGCGCCCTGATCGAGACCGCCGTCGAGGCCGGGGCGCGGCGGGGACCCGCCTGTCGCCTCGTCGGGCTGAGTGCGCGCACCGTCGAGCGCTGGCGCGCGGCCCCGGAGGGGGAGGATGCCCGCCACGGCCCGCACCATCGGCCCGCCAACGCGCTCACGCCTGTCGAGCGGCGCACGATCCTCACCACGGTCACCTCGGCCGTCTATCGCGACCTGTCGCCGCATCAGATCGTGCCCTTGCTGGCGGACACGGGGCGGTACCTCGCGTCCGAGTCCACCCTGTATCGCATGCTCCGCGCGGAGGCGCTGCTGCAGCATCGGGGTCGCGCCAACGCGCCCGAACGCCGAGGTCCGCGCACGCATACCGCGACGGGGCCGAACCAGCTGTGGTCGTGGGACATTACGTATCTCAAGACGCCCGTGCGCGGCGTATTCGACTATCTGTACCTGCTGCTCGACGTCTGGAGCCGGAAGATCGTCGGCTGGGCGGTGCATCCGGCCGAATCGGCCGAGGAGGCCGCTGCCCTCTTCCGCGCGACGTGTCTCGCGCAGCACGCCGATCCACGAGGCATCGTGCTGCATGCCGATAACGGCGGCCCGATGAAAGGCGCGACGATGGTCGCGACGCTCGAGCGCCTTGGCGTCCTCGCGTCGTACAGTCGGCCCAGCGTGAGCAACGACAACGCGTACTCCGAATCGCTCTTCCGCACGCTGAAGTATTGTCCGGCCTATCCGACGCACCCCTTTGCGGATCGCCTCGCGGCGCGGGCGTGGGTCGAGGGCTTCGTGCACTGGTACAACACGCAGCACCTGCACAGCGCCATTCGGTTCGTCACGCCTGAGGATCGGCACGCGGGCCGTGATACCGCGCTCCTCCTCGCGCGGCGCGCCGTCTACCGACGCGCGCGGGCGCGCACGCCAGAGCGATGGAGTGGGCCGGTGCGCAATTGGGCACCGATGAACGCTGTGCAATTGAATCCAGACCGTGGTGCAGTCGCAGCACCCGCGCGCGTCGCATGACGCGCGATGCGACATCTATCTTGACACTCACCGCGGATGCCGACGCCGACGACAGGAGAGGAATATCTGCATCTAGGATAGAATTTTCCGCGTATAGCATGACCGTTCGAAATGATCGCTCCGCAACATTGACAAGCTGTAAGAACTCCGTGCCCGTCTGCTGATTGGTTGGGAATACCACCTCCGGACGTGCAACAATATTCACGTCGACCGACAACTTGTTCTTGAGATCGGTAATAGCCGCATACTGATCAGCCATTCTCGCGTAACGGTCCGGACCAAGGCCCCAGAGAATCGCGGCGTCTTCGAGCACGAACGTGAAATCATACTTGGGTATCAGCGCGAGCACCTTCCTTGCATCAGCACCTATCAATTCGCGCATTGTCGGCTCGAATATGTCATCCAGATAAATGACGGCAATACCGAACGACCCTCCCTTGCGCCGTCTTACCTCGGTGAGCACATCAAGAAACTTAACGTGGAGTCGGAATTGTAGCGCGACACGATAGTCCTGATACTGCTTCAATCCTGTAGGATTTCGAGAGTAGTACCGTGGAGAACCCAGGTCAAAGAGATTGGCGGGGTCAAATCCATACTCCGCAGCCACTTCCTGCCTCACGTCTTGATTTAGGGGAGTGAACTCCGCGAGATTCTTAAGCCCAAGAGGGCCTTCGAAGTACAGCTCCGAGAGGTTTGCCCCATCCCAATCAAACTGCATCAACATCTCAGTCAATCCGGCAGCGACAGCCCTGAATGCTTCAGGATTTCCTAAGTTGATGTTCTTGCGCCAAAAGATTTCCGCATCTTGCAATAGCGCATTCTTCTCGCGCCACTCGGGGTGGGATGCCCAGAACTTGTCGCTCACGTGCGGGAATTCAAACCATGCGTATACAACGATCCCTTGAATGTGAGCCGCATCAATGAGTGATCGAACGTAGCGATCGCGCTCAGGATCTCGATCGAAGAAGTACCATGCACTGACATGGACGGTTCCGACTCCCATCTTCCGCCATTGTTTCGCCAGGTAGTCCGGGTCTGCGCGAGTACGGTATGACCAATCCAATAGTACCTGGATCTCCTTCCCCCGCACCGCTGGAGCCATACCCAGATCCGCGAGAGCCAAAAGGAAATATGGGAAGCGCTCAAATCCCTTCGGCCCCGGGCTCGTTGCTACCCAAAGTACTCCGCCTTTGCCGAGGCGAAAGCCAGCGAGTAGCGGTGCGCCGGTCCAACGCTCACGACTGAATACGATCGCCTGTGCCGGCAGTGCCACACCGGGAAGCCTGAGTTGGCTCTTCCAAAGGATCGTTTGCTCCTTTGAGTGCACGTCCAGTTCGACGCGCGCATCAGTGGAATCCTTTGAGAATCGGAATCCGAATGCTTCAGCAGTAGCAGAGGAATCCTCGAGTATTAAGAACATCCCATTTCTTACTTCTGCAACGGGATCCACCAGCTTCGTGGTTGCGTCCGATGGTAGAACGATCAGCCGTGCACTGCTTTCCTCCGCGGAGGTGAAGCCCCCTGCACCCAAAACGGCTGGCCAGGAGGACCCTGTCGTCTTGCCAAGGATCGCATAACCACTCGCAGGAGCACGCACTTTGACGAGTGGAGGAAATTCCAGACGAGGCGCGTTCCCGCGGCGAATTGCGGCCTCTTCCCGCACCTGCTCGGCAAGAAAGGGATTGTCACCTTTCGCGGCGCGCTGTTCAATCTCCTCTGCGTCTCGTGGCCGACCTTGTGCGCGCAGGAGGCGCGCAACATCGAGCCATAAAACGGAATATGGATTTGATGTCGACCCCCGATAATACTCTTCCGCAAGATGCTGTAGCCCTCGCTCCTCGGCAGCCCGCGCGAATTCCCAAGAAAAAATGTCGTTGTCTGGTTCTTTGCGCATCGCCTGCATCCATCGCTCCATCCTTATGGATAGAGAGGTATCAACACTGGCGAATGCTGCCGCTGATCGCGACCTAACGCCCGAATCGCGCGCGGCTCGAAGTCGCTTGAACAGCTGATAGGCATCTGCCTTTCGCCCTGATTCACGCGACTCAAAGTCTAGAAAGGCAAGCTCTAGTGCTGCAGATTCGTCCGTTGTGTCTCTCCGAACAATCTCCGCAAATTCGCGCCGCGCCAGTTCGTTCTTGCCAACTTTGAAATATGCATAAGCAAGATTCTTCCTGACGTCGTTTCGTGACGGAATGCGTTCAAGGACGCGAAGAAACCCCGCGATAGCAGAGTCATAATCCTTCTTCTTTAGCGCAGTAAATGCTCCATCAAGTGCCGCATATGACTGTGCGGAGGCCGGCGCTCTATTTGCAATCTGACCATGTGCATCTGATACGAATACACATATCGCTGCAATAGCGGCGTAAAAGCGCAGCGTGTAAGAGGCCAGACGAGGGTACATTCCTCGTTGACTCAGTGTGTTCTTTCGGCGACCCATCGATACGCTGAAAGAATGACGGTAATACGCGCGTCGTCGTAGTTACGAGCGACGGTAGGATCGGGGGTCATCATATACCTGCCTTTCATCCTCTCCAACATTACTACGACCTGTCGCTTCGAGTCCGGATAGATCGAGATGCCCAGCGCTGCCTCCACGGCATTGTTGTAATACACTCGCCGGGAGTCCGCGACCGTCCAGAGCTTGGCGTATAGGTCTAGGCCACGGCCCGCCTGTTCGTAAACGCGGAGAGACTCCCGCAGCTGTGCCGAGCCCACGGTATTCTCAAAACGACTGTAGTAGCTGGCATCCAGATACACATCACTGATGGCAACCATCGGGGTGCGGTCGTTCGCGGAGGGCGAGCCCACGCGCCACTGTCCAATGTAGAAGCCGCCGGCACGAAGGTCGTTTTTGACAAGTTGCGGCTGTCCGCTGTTAACCAGCTCGATTGCAGCACCATCTTCTATGTAGAAGTAGAGTGACTCGAGCGACGAAATGGATCTCAGTGGTTGCTGGCGGATTCCAATAGCTGGAACTGCAATGTTATCTGAAAAGATCACCGGCTGCTCCCCCCCATGGGACCGCGCATCACGCGTCATGCGCAAGGAAATGTACGGAGACAGTCGTGTATGATCTTCGACAACTGCACCGCCCCGAACAACGACTTGGGCGATCGCATTGTTAAATCGTGTTTGATACAACGGCGCGGCGTACATGTCCATGAATAATGGCCTGATCCAACCGCCTGATTGACCAATGGCCGCCGGCGGAGGAATTGGCGCCGCTGAAGTGGCAGCGTTTGGTGCCAAATGCGCATTCAAAGTGCCGGTCGCCTCACGCGCACTTTCGGAAATAGCGGGGTCTTTGGCCGCACTTGCCGTGGCAAACGCGCTGAGTGCTCCTAGTCGGTCGCCAATTTTTCGCTTTGCGAAGCCGATCTCCAGTTCGTCGCGCGGTTCAGCCGAACCAAGAGCGCGCGCTGACTCAAAGGCCGCGATGCTCTCCCGCGGCCGATCGAGTACGCCGTACCAATATCCAATCTGCCGAAGACTGAAGATATTGCCGGGCTCGTGCCTCAATCCGCTTTCGAACGCGGCCACCGCCTCTGCATTACGACCAAGGTCGTGGAGTGCATACCCCAATTCAAACCACGCTCGTCCGTAAGTGGAATCGGCAGACGTGGCTAGCCGCAGGACCTTTACCGCCGAGTCAAGGTTACCCGAGCGACGCTGTTCGAGTCCGATGTCGACATACCGTGGGATCAGTAGAGGATCCTGGGCGCGCGTATCTTCTGGAAGCCAAAGTAAGCAAAACGCGGCAACGCGAATTAGGAGCAATACACGCGTTGCGCGCCGCGCACTTTCGGACGACGAGTTGAGTGGTTTCACTTACCGACGGCAGGCGCGAGCTGTATCAGGAAGTGCGCGCACCACACATACGTTCGCACTAGCCGCGCTGACGAATTCTCGCGGCTCCGAAGATCGCTAGCAGTCCCGTCGCAAGGAGCGCCACACTCGCAGGTTCGGGCACCGAAGTATTGCCAGAATCCCCGTCGTTGCCGAACTCCACTTCGCTGATCATTAACCACGCCGCACCTTCACTCCGCGTAAAATCAATCGTCACGGAATTACCGCTGCCCAACGACGTCAAATCAAAGTCCGCCCAAAACGGTGTCGTTCCGACCGGAATTGTTGTCGAGTATTCAAGGCCGTCAATCGTCGTCGCACCGGGCGGACCCACCAACCCGGTATACGCAATGTCGAAGTTCACGCGCATGTGACTGAACGCGATGGCGTTCTCGAAGAAGAACGTGATCGTCGGATTGAGGTACCATCCGACGAAAATCCCATGAACATCGAACGGGAGATTGGGAGAGTTGAAATCCCAACTCTGCGTCGCAGAGATGCCGTCCGTGAGCAACCCGAGCCCACCGGCAAGCGGCGCAAAATCCGCGTCTGCATTCGCGCCCGGATAAATGAAGTCGTGATACCGGTAATAGCCTGTGCCGCCGTTCAGCATGTTGTACGACGCGACAGGAACCGGGTTCAGGAACCCGCCACTGGCCACGGTACTGGACTGCGCGGAAAGCACGGCAGGTAGGAGCGCCGCAACCGCGAGAACTCGAAGTGAGCGCATCGTCGCGCCTATGCTGTACGGCATGAGGAAGGACCAACGGAGCAAGTCGCCGGCCAGCACCAGAACCGAACGGAGCGGCAGGCTAACTTGTTGCCACCATTAAACATAACATAAATCTGGGTGTAAACACAGGTGGGGCAAAACACGAGATATGGTGCACGCGCGCAACGCAATTCGTTGCACCACAACAGGTTGGCTGCCCTACGGGGTTTTCCGCAACCGCCGCTGAGCACGCCAGTCACGGAGCCAGATGAGATAAATCAACGTCGCCAGCAGTGCCATGAAAATTGCGATTCCCACAATCTCCTGCGGCGTCCACGCCCACCGATGCAGCCAGTCATAGCCACCATATAGCACCTCGGCGGGCAGACTCCTCGTATTAACGCGCAACACCGCACGCTCCGGCGATGCAATTACGACGTCGGCGTTGCCGTAGCTCTCCGGCCCCTGCGGAATGCTGCCGGGCCCCGCGGACAGAGACAGTACGACGCCCGTCTGCTTGTTGATGCGACCTACTTGCACCACGGATGTCAACGAATCACGCGCGCCGAGTTCCACGTCGCCGATGGCGTCGCCACGCAGGGACATCTTCGTCGCGTCGCCTGCTGCCGGACCATCCAGCCTGAACGCGCGTGGCGATCCGATCGCGACAAATGCCTCCTTCGGCAGTACGGCGTCTTCGCGATCATAGAGCTCGAAACGCGGAGAGCGATTGCCCCACGTTCCGCGCGACAGGGACACGAGCGCGGAGAGATATGCCTCGCCGGAGGTGAGCGCGGCGCGCGGAAGGTAGAGTGGAAAATTCTCGGCGAGGCGGAGCGCGGTGCCCGTGAACAACCGCGGCTCATTCGTCGCCCTGGTCGTGCCGAGGATACTCGACGGCAGGATCTGCGCGGGATAGAGCACTTCTGCTTCCTGACAGTAGTCCGCCTGATCGCGGTGCCGCTGCACTTCGACGCGCACTTCGTTGTACGTCGTCAGCAGATACAGGGGAAGGTCGACGTGCAGCCGCTGCGAGCGCCCATCGTCCGTGCCCACGAAGGTACGCAACAGCGTTCCATTCATGTGAACGAAGTATTGAACGCCGCGCAGTGAAGAGGTGGCCGCAGACGCTACGTCCAGATCCAGTCCGCTCGGCACGCGATCACTCGGCAGAATGCGTAAGTCCACCGGCAGGCGCCACGCGGCACGATAGCCATAGAGCCGAGAGAGGTCGCCGAGTCCGAGTTGGGCGAAAGTGGGGTTCTCGGGCATCACGCGTCCCCGGCGAGAGACGAGCTTTCGCCACGCAAGCAGATCGCGAATGAGCGCAATGGAGTCGAGCGAAAGATCACCGCGCTCCGGCGCCTTCACGAAACGCTCGGCGCGGGAATCCGCGCGAAGCTCGAGTCCGAGCTCATACGCGAGACGAAATTCCTCACCCGTGAGCGCGCGCGACGGAAGCGCGACGCGAACGGTGTCGCGCAGCAGTGACCACAGGGCCTGCGGCGTACGAACCGTGACCGGATCGAACTCGTACTGGAGATTCGATTCGGGCATGATGGCGGCGTATGCACTGCCTAACCGCTCGTCCATACACCGGTCGCGTCCAACGGCGAGATACGACCGCACCTGAAGCTCCGCGGTGGCCCGCGCGAGATCGCCGGCCAGCAGCGGGACGACGACATGTACATTCGTCGCCGTGTCCACGGACCGTTGAATGGAAAGGCGGCGCGTGCCGTTCAGGAAGACCTGGATGTTGGAGCCCGGACCCACCACTCTGGTGATGTTGAGCGACAGCTCGAGCAGACCACGCACGAGACGAACGCCGTTTGGCAGCGGAAAGCTCACGGACCCCGCGGCCGTCGCTCCCTCGAGCGGAACACCGTCCGGATAGCCGATGTGCGCGAGTGTGAGTTCACGAAAGGGCCGTGTCGAGTCGACAACGGGCGGAACGGACTGCGAGTGCGCGACGGCCGGCGAGCAAGCAAGGACCGCAGCGCAGAGGGATGCAGCGAGGCCTCGCGCGATCATCGGCGTACCGGGATCGACGGGCGTCGCACGCGTGCATAGAGCGCGAAGATTCCGGACAATGTCAGCAGCGTCGCGAGCACGACCCAGATCCGGTATTCGAGAGCAAAGCGAATGGCATCCACAGTTCCCGTGTTGTCCCGCAAGGCCACAATGCGCGCACCGCGCCCAAGTCCCGTCACATCGAATGCAATGGAATCTGTATTGACGTACGCATCGGGGACATCTGTCAGGACGGCTTCGTGCAGCGCCGGAGTGATCGTCACCACCGGCTGACCGCGCATGCGCACGAGCTGCACCACGGTCTCGCTGCCAGCGGCTGCTCGTACGACGACCGAGGGACGGTCCGGTGACACGGACTCGCCCGCCGCATAGTAACGAATGCGGGCATGGCGGCGCGGCCCCCAGAGCGAGCGCTCCGCGGAGAGCAGCAGGGGAAGAATCGTCTCGCCGTGCATGGCGGTGCTGGCGGGAAGAAAGAGGTCGAACTCCCCCGGCAGCTTTCCGATAAACGTGGCAAACTGCCGAGGCCTGGATGGCGCGCCGGCCGTGACCAGGTAGCTGTCGTCCTGTATCTGTGCGGGGAACGCAACGGGCTCCGCGGTGCAGAGGCCGATCGCCAAATGTGCGCGCTCCGCCACGATCCGGACATCGTTGTAGATATTGAGCTCGTCCATGGGAAGGGTGACGCGGATCGTCCGCCGCGTGCCATCGGAACGCACGTCGGCGGGGCGCAGGAGGAAGTCGTTGAGATAGATGCGGACGTCGAGCAGATCGTCGAGTTGGTCGGGGGCAGCCACCATCTTGAGCACGATGCGGTCCGGAACGCGACCGGCGGGAAGCACGCGCATGTCGAGCGGGATGTGCCACGTCGTTGTGCGGGTGAAGCGCCTTCCCAGGTCGACGACGCCGAGTTCCGGCAGCGAGGGATTGATGGCGCGCGGATGCACGTCGATGTCGGCTGCGCGAAGGACGTCTCCGGGCAGGACATCCGCCTGCACCGAGGCAATGAGCGTGTGGCTTCCACCGCCGCGAATGAAATGCACCGTGTGCCCTTGCTGCGTCAGCAGTGCCGAGGCCACCAGGGTCGTATCGAGCTCCGTGGCAGTCATCGCACGGTCTGCAACGGAAACGGTAAGCTGCTCCGCGAGACCATCGATGTCGTATCGTGTTGCGCCGGCAGCACGGCTATCGAGACCGAGCATGAGTGTGGATGCGGGATCGATCTTCACCAGGACCGATGACCGCTTTGCATCATCGCACTGATCGCCGAGTGCGGGCAGCCGGCTCTCGATACCGAGCGTAACGGTGCCCGTGGAGAGGTCCGCGATGCGCAGGGGAATCGCGATCCGTGCCCGCCCATCCGGGCTTGCATTGTGTCGCTCGACGAGTGCGCGACGCGTGCGATTCACGAAGAATTGTACGTTGGCCCCCGAATGCATCTCGCCATTGAACAGGAGGCCAACGTCGAGTAAACCGGGCTTTCCACGGGCCGAACGTGGGATGGACAACACGATATCGCGGTTGACCCGTGCGCCACGAAGCAGCAGATCCGCTGGCCGCGCCACACTGGAGAAGGGGCGAATGCGCACCGACGACCGAACAGCCGTGGACGCCGGCCGGTCCGCATTCGGTGCTTGCATCATCGCAAGCGCAAGGGCAATCTCAGTCACGAGCACCATTCAATCTCTCGTCCCGCCCACGCCGTGTACATCCTCACGTTCCTGCTCGTCGGGCTGCTGATCGGGTTTGCGGTCAGCGGCTTCGACGATCTTCTCATCGACCTGGTATATTGGCGGCGCCGGCTCGGCGACCGCTTCGATCGCGGGCGGGAGTTGACGCGGGCGCAGCTGGACCTGGTAGTGGAGCAGAAGGCGGCGATCATCACGGCAACGTGGCACGAGTACGACGTGATCGCCCAGATGGTGCGGTTCAACGCGCAGCGCATCGATTACACGAACTACGACTTCATCATCGGAACGTATCCGAACGACGACCGGACGCAGGCCGCCGTGGACCTGGTCGCCGGAGAATTTCCGAACGTGATCAAGGCTATCACTCCGCTGCCCGGGCCCACGAACAAGGCGGACTGCCTGAATGCGGTGATCGATAAGCTGCGGGAGCGGGAAGAGGCGAGTGGCGAGCGGTACGCCTTCATCGTGATGCACGATCCTGAAGACGTGATGCATCCGCTGGAGCTCAAGTTGTACAGCAGGATCTTCGCGTCACGCCGCGCGATCGAGATGATCCAGACGCCGATATATCCGTTCGTGGCCAAGTTCTGGGAGTTCACGGCGGGCGCGTACATGGACGAGTTTGCCGAACAGCATACGAAGAATCTGTATGCGCGCGAGTGGGCGGAGACGTTCATTCCATCCGCGGGAGTCGCGACGGCCATCCGCCGCGAGGCGCTGGACCGCATCGCCGAAGGAGACAAGCCTTTCGGTGTGCAGTCGCTGACGGAGGACTACGAGATCGGACTGCGCGTCGCGATGGAAGGGATGCTGGCGGTGTTCGTACGGCAGCTCCTGATCACGAATCATCCGGACGGCACGGTGACGAAGGACGTGATCGCGACGCGCGCGAACTTTCCGCACACGTTCGGCACGGCGGTTCGGCAACGCACGCGATGGATCCTTGGCATCGTCTTTCAGGCCCGTGCGCACTTTGGCTGGGTTGGTGGCTGGCGCATCAAATGGATGTTGTTCCATGACCGGAAGGGTCCGTGGTCGTATGGGCTCGTGACATCGGGCTACGTCTTCGTGGTATACGTGGTGCTGTATTCGCTGGTGCGCTGGTTCCTCTATCCGGAGTGGGATGGTCCGGTGCCGGGCGGAGCCCTGATGGGCTGGGGCCTCGTGGCGGGCCTGACGATGATGGCGCACCGGATGGTGCAGCAGGTCATCTCGACGACGCGGGTGTATGGTTGGCGCCAGGGGCTGATGTCGATCCCGAGGCATCCATGGGCGACGGTGATCAATCTTTTCGCAACGGTGCGTGCGATGCGGCAGTTCCGGAAGGCGCAGAGGGAGAATGCGACGCTGGCCTGGGATCATACGCAGCATTTCATTCCTCACCATGTGACCCGGCATGCGACGTAAGGCAGATCCTTGATTCAGGAGCGGTCCACTAGGGACACTCTGAAAAAAGGGACTTGCATCGGAGTCTAAACGATGCGGTATTGCTGCGCGGCACTCCACCGCATGAGGACCGATGAGCGACCAGCACACGTTTGCCGGGTTGGCCTGGGCCGGCA
>JAQBPY010000084.1 GCA_028287285.1 Gemmatimonadota bacterium
GTGCGGTGGGTGATTCCATCGGCCGTCCAATGGGCATTCGGTGGAAGCCGTCGGCGTCGCGCCTCGCCAAGCTCGCCGGCCACGAGATGAAGTTCACCATCGCGACGCCGCGCGAGACGTCGGTTGAACTGATGAAGCGCCTGAGCCCCAAGCTTCAGCTGGGCAGCAATTTCCTGTGGCTCAAGCTGACGGATCAGGATGCACACCTTGCGGCGCGCACGCTGAACACCTGGGTCACGGAATACGTGACCGTTGCCGGCGACCTGAAGCGCAAGAACATGGTGGAGTTCTCCAAGATCCTGGAGGGCCAGCTGCAGTTCGCCGAGACGTCGCTGCACGATGCAGAATCGGCGCTCGAGACGTTCAAGGTGCACACGATCGTGCTGCCCACCGAGGGCGGTACGGCGGTGGCGCCCGGTCTCCAGATGACGAGTGACCCGGCGCTTCGGAGCTTCTTCGACCGGAAGTTCGAGTACGAGAACCTCAAGCACGATCGTGAGGCGCTCGAGCGCGCGCTCGCGGCGGCGGCGGCGGGTACAGGGCAGCTGGAAGCGATGCTCCTGATTCCCAGTGTCGTGGGCAGCCCGGCATTCCGCGAAATTCAGTCGTCGTTCGACATCATGTACAAGGAGCAGGCGGACCTCGCTGCCAAGCGGCAGCAGTTCACCGACAATTTCCCCGACGTGAAGGAGCTCATCGCGGCGGTGAACACGGTGAAGACGAAGACGATTCCCTCACAGGCAAACCAGCTGCTTCTGCAGCTGCGCGAAAAGGAGCGCGACATCGAGAGCCGCATCTCGGGTCAGGGCACTGATCTCCAGTCCATTCCGGCGCGCACGATCGAGGAGATGCGCCTTCGCCGCCAGGTCATGGTGGCCGAGGGCCTGTATACCACGCTCAAGACGCGATTTGCAGAGGCAAAGCTGGGTGAGGAAAGTGCATCACCGGACGTGAACATCCTCGATTCCGCCGTGGCACCGCTGCTGCCCACGGCCAATACGGCACCGCGCATCATGACGGTGGCCGTGGTGGCGGGCCTCGCGGCGGCCATTGGTCTCGCGATTCTTCTGGACGGGCTCGACAAGCGTATTCGCTATCCCGAACAGGCCACCAAGGACCTTGGTCTTTCCATCAGCGGTACCGTGCCCCAGCTGCCCAAGGGCGGCGTAGACCAGCAGCGTCCGGAGCAGATCTCACAACTCGTGGAGTCGTTCCGAACTTTACGAATGAACGTGATGAACTCGTCTCGAGGCCAGGTCGTGCTGGCCGTCTCGAGTCCGTCACCGGGCGACGGAAAGTCGTTCATCGCCTCCAACCTGGCGATGTCGTTTGCCGACGCAGGCTTCAAGACGCTCCTCGTTGACGCGGACACTCGGCGCGGTGCGCTTCATGACCTGTTCGGCATGACCCGGTCGGCAGGACTTACCGATTTTCTCGCCGGTGAGGCGAGCCAGAGTGCGATCCTGCACCCAACAGGGCAGGAGAATCTCACCATCATTCCAACGGGTGCTCCGCGCCGCCGGAGCCCGGAACTCCTGACGTCGCCCATCCTGGCGAAGCTGGTGACCGACCTCAAGTCACGGTTCGACGTAGTCATCTTCGATACGCCGCCCCTGGCCGCAGGAATCGACGCCTACGCCATTGCATCGGCGGCGGGCCATCTGCTCGTGGTGCTTCGTATTGGGCAGACCGAGCGCAGGATGGCGGCCGCCAAGCTGCTGCTGGTGGACCGGTTGCCCATCAACGTGGTGGGCACGGTGCTCAATGCGGCGCCCACGAGTGGCGAATACGAGTACTACGGCTACACGTCGGGTTACGGCACAGAAGAGCTCGAGCCGGGCCAGCAGGTAGCGCGTATTTCGTAGGACCTACTGGCGCCCTCATGTGTCGTGACGGTCCGCCCGATACTTCCACATGTGGCGTGGTCGCAAAGTTATTGTTGAGCGCTCGCAACAAGGACTGGCGAGCTGATCAATACACCGCACTCATCCGTGCGTCTCAAGTCGTTGGAACATATTGCGTTAGGTAGAGTCACAATTCCCGCTTCCGTTAGCACGCAGACTGCAATGCACCATACACGGGAATCATGGGGCTCGGGACGAGACACAGTTCGACGGAGGACTATTCGTCATGCAGGGTGCGGTTTCGGCAACACTGGAGCTTTCCGGGACATCGCGCAGACGGGTCAACCGTCTGGGGCGACCTGAAATGTCTGGCGTCATCGAAATTCGCCCCGAGCCGGCGATTATCGTTGTTCCTCCCTCGCGGGATATCTCGGCGCCGGCGGCTTTCGAGGACATCATTCCTCGCGAGCGCTCGGAGGCAGTGAGCCGGGCGGCAAACATCATCATCGCAGCGCTGGTGCTCATCGTGCTGGCACCGCTGTTCGTGCTGGTGGCGTTGGCAGTGAAGGTCACGTCGCGCGGGCCGATCTTCTATTCACAGGTGCGAGTGGGTGTGGACCGGCGCTTCCGGAAAAAGACTGCGTACGACCGTCGCGGCTACGACCATGGCGGCAAGCCGTTCATGATGTTCAAGTTCCGCACGATGCGCGTCGATGCCGAGTCTGACGGACGAGCTGTGTGGGCGTCCACGAATGATCCGCGTGTGACTCCGGTTGGCAACTTCATGCGCCGCACCCGTCTCGACGAGCTGCCCCAGCTGTTGAACGTCTTGCGGGGCGACATGAACATCGTTGGTCCGCGGCCGGAGCGTCCCACGATCTTTGCGGACCTGCGGCGGAAGATGCCGGGCTACCCAATGCGCCAGCGCGTCAAGCCTGGCCTTACCGGCTGGGCGCAGATCAACCTCGCGTACGATGCATCCATCGACGACGTGCGTCGCAAGGTACAGTTCGACCTGGACTACATGAAGCGCCAGAGTCTGGTACACGACCTCCGCATCATGTCCATGACGCTTCCCGTGATGGTTTTCAGGCGCGGGAGCAAGTAACGTCCTGCGCCCCAACTCGGCCGTGTGCCGAGTGGTTCTTTCTCCGTACTGCATGAACGTGACGTCGAAGGCTGTCGGGGGACGCATGACGAGTGAGCTCGTCGCACGCGTCCCCGTTGTGTTCGTGCTGGACAACATGCGGCTGGGCGGCACCGAGCTGAACGCGGTGCGCACTGCGGCGTTGCTGGACCGTTCACGCTTCGACTTGCGGGTCGCGTGCATGAGCGGCGAAGGGCCGTTGTCCGAGCGCTATCGCGCCATGGGCATACCCGTGGAAACGTTTCCCCTGGAGAGCCTTTACGGAACGAGCATGCTCACCAACGGGTATCGCTTTGCGCGGTATCTGCGTGAACAGCAAATCCAGATCGTGCACGCCCACGACATGTACAGCAACATCTTCATGACACCGTGGACGCAGCTGGCGCGGACGAGGGTGGTGATCGCGAGCCGCCGCTGGTGGTTCTCACTGCCAAGCAAGAAGCTGCAGTACGGAAATCTGGCCGCGTTCCGGCTGGCGGACGTCGTTTTGGCGAATAGCCCGCAGGTCGCGCGCTCGGTCACGGAAGCCGAAGGAATTCCAGCGGCTCGCATTCGGGTCATCTCGAACTTCGTCGATGACCGTGCATTCGAGCGGCTGTCGGACGAGCGTCGGAGGGAGATCAGACAGGCGTGGGGTATTCCGGCTGGACGAGTGGTGATTGGTTGCGTGGCGCGGTTGGTATCAGTCAAGGATCACGGGACGCTGGTTCGCGCGTTCGGGCGGGTGTCGGCGGCCGTTCCCAACGTCCACCTTGTCCTGGTTGGCGACGGCGACTGCCGCCAGTCGCTCGAGGCGCTGGCCACCGAGCTTCGCGTGTCTGATTCGGTTACCTTCGCTGGTGAGCTGCGCAGCGGAGAGAATCACCACCGGGCATTCGATATTTCGGTGTTGTGTTCGTTGAGTGAAGGATTTCCCAACAGTCTCGTGGAAGCCATGGCTGCAGAAGTACCCATCGTGGCGACGGAAGTAGGCGGAAACGTCGATGCGGTGACCCATGGTTTGAATGGGTTGCTTGTTCCGTCACAGCGGCCGGTGGAACTCGCGGACGCGTTGCTGACTCTCGTAAAAGACGATGACGAGCGCGTGTCGATGGGCCGCGCCGGCCGCATCCGCGCCTCCGAGCGCTATCGCGCCGCGGAAGCAGTTGCCTCTCTCGAGCACATGTACGAGCAACTGCTAGCGGAGCGCCGGGCATGACGGCTGCCGCGCGTCCGTATCGCCGTCGAGCCGCTCCGCTCAAGGCCAAGCCGGCTGTCTCACCGGTCAAGGGGCCCGCGCCGCTCTTCGCGGCCGAGAAGACCAATCCGTTCAAGGGCGTCGAGTGGAGCATCGCGTACGCGGCGTTTCTCGCATACGTCTTTGCCATCACGACGTATCGCATTCCCGTGGGCACGGAGGCGATGGGTCTTGCCCTCGTGGCGCTGCCGCTCGAAAAGCGTGGTTTGCGTTTTCCTCCAGTTGCGTTTCTCGCCTGCGTGCTCGTGGCCTGGTCGTTTCTGGGATGGACGACCACGGACTACCCCGACGTGGTGTTCGACACGATCACCGAGTTCGCCAAGGTGTGCGCGGTGATCATGGTGGCCGTGAATGTCCTCACCACGCGCGCACGGCTGCGTGCATTCCTGATGATGTTCCTCATCGGCTTCATGTTCTATCCGGCGCGCGGTGCATTCCTTGGATGGGCAACAGGCGGCAACACCATCGAGGGCAGAGCTATCTGGGGCGGCACGTATGCAAACCCCAATGATCTTGCGGGCCTCACGATCCTGATGCTCTCCATTGCGCTTGGCATATTCGAGGTTGAAAAAGCGCGGTGGGTACGCCTGATCACCTGGTCTGCGTTGATTCTGCTGCCGCTCATCGTGATTCTGACGCAGTCGCGCGGTGCCTTCATCGCGCTCATCGCCATCCTGCTCATTGGCGGCCGGAAGGTGCTGAAGAATCCCAAGGCGATGGCGA
Source organism: Gemmatimonadota bacterium (assembly GCA_028287285.1). Taxonomy (GTDB): domain Bacteria; phylum Gemmatimonadota; class Gemmatimonadetes; order Gemmatimonadales; family Gemmatimonadaceae; genus AG11. The sequence goes on from JAQBPY010000084.1 coordinate 4,952, forward strand.
TGATCGCGATGATGACGGTACTGGTGGCCATCGTTGCTCCGAAGTCGACGTGGAGTCGCTTTGCGACGGTGCAGGACGCCATGGACACCGAGAACATCGCGAGCAATGACGAGGCTGGCGGATCAACGCTCCAGCGCCTGGAGATCTGGAAAGTGGCCCGCACGATGATCGCCGAAAACCTGCTGATCGGCGTGGGACTTGGCGCGTATGGCAGTGCGCACTACATCTACGCGCAGCGGCCGAACTTCAACCCAACCGCGATGGGAAAACGAGATACCCATTCGACGTACCTCAATCTCTTTGCCGAGATTGGATTGGTGGGGATCGGAATTTTCGTCGCGCTCGTTTTCGTGACGCTCAGGTCGGGCTACCGCGCACGCAAGAACCTTGGCAGCAAAGGCGGCCCGCAGGCGATGCAGGTGTTCTACCTCGAGCTTGGCATGTACGGTTTCCTCGTTGCCGGCATATGGGGGTCGTACGGAAAGCTGGTTCCTCTCTACATGCACCTGGCGCTCGTCACCGTCGGCGCGAGACTTCTTGCGGAAGATGCGGAAAAAGCACGAGGCGGAGGCCCCCGCCGGTTGCAGCGGGGAATGTTTGTACGAGCGCCAGCACCAGCACCAGCACCTGCACCTGCGCCGGCACCTTCTGGCGCTCCAGTGTAATGTGCGGCATTGCGGGGTACGCCGGCTGGCGTCGATCGGCGGATGCGTCCGAGGCGGACCTGGTCGCGATGTGCGCGGCGATCCGCCACCGCGGCCCCGACGAAGAAGGGCATTTCGTTGGTGACGGCGTGGCGCTGGGCATGCGCCGGCTCAGCATCATCGACGTGGCCGGAGGGTCGCAGCCGATCTCCAACGAGGACGGCACGGTGCACGTCGTCTTCAACGGCGAGATCTACTACCATCGCACCATACGCAGCCAGCTCGAAAGCCGGCACGTTCTGCGCTCGCGTTCGGATACCGAAGTGCTCGTGCATCTGTACGAGGAGCACGGAAAGGATCTGGTGCATGCGTTACGCGGCATGTTCGCGTTCGCAATCTGGGACG
>JAQBPY010000093.1 GCA_028287285.1 Gemmatimonadota bacterium
CACAGTATCGCCCACCACCTCGCAGCGAACGTCGATGCTGCCTCCCTCGGGCGTGTACTTCACCGCGTTCGACAGCAGGTTGATGAGGATCTGCTGGAGCTTCTCCCCGTCCGCCCGCACCGTCACGCCGGCTTCGCAGGGCTGCACTGAATAGGTCAAGCGACGATCGCGAAGCTGCGGCGCGATGAAGTCGTCGATCGTATCGAGCGTTGTGCCGAGCTGGACGTCCGAGATCGCATAGCGAACCTCGCCCGATTCCAGCTTCGCGAAATTCAGCACGTCGTTGATCAGCGACAGCAGCGTCTGCTGACTGCGCTCGACGCGCTGAAGTGCGTCGCGCTGCTGCTGATTGAGCTCCCCATAGATGCCGAGTTGCAGGATCTCGGTGTATCCGCCAATCGCGTTCAATGGTGTCCGGAGCTCGTGGCTCATCACCGCGAGGAAATCACTCTTCGCCCGATTCGCATCGAGTGCCGCATCGCGCGCCTCGGCCGCTGACGACGACGCATGCTGCAGCTGCTCGTTCGTATGCTCGAGTTGTTCCGACGTGCTCAGCGCCTCTTCCACCTGCGACGCCAGCTCGTGCTGCGACGCCTGCACCTCCGTCGCCATGCGATTGAAGCTCGCGCCGAGACGCTGGACTTCATCCGAGGCAGAGTGGTCCGTCGTTACGCGACGGCCGTACAGTCCCTGCGCCATCTCTTCGGTCGCAGTGGCGAGCTCCACGAGCGGCCGCGTGATCTGGCGTGCGAGCGCCCATGAAATCGCCACTCCGCCAATGAGCAGTAACACGCTCACCAGCGCCAGGCGTCGGAGTGTCTGGCGTGGCGCCGCGACGATCGCGCTCCTCGGTGCCTCGAGGACATAGATGTACGGTGAGCCGCGCACGCGGCGCTCGACTCCGAGCTGCGGCTCACCCGTCAGGTGCTTGGCGAGGAAGCCATACTCCGTCGTGTCACGGCGCACCGGCGGCGACACGGGATGTCCGTCGACAGACGACCAGAAGTTGTCCGTCGTATTGCGCAGGTAGACCGTGAACTCCTCTCCCGACAGATCGCGGATCATCTGCTTGACCTGCGGATTGGACACGATCCGGCGCTGCTGGACGATCGCGCCCACGCGTTTCCCTTCGCGAAGCACCGGCGCAACCGTCCAGAAGAAGACATGATTGTCCGACGGATACAGCGCGCCGATCTGTACTCCCGTATCCACCGCTCCCGCTTGCGGCACCTCACTCACATGCGTGCCTCGGCGAGATCTCAACTCCGGCGGCAACGCGGCAATCGAATCGCCCCGCACGTCCACCCCAACGTGCGCCACCCTGCGTCCGTCGACAGTCCAGAGCTCGACCGGAAGCCCCGAATCCGTGGGCACCGCGATCTTCTGCAACACGACGGCAGCGGCCGAGTCATCCTTCGCCGGCTGAGCGCCTCCCGCCGGCGCGGTCACGGCGCGCACGAGCGTCGTGTCCTTCCCGAACTGGTGCAGCACCGTCACTCGCGTCTTGACGCCATTTTCCCCCGCCTGTATCAGGACGCCGAGCAGGCCCTGAATGCGCGAGCGGAGCGTGTCGGAGCGCGCCTGGACCAACGCCTGGTACGTCACCGTGAGCGACAGGCCCATGACGAGGACGACGATGGCGGCGGTGATCAGCGGCAGCTGACGCGCCAGCGACCAGCGGGCCCATGGCCACCGGACGCGGGAAGGTGAAGTCACTTTGAGCTTTGCAGGAAGGAGAAACGCTAAAGTGGATCATAATCCGGCGTGCGGCCAGTGTCGAAGCGTGCTCGGCATTGATTTGGCCCGACTCTCGCCAATAAGAGCAGCGCGATTGGTTCTATCGAGAGACTCCATCACCCGGATACTCATGCTATCACGTGCGACGACGGCGCTGGCGCGCCGCACCGCCCTTCTTTTCGTTGCTTGTTCCGTCGCTGTTGCCTGCTCGAAGCAGGCAGCGGCGGCCAAGCGTGTTGCAGGCGGCAGGCGCTTCCATCACGCCGCCGTCTGGTCCCCCGCAACGCTAACTGACGTCCAGGGCGTTCCCATCGCCGACTTGAAAGCCGCGCTCGCCCAGCGGCTCGGCGGCGCGGCGCCTACCGGCGTGAGTAAGGACGCCTGGCATCACACGCAGGCCCTTTACAAGAGCCTCGGCCAGACTCCGCTGTGGCTCACGAGCGACGGCGTCGCAAAGGACCGCGCGAAGGACCTCACGGACGCCGTCCTGAGCGTGAGTGATGACGCCCTTCGCACCGATGCGTTTCCGGTCGTGGAGCTTGCCAATGCACTCGGCGCGGTCAAGAGCGCGAAGCCGACCGCCGAGCAGCTCGCGAATGCGGACGTCCTGCTGTCGTCGACGTACGCGGCCCTCGGCCAGGACCTGCTCGTCGGACAGATCAGTCCGAAGGAGGTTGGTCAGGCATGGCACATCAACCCGAATGACGACGACGTCGACAGCGCATTGGTCCATTCACTCGGGGATACGCTCGCCCGAGGCATCGCCGAAATGCGGCCGCCGGACGCCGAGTACGCGGCCCTGCAGAAGGAGCTCGCCCGCTATCGCGAGATCGTGACCAAGGGCGACTTCCCGCACGTGCCCGCAGGGAAGACGCTGCACCAGGGACAGTCAGATTCTCCTGCGCGCATTGCGGCTCTCAGGGAGCGGTTGGCCGCGGAAAATATTGCGGACGCGGCCGCGCCCGCCGACACACCGCCTGCCGATTCGACCGCGCCGAAACGCAAGGCGTCG
>JAQBPY010000109.1 GCA_028287285.1 Gemmatimonadota bacterium
GCTTTTCCTTTCGCGATGCCTCGAGCAGGGCGTTGTTGATGCGGCCCGCCTCGAGCGACGCAACCTGGCCGAGCTGCGCCATCTGCATGTCGCGCGTGTTGTGCACGAGCGCCAGCGCCGCGGAGAACACGATGACGTTTCCGACGAGCGCAATGCCGTAGGCGACAGTCAGCCGGGAGCGGAGGGTGGCCACGACGCCCTGCCCTACTCCTTCAGCACGTAACCCACGCCACGCACGGTGCTGATCAGCTTTCGCGCATGCTTCGCATCGACCTTCTTGCGGAGATGGTTGATCACCACGTCCACGATGTTCGTTCCCGGATCGAAGTGATAGCCCCACGCATATTCGGTGATCAGCGTACGGCTCATCACGCGCCCTGCGTGCCGCGCGAGATACTCGAGCACGGTGTATTCCTTGGGGGTGAGCTCGATCAGTTCCCCGGCGCGCCGCACTTCGCGAGTGACCTGGTCGATCTCGAGATCACCGACGTTGAGCATCGGCTTGGCGATCGCGCGCGGCCGGCGCGCGAGTGCCTCCACGCGCGCGAGCAGCTCCTCGAAGGCGAAGGGCTTTGTGACGTAGTCGTCGGCGCCCGCGCGGAGCGTGCTGACCTTCGCGTCCACGGCGTCCTGCGCGGTGAGCACCAGTACGGGACGCTCGAATCCGCGCGCACGCAGCGACTGCAACACGTCCATGCCATTCTTTCCCGGAAGCCGCATGTCGAGCACGATGAGGTCGTACGCCTCGGAGCTGGCGCGGCGCTCCCCTTCCTCGCCGTCGGTCGCGAGATCGACGGCCCAACGATGCTCCTCGAGGCCGCGCTTCACGTACTGGCCCACGGTGGGATCGTCTTCTATGACAAGGATTCGCATGTCTGATGGATGGTGTGAAAAGCAGGCCGTTCGCTGCGCCCATGACGACACTAGTCGATGCCGCCGGGCCGCGCGAATCCGTATTCGCGAATCTTGCGATAGAGCGTTTTCGAGCTGATGCCGAGCGCGCTCGCGGCGCGTCCCTGGTGCCAGTTCACGTTGTGGAGCACCGACTCGATGTGCCGGCGCTCGAGCTCCGCGAGTGACACGGCGGGCGACGACGACGTACTCGAGCCCTGGCCGGCGAGCTGCAATGGCAGGTCGCTGCCGCGAATCTGCGGGCCATGCGCGAGCAGGACTACGCGCTCGATGACGTTGCGCAGCTCGCGCACGTTGCCGGGCCACGGATAGCGCGTGAGCACGTCCAGCGCGTCCACCGTGAGGGTGGGCGGATGTGTCTTGCCATACTGATGCAGGAACTGGCGGGCGATGAGCGGGATGTCGACGGCCCGCTCGCGCAGCGGCGGCAGCTTGATCTCGATGGTGTTGATGCGATAGAGCAGGTCGTCGCGGAACGAGCCTTCCGCGCACCGCTGCGCAAGGTCGCGGTTGGATGCGGCGAGGATGCGGACGTCGACCTCGACCTTCTGCGTCCCACCCACGCGGTAGAAGCTGCGCTGGTCGAGCGCACGAAGGAGCTTGCTCTGCAGCTTGAGTGAGAGCTCGCTGATCTCGTCGAGGAACAGCGTTCCTCCGGCGGCGAGCTCCATCAGTCCGAGCCGGCGCTCATCGGCACCGGCAAACGCGCCGCGCTCGTGGCCGAACAATTCGCTCTCGAGCATGCCCTCGCTCAGCGAGGCACAGCTCACGTCGACGAAGGGTCCCGTGCGGCCGCTCAGGCGATGCAGCATCTGCGCGACGAGCTCCTTGCCCGTGCCGGATTCACCCATGATGAGCACCGCCGAATCACTGGGTGCCACCTTGCTGACGACGTCGAGCACCGCCTGCAGCGGCGCGTACTGCGTGACAATTTCCGTCGCGCCGCCGGCACGCTCGAGCTGCGACTGGAGCAGCACGTTCTCGCGCGCGAGCTTCCGCTTCTCCCACGCGCGACGAACGAGCACGTCGATCTCCGCCATGCGATACGGCTTGGCCATGTAGTCGTACGCGCCGAGCTTCATCGCACTGATGGCCGTCTCGATGGTGCCGTTGCCGGTGATGATGATGACTTCGGGCGGATCCGCATCCGCACGCACCTGCTTCAGCACCTCGAGCCCATCCAGCTCGGGCATCACGATGTCGAGCAGGGCGACGTCGTACGCCTCGGCGCGGAGGGCCGCGAGTGCCGCGCGTCCGTCCGTGACGACGTGCACGGCGTACCCGCGCCCAGTCAGGAAGGTCGAGAGAATCTGGCCGAGGTGCACTTCGTCTTCGGCGACGAGCACCTTGATCTTCGTGTCGCTCACATCGGCACCCGTGACTCGTCTGCGCGGGGCAGGACGATGCGGAAGACGCTGCCTTCGCCCGGGGCGCTGTCGACTTCGATGCGGCCTTCGTGCTCCGCGACGATCGCGTAGCAGATGGAGAGGCCCAGCCCCGTGCCGCGGCCCGGCGCCTTGGTCGTGAAGAACGGCTCGAAGATCTTGGGCAGGTCGGCGCGACGGATACCTTCGCCCTGATCGGTGATCTCGGTGATGATGGTGCGTGCATCGTCACCCCATTTCGTGCGCAGCGTGACGGTGCCGCGCTCGTGCATGGCGTCCATGGCATTGATGAGCAGTGCCATGAAGACCTGCATGAGCTGCTCGGCGTTCGCGCGCACGACGGCGTGCAGCGTGCGATCGAGCTCGACCTGCACCGTGAGCTTCTTGAAGCGCGTGTGGTGTTTCAGCACGAACAGCGTGCGCTCGATGGCGTCGTTGACGTTGACTAGGGACTTGTCGCCGCCCTTGGGACGGCTGAAGTCGAGCAGCGAATCGACGATGCCCTTGCAGCGCTGGACTTCGCTCTGGATGAGGCGAAAGCCGTCGAGAATCTCGGGCGAGGCGTTCTCGTTGGAGAGCTCGAGTCCTTCGGAGCAGGCCGCGATGGTGGCGAGCGGATTGTTGATCTCGTGCATGACGCCGGCGGCGAGCGTGCCGATGGCCGCGAGCTTTTCCGCCTGCGCAAAACGATCCTGCGCGGCGCGCCAATCGGTGACGTCTTCGCCGATGGTGATCACGTGCGTGACGGGACCATCCTCGAGGCGCATGGGAATCTTCGAGATGCGGTACGTGCGCAGCTCGCCGGTGACGTTGGATTCCATCTGGAAAACCTGCAACCGTCCGGTTGCGAATACTTCGTCGAACTCGCGACGAAGCACGACGGCGGGCTGGCGATGCAGAATCTCGAAGATTGTGCGGCCGATGGCTTCTTCACGCGACACACCCTGCATGCCCGTCTCGCGCTTGCGGTTCCACACCGAGATCCGGTAGTCGCGATCGATCACGTACAGGCCAACAGGAAGCGAATCGATGATGCGTTCCGTAACGCGCCGCTCGCGGTCAATCTGCCGAGTACGCTCCATGACTTCATTCTCGAGCCGCTGCGCGTGTGCAGCCTGCCGCAGCACCGGAGCGAGGATGTCCGCGATGGTGGCGAGAAAGGTGCGCTGATCCGGCGTGAGGGGAATGGCCGGCATCAGCACGAGGGCGCCCAGCGGCGTGTGGGCGGCGTCGAGCCGAACGACGATGAGATCCGCGCTGCGTGTCGCGCGGGCGGCGAGCTGGGAGCGTACGAGCGCGGCAGTTGGCGCCGACCGGCCCACGCGTGCCTCGCAGCGCAGCTCACCGTCGCCCCCAAGCCACAGTGAGACGTTTTCGGCGCCGACGGTGTCGGCTACGCGCTCCAGTACGCCTGGCAATACTTCGGAGGGGGCATCGCCCGTCGCGAGGGCGGCGGCGACCTGGCCAACAGCGTGGAGTAGGGGGCGACCGGCGTCGGGAACGTCAGACAGGCTGATGAATGCGCCGTCTGGCGGGGTGATCAGGTCCGGGGTAGGCATCGTCGCCGTTTTGTGTGCTTGAGGTAAGAGCCTCAAGATAGGACGAAATGCCCGAAAGGACAAGATGACCGACGCACTCAGGTGCTCGAAATGGACATCCTGTCCGACCTGTCACGATTTCACGCGATTGCGTGGATCTGTGCCAGCAACTCCTGGTTTGTCCGCTTCTCGCTCGGATTGTCCTCGACATGTTCCCAGCGGATGACGCCGGTCTTGTCGATCAGGAAGTAGGCGCGGTTGGAGTAAAACCGGTCTTCCAGGAGGACGCCGTACTGGATGGCGACCTCGCGCCGGAAGTCCGAAAGGAAGTCGGAGCGCATGGAGTACTTGGCCTTGAACTCCTTCAGCGTGGGCGTGGAATCGACGCTGATGGGGACGACGACGGTGTCCGCGGTGGCGAACTGATCCCAGTCGTCGCGCATGTCGCAGAGCTCCGTTGTGCACGTGCTGGTGAACGCCAGCGGGAAAAAGGCGAGAAGCACATTGCGGCCGCGTAGCGAGGAAAGGGTGATGGAGCTGCCGGTGGTGGAGGGCAGCGTGAAGTCTGGCGCGATCGTGCCGACGGCGGGGACGTTGGACATTGGATGTTGGCTGGAGGGTGTCGAATTCTATCAAGCTGGTGACGTACTCCGCACCTCAGCCACTACTGCCAACAACCGATATTCAGCCAACCGCCAACGCCGCATAGCCCGGCGCGGTGACCAGCGCGACGGCGCCAAGCAGCCGGTACTCCGCCAGACTGCTGTCAGGTACCACGGGCATCGCGCCGGCCTTGCCGGAAATCGTACCTTCAACGAGCGCGTCGCGGATTGGTCCTTCCAGGAACTCCCAGCCCTCCGTGATTTCGCCGCCCACGTAGATACGGCCGGGGTTCAACGCACTCACCACGACGGCAAGTCCGCGGCCGATGTGACGTCCCGTCTCCGCAAGCACACGCACCGCCGCGGGCTCGCCGCCGCGGGCTCGGCGCACGACTTCCTCGATACCGGGGAATGACGCCTTGCGCGCGCGGCGGGGCTTGCCGTCGGCGCGTGGGAGGGTACCGCTCAGCTCATCCGCATAGCGCTCCACCGTGGCGGCGTTGCACGCGAGGGCTTCCCAGCAGCCGCGACGGCCGCACACGCATTCGGGGCCCGACGAATCGAGCGACACGTGTCCGAATTCTCCAGCGGTATGGGTTTCTCCGCGCAGCACTTCGCCGTTCACCACGAGTCCCACGCCGAGACCATCCGACACGCTGACATAGGCAAAGCTGTTCACCTGGCGCGTGTTCTCCGGCTCCAGCCAGAGCCGAGCTAGGGCGCAGGCGATGGGCGCGCTCTCGATGAACACCTTCATGCCCAGACGGGCTGTAACGGCGGCGCGGAGGTCGACGTCGCGCCAGCCGAGCCGCGGCGCGTAGATCAGCTTTCCGGTGGTGCGGTCCACCATGCCGGGCAGCACGATGCCGATGCCCTGGCAGCCTTCGGCGCCGTTTGGTGCATGGAGGCGAAGCAACCGCGTGACTTCATTGGCGAGCAGCTCGGCCAGCTGGTCGGGCGAGGCGGGGGTGTCGAAGGTCTCGCGGGCGAGCATGCGGCCGCCCACGTCACTGAGCGCGATGGCCGACTTGCCCGAGCGCACGTCGACGGCGACCACGAGGCGGCCGCGCGTGCGCACGCAGAGCATCGTGGGCCGGCGACCGCGGGCACTGGCCGCGGTGCCTTTCTCGAAGACCACGCCGCTCTCGACGAGCTCGCGCACGAGCGGCGTGAGCGTGCCGCGGCGGACGCTCATTCGCCGCGCAAGCTCGGCGCGTGAGATGGGCTGGTATTCCCGAATGAGATTGAGCACAATCCGACGGTTGACTTCCCGCGGGGTCGAGCGCGTGGCCAACCGAAAGTTGCGTGTGTTGATCTTGCGCATGGTGCCATGTCTCCGTGCCAATTGCCCACCAACAAAAAAGCGGCCCCTCATCTCCGAGGGGCCGCGCCGAGTGTGATCTCGTTGTCCTTGCTGCGGTGCTAAGCAGCTGACGGCGCGTCGCCTCTCCCCTGGAGAGCCGGCTGCTGCGTCATGCGCTTGACCTGATTATGACAGAAGGATCGCATCTCCACTTAAAGTGTCACCAAACTCGGCACTGGTCAAGAGATATTCATAAGATGACTTGACAAACTATTGTAACGTATTGGCATCACGTCAGTTGGAGGTGCCTTTTGCACGTCTCGAAAGACAAAACAGGGCCATCCCGGTGTGGGGACGGCCCTGCTTCGTGAAGTGGAGCGTATCGGGATCGAACCGATGACCTACGCGTTGCAAACGCGTCGCTCTCCCAGCTGAGCTAACGCCCCCAATTCTTGCAGAACGGAAGATAACCTCAAGGGTCCGGAGCGAGAAGTGATGCCGTTAGCCGACGTAAGAACCGATGCGAGAACCGATGCGAGAGTGACGCTCAGGTGTGCGAGCTGCGGCACGTGGAACCGCGTGCGCGCCGACCGTGCCGCGGATGGGCCGAAGTGTGGCTCCTGTGGCACAGCCTTTGGGCTCGACCACCCCGTCTACCTCGACGACGACTCCTTCGACCGTGTCATCTTGGGGACGGACATTCCCGTCTTCGTGGACTTCTACGCCGACTGGTGTGGCCCGTGCAAGATGATGGCGCCGTCGGTGGCCGCGCTCGCACGCGAGACGGTGGGTCGGGTGCTCGTGGCCAAACTGGACACTGACGCCGCGCAACGCACGGCAGGGCGCTTCCAGATTCGCGGCATCCCGACGTGCATCGTGTTCAGGGGCGGGCGCGAGGTGACGCGGCAGAGCGGTGTGGTGCCGTTGGGGATGTTGAGGGGGATGGTTGGGTACTGATGGCGGTCGGTCAGTCAGTCGGTCAGTCGGTCGGTCAGTCAGTCGGTCAGTCGGTCGGACACAAGAAAGGCACACCGATCAGGACTGATGTGCCAGACTCATGGACTCACAGACTCACAGACTCATCGACTGACTGACCGACTCACAGACTACTACTCATGCGCCGGCAGGGGTTCCATCGTCCGGGCGTCGACGGGGACTTGCACTTCGTCGCGGTACGGCGACGTCATCAACACCACGCGAACGCGGGGGAAGGCGTTCATGAACGCCATATAGCAGCTCCCCCAGATGCCGATGAAGCCGACGGTGATGCCGATTTCCCACAGGCCGAACGGGTTGGACGATGCCTCGCCGTACAGGGACGGATAGACCTCGAGATACCGCACCAGGAACATGCCGATGAGGCTGATCGCGGTGAAGAGCGCCAAGGTGGGCTTGTAGACCTTGGCGGCGCGGGATAACAGACCAAAGAACGGCGCGAAGAAGACCATGATCACGGCCGAGACCGAGAAGTGCACCCACGGCTCGATGAGGCGGAGGCGCGTCCAGTGTGTTTCTTCACCCATGTTGCCGTACCAGATCACCAGGAACTGGCTGAACGTGAGATAGCCCCAGAACGCGGTAAAGGCGAAGCACAATTTGCCGAGGTCGTGGAAGTGCTTTTCGGTGATGAATTCTTCCACGCCCAGGAAGCTGCGCCAGCGCATCACGAGCTGCGAGAGCAGCGTCAACGCGCAGAGCCATCCGCCCATGAAGAACCAGTAGCCGTACAGCGTGCTCTGGAAGTGGAGTGACAGGCCCATGGAGAGGTCGAAGGACATGACGGACCAGCCGTAGCCGAACGCCATGGCCAGCACCACGGCGAGCTTGCCCTGCAGCGAATGCGTGCTGTGGAGCTCGCGGCGTTCTTCACCGAATCCGTTGCGCATGCGTGCGCGGATGCCTGCGGCCCAGTTCGCGCCCCATTCGGGGATGAGGCCGACGTCGAGCCGCACGGACGTATAGACGAACCAGAGCGACAGGAGCGTGATCGCGGCCATCGAGACGAGCACGCGAACGGTGAGGAAGGTGCCGTTGTACCACGTTACCTTCTCGTGCACCGGCGGAACTTCGTGCACCCAGGGGAAGATGTGGCCTTTGCCGGCGAACAGCGTGATGAGCAGCATGACGAACGCCACGGGCAGGAAGGCCACGTAGCCTTCTTCGAGGCGGATGATCGCGCGCGACCAGCGAGCGGTGGCGATGCGCTGCACGGCCACGAACATCACGCCGGCCGAGGACAGGGACGTCCAGAACAGCCAGTTCACGTGATATGCGCGCCAAGCGCGGTCCGCGTCGGACATGAGCGCCGCGGCAAAGGCCACGATGCCAAGGACGGACAACACGAGCAGCGTCGTGCTGAGGGACTTGGGCGTTTCCCTGCCGTACGCGCGAAGCAGCTCTTCGCGCGAGGGAACGCGTACAGGATGCAGACTCACCGCTCGCCTCCAGTCTTGGGCGTGGTGGGTGGCGTCGCAGGTGCCTTGGGCGCTGCGGCCGAATCAATCTTTCCGGACGCCGCAGGTGCCGCCATGGCCGAGTCGCCATGGGGGAATGCGTAGCCGGAGGTTGCGTCCGCCTGCGAGCCGGCGTGTTTGTAGTACGGCGACGGACGCGTTGGTCCGGTTTGCGAGTAGCCCGGTACCTTATCGCCGGTTTCGCCTGGCAGGCCAACCGGGCTCGTGGCGACGACGTACTTGCCCTGCAGGCCGCGCACGTAGTTCACAACGTCCCAGCGGTCCATCTCCTCGATGCGATTGTACGACGGCATCGCGCCGCGGCCGTTGCGGATGATGGCCCAGATGTATCCGTCGCTCTTGCTCTCAGCCGACACGCCGATGAGCGGTGGCGGAAAGAGCTGGTGGGTTTTGGTGGCCGCACCGTCGCCCTTGCCTGCCTCGCCGTGACAGACGGCGCAGTTGATCTGATAGTACATGCGGCCGTTGTGGAGCGAACGCGCGTCGGCGACGGTGGGATTCCGGATCGACGCCATGGAATCGAGGGTGGCGATGCCCGGCGTGCGGGAGAACTGGTAGCCGGGCGCCAGCGTGCCGTAGACGGGAACGGAGTTCTGCGGATTGCCGCGCATGGCGACGGTGTCGGGCGACTCCCACGGATTTGGCTTGGGCTGCTTCTTGAAGTCGGTGAACCAGGAGCAGGCGCTCAGACCGAGCACCAGCAATGGCCACGCCATGGTGCGTACAGTGCGACCGAACGCCGGTCCCTCGCTGCGCTCCGGACGACAAGCAATTGCGCCGCCGTCGTGAGCAACACAAGCGACACGAGCGACCTGATTCACGCCCGAACGATCAACGCTCATTGCGGACCTCCAGAGCACCATGCTTCTGCAGCAGCGCGGTTGCGGCAGGCGCGCGATCCGGACCGGCCGCGACCCACACGCCAAAGTCGCCGCCGCTGAAGCGCGGATCATAACCCACCGTCATGGTAAGGCGAGGAATGCGCGCAAGCGCGAACATGGCGAATACAGTTGAGAGAGAGCCGATGAGCACCATCAGCTCGAAGCCGATGATGGTATACGGAATCCAGCTCGCGATGGCCTTGCCACCGACGACGAGGGGCCAGTAATCCGAGATCCAGATGGGAATCCAATACCCGAACGTCACGCCACACAGGCCACCGACCAGCGTGAAGATGCGGACCTTGCTGGGTGGTGCAGCAATCGCTTCTTCGAGCTCATGACGCGGGACGGGGCTGAAGACGGAGATGTCCTTGAAGTTCTGCTTGCGCAGGTCCTCGATCGCATGCACGGTCGAGTCCAGCTCGGCGAACGCGGCAATGACGCCCTGCATCAGTGCGTTCCTCCGTCCGTCGTGATCGGATGCCCGATGGTGCCATGCACCGCCGCCTGTGCTTCGGCGTGTGCGTGCTTCATCTTCGGCGGCAGAATTTCCTTGATCTCGGAGATCGCCATCACGGGCAGCTGCCGGATGAAGAGCAGGAACCACATGAAGAACCAGCCGAACGAGCCGATGAGGATGCCGAAGTCGACCCACGTGGGACGATAGCCGCCCCACTGCCAGGGCTCGAACTCATGCGAGAGCGACGGAATGACGATGACGAAGCGCTCGAACCACATCCCGATGTTGATGAAGATCGAGAGGATGAAGAGCCACGTGGTGTTGCGGCGAAGCTTCTGCGAGAACAGCGAGATCGGCATCACCATGTTGCAGATGAGCATGATCCACGCAGCCCATGCCCACTGGCCGAACACGCGATTCCAGAAGTACTCCTGCTCCACGCGGTTCCCGGACATCCACGCGACCTGGAACTCGGTGAGGTACGCGAGTCCGACGACGCATGACGTAAAGAGGCAGAGCTTTGCCGCCGCGTCGAGGTCATTGATGGTGACGTAATGCTCCAGCTTCATGAACTTCCGGATCGGGATGATGATCGTGAAGACCATTCCGATTCCGGAGAAGATGGCGCCGGCCACGAAGTAGGGCGGGAAGATCGTCGCATGCCAGCCCGGGACGAGCGACATGGCAAAGTCGAAGGAAACGACGGAGTGCACCGAGAGCACGAGCGGCGTGGCGAACGCGGCGAGGAAGAGATACGCGCGCGTAAAATGCCGCCACTCGGTGTCCGAGTTCCGCCATCCAAGCGCGAGCGTCGCGAAAATGCGCTTGCGAATGGGGTTCGTTTCCTTGTCGCGAAGCACGGCGATGTCGGGCACGAGTCCGACGTAGAAGAACGTCGCGGAAACCGTAAGGTACGTGAGGATGGCGAACACGTCCCACACCAGCGGGCTCTTTGGATTTGGCCAGATGAGCCGCCAGTTCGGATACGGAATGAGCCAGAAGAACTTCCACGGACGCCCGAGGTGGAGAATCGGGAAGAGTCCGGCGGTCATGACGGCAAACACCGTCATGGCTTCGGACGCGCGGTAGATCGTCGTCCGGAAGCCGGCGCGAAACAGATAGAGAATGGCGGAGATGAGCGTGCCGGCGTGACCGATACCGACCCAGAACACGAAGCTGATGATGTAGACGCCCCACATGACCGGTGGGTGATATCCGGCGGCGCCCAGCCCTTCATGAATCTGGTAGGTCCACGACAGCGCACCGATGAGGAGCGCGAGCAAGGCGGTGCCGAGCATCGCGAACCACCCCAGCGTGGGCTGGAGCGTTCCGATGATCTCGCGGTCGACCTGCTGGTAATCCTGGATCGCCGGAAGGCGATTGCCAGCCGAGGCGACGTTCGGGCGCGGTTCTGCCATGGTCGCCATGGTTATGCCCTCGCCGGCGACGCCGACCCCGGATGATTCACTTTCTTCAAGTAGACCACCGCAGTGTAGGTGTTGAGCTCTTCGAACACGTGGTAGGCGCGCTTGTCTTCAATGAGCGACGACACCGTCCACGCCGGGTCGGAGGCATCGCCAAAGGTGATTGCGCGCGAAGGACATGCCTGCGCGCAGGCAACCGTGAACTCGTCGGGCACCAGCGTGCGGCCCTCGGTCTTTGCGCGCGTTTCCGCCTCGCGAATGC
>JAQBPY010000128.1 GCA_028287285.1 Gemmatimonadota bacterium
TTCCCACGATCGGGGTCCTTGCCGGCCTCCTTGCGTCGAGTGCGCTGTCGGGGCGCGTGACGGGAGCTATCCGTCGCGTGATCACCACGGAAGTGAGTCGGATGGCGATGGAGCGACAGGTCGAGCGTGCGGATGCGCAGGTTGCCGAGGCGCAGGCGGCGAGCGCGGCGCGCGAGGAGGTGCTGCGCATCGTGGCGCATGACCTTCGGAATCCGCTCGGCACCATTCTTATGGCGTCCGATCTACTGGGCGAGCCGACCATGACAGACGCGGTACGCTCGAAGCAGGCTGCCATCGTCAAGCGCACAGGCGCTCGCATGAACCGGTTGATTCACGATCTGCTCAACGTGGCGCGAATGGACACCGGTCGGTTGGAGATCGAGGCGAAACCCGTCGCACCGGCGCAACTCGTTGCCAACGCGATGGAGTTGATGCAGCCGCTTGCAGCGGAGAAGTCCATCTCGCTGGTGGACGTTGTTGCGGCAGATCTTCCCGACGTCGAGGCCGATGCGGAACGCTTGGGACAGGTATTTTCGAACCTCATCGGCAATGCGATCAAGTTCACGCCGGCGGGCGGACGGATCACGCTTGGCGCCGATGCGTCGGATGGGCGAGTGTGGTTCAGCGTGACCGACACGGGGGCGGGGATCCCGCCAGAACAGCTCGAGAAGATCTTCGGGCCGTTCTGGCAGGCGCGGCGTGCGGACAGTCGGGGTATCGGGTTAGGGTTGACGATCGCGAAGGGGATCGTCGAAGCGCATGGTGGGACGATCGGGGTGGATAGTGAGGTTGGCGTAGGAACGAAGTTCTGGTTCAACTGTTGCCTATCGCGTGTGTCGCTGTCCTGAGGCGACTCGCCTGGAGGGCGACAGATCTGAGGTGGACACGAATGAGTCGAGTGCGTCACTGATTTCACAACACCCGGACGCACATCTGACCCACATTCCTTCGTCGGTTCCGAGCGGGCGCCAGCGTGCCGCTGCGGGAGGCAGTCCGGTCGGCTCCCTCGAGTGATCCATGTAAGATACCGCGTGAACCTTGGTGCCGATCGACCCGTCGGCCGCGAGGACCCTCGCCTGCCAATGATCCCCCGTTCTTTTCCATCGCAACTGAACCGAGTTGTAGTTGGACTCATTCGGCGCCGTCCGGCTAAAATTGAATTTGTCCAAGTAGCTATCATCGGTCATCAGCACTCTCGCGACGGTAACCCATCCGTCATTCGCGTTGCATGCTCCAGTGCACTCGAAGCGAGTATGTGTGGTGTCGTCCAAATTGGCCTCCGGGATGATCGTTCCAAGCGCGGCGCCGGGGACCGCGACGCCTCCGGTCGGGGCGACGCCGAGAAATTGTTCGTCATAGAATCCTTTGATGGCTCCCCGAGCGAATCTGGGATGCGGCGTGGACCGGGCGGTGCCCCGGATCGCGACATCGCACCAGCGGTCTCCGCAGGTCACGCCGATATGAAACGATGACTTGTCGGCGCCGTCCCAATCGAATCGGGCCATTGCTGGCAATCCGGGCATTGTGGTCATGCTCGGTTCGACGTCCAGATCGGGACGCGTGCTTCCGCTTGCGGCGGGAATCGAGCTTGCGCAGCCTCCCGCTTTACGGGCTGTCATCATGACGGCGTACGTCTGGTCCGCTCCTTTCAGATAGATACACGTGATCCTGTCGGGAATACCGATCGGCACGTCTGTCTTGGCGCCGAAGTAGAACAATTCCGCCACGAAAGCCCAATCGGTAAAGACTGTGGGGTACGGGTATTGAGTGAAAATCTCGATCGTGCGGCCGTAACCGTTGCTACCAGCGGCACTGCCGCGCTTGATCAACAGTTGCACGTCGTTGTGCTCCTTCACGTTCGCGGTAGCGGACGACGGCGTGAAGAAGCTGGCTTCGTAGTCAACAACATCCATGTGTTGCGAGGCGGCCGCGGCTGCAATGGCCGTTGGACTAATTGCGCCAAGATCCATGTCGCTGAACGAAGTGCCAAATTCACGGATCCTGCCACCGGCGGCGCTGTCCACGTATACCGTCGGCATTCCTGTAATGTGTGCCTCCTCTCTCCGCGTATCCCTGCATCCCAGTTGCGTGAGGAGAACCACGACGGCGATACCACCAATACACAGTGCACGACACTGAGCAAAACGTTCGACGTTCATTTTTTTTCTCCCTGAGGTGAGACTGCCGAGCACGTGAACGGACCTCGCCCGCCGTCGATTCCTTCCCCCGCCTTGGAATATGGAGCGCCCGCGTTCGTCGTTTTCGCGGCTGTGGTTGTAAGTGCGATGAACGCCCTGGTGAACTTCTCCTGCGTCGCCCTCTCCTTCTGGCATGCTGCCAAGGCCGCCCGCAGTTTCAGAGCGCGTCCGAGGAGCGCAGCCCGCGTGAAGTCGTCGAAATTGCCTGGATCGAACGTCCGGATCGCTCCAAGAACAGGATCCAGTCTGCTCACTGCACCATGCACATCCCCTATCGCTGCCAGCAGCCACGCTTCGGGAACGATTGCATCAAGGCCGATATCACCGGGCCGGTAACCCTCACGCTTTCGCGCGAGGTTGGCGAGGAGTTGACGTACCCGCGCTGTGTCCCCGCGAAGAAATGCGTACTGTGCCGCGAGTAGTGGGTCGGCTGCGCGAACGCTCGAGTCCCGAAACACCGCGTTGGTGAACGGAAATGACAACATCGCGGCACGCCCAGCGAGGCGTTGGACGGCTTCGCGACGACGGTCGATTCGCACCGCATCGCGCAGCGATGATTCCAGGCGCTCGCCAGCTCGCTGCAGGCTGTCGGCGGGCCCGCCGAACGCTGCGAAAACCTGCACAACCAAGGCCTCGCGCAGGACGTCGTCGGCGATTGCGATACCCACCACCGTTGGACGCGCCGCGCGGCCGACGAGCGACAGGGACTGCGGCAGGTCCCCGATCAGGGCCGCAAGATTCAGTAGCAGTGAGGCGTCTTCCTGGGAGGTTGGGCTCGTGTGGCGCAAAATGGAATCCGCGAGCGCCCTTGCTGCGACGATGTCGAGCGGCCTGTCCGGAACGGACGCTTTCAGTCGGAGCCACGTCTCGCGTGCAGCCAACCGCAAGCGCAGTCCGGGCTCCGTGGCCAGCTTCTGCGCTCGCCGGAGAGTGTCTAGCGCGGCACTGTTTCCAAGGAGTTCCAGCGAAACCGCAAGCGCTTCGAGTGCGTTTGGATCGCCGGGCAGTGAAGTCGCCCACGTCGTGGCGATTCGGTTGAATTGCAGGCGCTGATGGTCGATCGCCTCTGAGAGCGTCGAGGGCACCGCATCAGTTCCGTCCTCCACGTTACTTAACGGCTGCGGTGTGAACGCGAGCGTGTCCGCATTCCAGGAGGCGTACGCACCGAACAATACCGTCTCCGCGTGCTCCGGATGCCCGTAACGGAGATCATTGACGTTCGTCTTCAACAATTTCTGGAGGCGGGAATATGCCTTCGCACTGAACGAGCGATTGATTGACGGCAGGAGCATGAATGCCCTTTCGTAACCTTCAAGGGCTCTGCGATAGCTGCTTCGGAAGTTCAACCCCCCCGCGCCGCGAACGACGATGTTGTCCTTTGCGTTGCATTCGCCGATTCCGTACCAGGCAGCGAACATGCTGGAGTCGCGCGCCTTCAGGCTCTCATAGATTGCGCACGCCTCGTCGTAGCGTGCGCTACTCAGCGCGACGAGTGCCTTGGCAAGTTGCGACTCTGTAGCGGAGAGTTGTGCGCCGTCGGAGGTAGCGCGTTCAGCCAGTGTCCGCACAGTTGACGTGTTGGTGCGGCCCCACACTCTTACCTGTGCCAGCCAGAACAGCGCGCGCCCGTATCTCGGATCGTATTCCGTGGCAGCATGAAACTCGCTGTCCGCTTTCGCGAGGTCCCACGAGGTCGTAGCCTCGAGTCCGCGAAGAAAGGCCTGTCGGGCCGGTCGCGAATGAGTGCCACCGTTTCCCTCCTTGTCCCCCGATGGTCGATTTCGTCCGAAGAGAAGCGAATCGACAGCGAGGGAGAGCAGCGAGTCCCCATCCAATCCATCCACTGCCAGCCGCATCGTCGCGTCGCCGAGCGGCTCCCCGGGGCGGTTTGTATCGAACACCCCGGCATGGAGTCGCGTGGCCCCCCTCGATTGCGAGATCTCGCCCCAGATGAAGCGGCCAGCTCCGAGCGAACGCGCGATGCGTGCGGCGCTGGACGAACTCAACGGCACCGCACCTTGTCGCGTCACCGCATCACGCACCTGATACAGCTCGACGGGTCGCACGCCCTCCCATCTAGCGATCGCATCGTAAAGAACCTCCGATTCACGAAGCACATGCGACGACGCACTGTCACGGCGGAACGGCAGGATGGCGTACCGACTGGTGTCGAGCGTCGGACCGAAAGTTCGGGCCAGCAAATCCGTTGGTGACTGCGCCACACCGCCCCATCGGGCCAGCAAGATTGCAAAGAGGAGCACGGTCGCGCCCACCATGCCAAGGATGCGCAAGGTGACAGACGGCCGCCGCGCATTGAGCACTGCGGGCGCTAGAGTCGCGTGGGTGTCCCCGGCCGCCTCGGCGAATTGTTTCACGGTCGGATACCGATCCGCCGGCACCTTCTCCATGGCCCGCATCACCGCTGCATCTACACCAACTGGCGTCGAATGCCGACGCAGACGCATCGGCCGCGGCTCCTCCGCGATATGCCGCATCGCGATCGCGCTCGCCGTCGGACCCGTGAATGGCGGCTCCCCCACGAGCATCTCGTACAGCACACACGCCAGCGCGTATTGGTCCGCCTTCGGCCCGACATCCTTCTCCGCCGCCGCCTGCTCCGGCGACAGGTAGTGCGGCGTCCCCACCGCCAATCCGCTCGCCGTCAACCGCTCCGTATCCACCTCCG
>JAQBPY010000130.1 GCA_028287285.1 Gemmatimonadota bacterium
GCGTCCGATCTACTGGGCGAGCCGACCATGACAGACGCGGTACGCTCGAAGCAGGCTGCCATCGTCAAGCGCACAGGCGCTCGCATGAACCGGTTGATTCACGATCTGCTCAACGTCGCGCGAATGGACACCGGACGGTTGGAGATCGAGGCGAAAGTTGTCGCACCGGCGCAACTCGATGCCAACGCGATGGAGTTGATGCAGCCGCTTGCAGCGGAGAAGTCCGTGTCGCTTGTGGACGTTGTCGCCGCCGATCTTCCCGAGGTCGAGGCGGATGCGGAGCGCCTTGGACAGGTATTCTCGAACCTCATCGGCAATGCGATCAAGTTTACGCCAGCGGGCGGGCGGATCACGCTTGGCGCCGATGCGTCGGATGGGCGGGTGTGGTTCAGCGTGACCGACACGGGACCGGGGATCCCGCCAGAACAGCTTGAAAAGATATTCGGGCCGTTCTGGCAGGCGCGGCGTGCGGACAGTCGGGGGATCGGGTTAGGGTTGACGATCGCGAAGGGGATCGTCGAAGCGCATGGTGGGACGATCGGGGTGGACAGCGAGATTGGAGTCGGGACGAAGTTCTGGTTTGCCCTCGCGACTACTAGGGCTTCTTCTTCCGTTTCAACGGCGCACCCGGGCGAGTAATGGAGTGTGCACTCGGCTTGATTCTCTTGGCGGTGAGAGAAAAGATGGCGACCTCGCCCTTTGACATGCAGCACCCTGGATCGCAATCCACCCACGATCCTTCGTGAATCAGGTTGGATTCATTCTTGTCCTTGTGGTACCAGCGCGCGATCCCGATGTCGGTGCGGTTTGCATTCTTGGAATTGACGTCCAGCCCACCCCCATCCATGACGAGGAAATCTCTCTTGGAAGCGGGTTGAGTCTTCTCGGGGAATTGTCCGAGGTCCACTACCGCGACGTAGGGCTTTCCACTGTTGTCCTTACCGAGCCAGTAGATCGCGGAGTGTAGTGGCTGGATCTCACCCTCGAAGTCGTCGGTATGAAACGTCGTGGTCTCTGAGCTATTGTGGACATCTGCGGCAATGAAGCCCTCACCCGCCTGCAGGTCGTTGAATTTGCTCAATGCGATATTGGATGCCGGACGAAGCAGGAGCGTGACGATCTCGCCGTCTATGGTGTAGTCGCGACCGTCATGTTGCGGCGCAAACGGGCCATACCCCGGAAGATTGTCGAGGTCTTCCATGAAGCACTCCTGGAAGGCAGCATCGTACACCTTGCCAAGCTGGTTGGCGTTCTGGGGATTCCATTCGACCTTCTTTTCGTCGGCCGACAGTGTTGCTGGCATCTTGAGCGTGCGCACAGTCGTGTTGTCGTCCTTGCAGCTGTGCCAACCGTCCTTAGCGCGCTCCCCTCTGTGTTTCTTCTTCCTGAGAGCGATCGCGGGCGAGACCGACGAGCTTTCTGAGTGCGCGTAGACGGCGAGTTCGGTTGCCAAGCCCGAAGAGGTCTGGCCAAGCATCAGAATGGACGAAAGCATGGTTGCTACTCCGCCTAAAGCCCAAGCCAGGATCCGCTTGGCATTGTTCATTGCGCACTCCTTTCCATATGTGATCGCTACATGAATTTCGAACGACACGGCTTGGGATCTCCCTGCGGACGGTCCCACGGCGCTTTCGCATCGCCGTACTCTGTGCGAAGAAAGCAGGCGCTTAGGGCTTCTTGCGCGACTTCGGTATGCTTACGGGGCGCTGTACTTTCTTGAACGGCCTGGTTCTCTTGGCATCGGTCGAGAAGAGAACAGCCTCTGCATTCGACATGCAGCAGCCGGGGTCGCAATCGACCCAGGACCCAGCATGATTCTTGTCATCATGTTCGTGGTGCCATCTCGCGATACCAATGTCGGTTCTGGGTTTGGGATAGGTAGTCAGCCCGCCACTGTGCATGATCTTGAAGTCGTCTTTTCTATCGGGCCCAGTCTTGAATGGGATATTCCCGATATCGACGAAGGCGGCATACGGGGTACCAGCATTGTCCTTGCCGATCCAGAAGAGCGCGGAGCTCTGGGGCTTTATCTCCCCTGGGAAATTGTCGGTATAAAATGTTTGGGTATTCGAGGTGTTGTGAATGTCCGCAGCGATGAACCCCTCGCCAGGTCCTATTTCGTCCTTATTTGGCTTGCCGCCCGGTCCTGTCGTGGGGCCCATTTTTGTCTGCGCGACGTCCGACGCTGGACGAAGGAAAAGCGTGACGATTTCATCCCCAAACACGTAGTCACGGCCGTCGTGTTGTGGCGCGAAGCGACCATACTCGGGCAGGCTATCGAGATCTTGCATGAAGCACTCATCGAGGGCGGCTGAATAGAGCTGCTCAAGCTGGTGCGTCGTCGGGCTCCAGGTGACGCTGTCGCCGGACAGTGTTGCTGGCATCGTGACTTTCCGAATTGTCGCATTGTTGTCGTCACAGCTATGCCAGTTACCCTTCGCTCGCTCCCCTTTGTGCTTCTTCTTCGGGGGCGGGGCTACCGATGTCGCGTAGGCGTGTTCCCGACTGACACCGATCGTCGATTCAGTGGCAAAACCCACTGACGTGTGGCTCAGCACCACGATCGCGGCTACTACGACCGCCGCACTGCCGACCACCAAGACATGGATCCGCCTGACACTCCTCATTGTGTTCTCCGTGAACGGGGATGCTGCGAAGTAGGCGAGACAATCTCCGATCTACCTGCGAACTGGTCCGACAAGTGCCTCTGCGTTGGTTCTCCATGATCCTGCAGCGGCGTCCCGCGTCTGCTCCGCCAATGCTGCGCGCAGGAACATCGCGCGTGTCAGCGCTGCCGACTCCGAGACAGTTGCGAGAAAGAGAGTCCCGAGGGCCGGGAGGCCGTTAAGCGCCAGGTCGAGCTCCGCGATCGCTCCGGCCGTATCGGCGACCGCGGCCCGCAGCCAGGCCTCCTGATAGATCTGGTCGAGTCGCGCGCCAGCCGCGGGATGATTGGCGCGAATCTGACGCAGTGAGTCGAGGATGGTTCGAGCCCCACGACGATCGCCACGAGCGAACGCCTGCTGCGCTGGAATGATGCTCGATACCGGGGGCAGTTTGTTGACTGCCGAGGGCCCCAGAATGGGAACGGCGCTCACGAGCGAACGCGCAAGAAGTGCAATGCGAACGGAATCACGCGCCTTCGGTGCAGCGTAGCTGTCCAGCGCCTTGTCCACGAGCGCGAGTAACCTCCTCAATGTGTCTCGGGGCGCGCCGAGCTTCGCTTCGAGCGAGAACTCCAGTGCCGCCTCACCGAGCATCGGGTTCGGATGGAATCGGCGACCGTCCGGCATACGCTCCGAATAGATGGTCGCCATTCTTCTCGCCAGCGCGCGCAAGGGACCGGACTGTCCCGTGAGCGCAAGGAGATTCTCGACATTACCTTCCGCATGGGCGTTGGCCGATGGAGCACGTGCGATTGCCGAATCCGCCTTGGCGCGCGCCATGCGGAAGTCGCCCACCTTGACCAGTATTCGCACCTCGGCCATGCGCAGATCGAGATCCCGACCAACGCTCGGTCCCGAGCGGCGAGCCGCCGTGACTTCACGCAGCGCGGTTGCAACCGTCGTGTCAGTGCTCGAGAGTTCGCCTTCGAGCTCGAGGGCGTGAGCGAACACCTGATGTGACTCTGGGTTCGTTGGATCTTCGTCGACGAGCGCAGCACCCACGCGTCGAAGCTGCGACCTTTCGAGCTCGAGCGCCTGCTCCAGAGTCGGTGGGTTCATCCACGGTCGTCCGCTCCGAAAATCGGACAGGGGATGCGGATCGTAACCGACCTCTGCGCCACCAGTTCCGTGAACGACAGATGGGAATGCTCCGAAAAGCCGCGTGGAGTCTTCGACAGCAAAGCCCTTTCGATACTGCCCCCATTCCGTCGTCAGAAGCAAAGGCAGGTGACGAAGAATGGTGAGGCGAAGTTGATGTCCGTTGGGCAGCTGCCGGAGCAGGTCAGAATACAGCGCCACTGCCTCCGCAGGATTCGATCGAAAGCGCCACTTGGAGGAATCCACTGGGTCCTTCACGACCCCCCCGTCCCGTGCCAGGCACTCCGCCAGATCGAAGGAATCGGTGACGTCGTTAGAGCCAGTACGCAGCGAGCGAAAGGCCGGGCAGGCGAGATCGAATCTGCCCATTGCGAGCGCACCCATCGCCGAAGCGAGCAGCGTATCATTGCCTGAGAGGCTGGCTCTCTCCGCGGCGGCATCTCGCGCAGCTCGCCGCCACTCCGCCGATGTATCCCGGTTCGTCATCAGAAGAACTTGCGCCAGCCACAGCGTTCGCTCTGCGTTCGCGCGCACACCGACGGCGGAGGAACGCAGGTCGCTCAGCGCGGAAGTGAGGTCACCTCGAGCGATCTTTTCACGCGCCGCCTGGGTGCGCCACCGCTCGCCGGGCCAAACGGAGACGCGGTCATCGTGGGAAAACGCCAGTAACCCGGTGCCGATGAGCAGCACGAATGCCCCGAGCGCCATGTACTTGACTCGTGGAAAGCGCGGGACGGCGTGCGGCGAGTTCATTACCGCCGGGTTCAGGTCCTCACGCACGCTCGCGTGCGCAGCATTCGAGAACGTGCTGATGCTGTCGAACCGGTCCGCCGGTACTTTCTCCATCGCGCGCTTCACGGCCGACTCCACCGGCTCCGGAGCCGTCCTCCTCCGGATGCGCAGCGCCACCGCCTGTTCGGCGATATGCCGCATCGCGATCGCGCTCGCCGTCGGGCCCGTGAATGGCGGCTCCCCCACGAGCATCTCGTACAACACGCACGCCAGCGCGTATTGGTCCGCCTTCGGCCCGACATCCTTCTCCGCCGCCGCCTGCTCCGGCGACAGGTAGTGCGGCGTCCCCACCGCCAATCCGCTCGCCGTCAACCGCTCCGTATCCACCTCCG
>JAQBPY010000142.1 GCA_028287285.1 Gemmatimonadota bacterium
CGGGCACGCCGCGTTCACCACGTTCGCCGACAGGACCGACGACGCCGTCCGCTCCGCGCTCGCCTGCTGGGCCGACAAGGCCACTCTCACCGCGCTCGCCCTGGAGTCCGCGTTCACCCTGGGGGCCGCTCTGTGCCGCGCGAGTGTGCAGCGCAGCAAGTGCAGAGCGACCCTCCTCGAGAAGACTGCGAGTCTCGCCCGCGAGTGTGCCGAGACGCGATTCTACTGCGTCCATGAAACGTTGCATGGCGGCCAACACCGGGTCGTCGGTCACGCGGCGATCCTCAGCCTTGCGGCGTTGATGTCGATGAGCGCGGCGAGGCGCGCCATCCGCTCGGTGGTGGCTGTCTCAGGCTCCCCTGCCGTGAGCTGCCTTTGCGGCTCTGGCGCGGGGAGAGCTGGCGCGACAGCAGGTTTCGCAAATGGCTCGTTGCGGTCGCGCGCCGCGAGCGCTTCGAGCGAATAGTTTTGCTGCTGCATCCAGATGGAACCGCCTCCGGGAACGGGCTTCTGATCCACCTTTTTCCGCGCTTCGTTGACCGATAACACCGAGCCGCCGACCGCCTTACCGAGCGTCTCCATCTGCGAGGCCATGTCCATGCGCAGGAGTCCGTCGAGGTCGAGCTCCACGCCCATCCACCGACCTTCGGTGGTGGTCGTGAACCCGAACGCCTCGTCCATACACAACTCCCACTGCTCGATCGGGCTCTGCAGGCAGTCCGAGTAGTAGGCTTGATTCGAGATTTCCGGCTTCGTGTACGCGGGCTGCGGACCGATGCCCACCTTCCATGGTGGGACATGGAAGGTCGAGCACACGGTTTCTGCGGTCCATCCGAGCTGCTCGATAGTTTGCGAATCCACCGCACTCATGCGCATCTGCTGGAAACTCAGCCCACCGCCAAGCACCGCGACGCCCCCGGACTTGTCCTTGCCGAATCGCGCGTTCCACTGCTCGCTCAACTGCGCGGCCGTCTCGGGGGTGATCGAGAGAGTGCTCGACAGAATGCCACTCGGGTTGGATCCGTTGGCGAAGAAGGCAGCGCTGTTCGTCTGGATTTGCAGCCCCATGTTGGCCGCGGCGCCGCACGCGAATATCGGCGACGTACCGACCAGCGGGTGATAGAGACAGTTCATCCGGTCGTGGATGATGTCCTTGGCCGGAACGGCGAGCTTGTCCTGCTCGAACCCGGCGAGGTTGTCCGCCTTGAGCTGGTAGAACACCGCGCCGTCCGGCGAGACCAGCACGGTCACGCGCGTCGGATCGAGCACGTAGAACGCGCTCGGGACACCGCGGGCATCGCGCTCGATCAGGATGTAGGTGTTGCCGTGGGTGAGCTTGCTGATCGCCCACGACTCCTTGAACTGGATGTGGTTCTGGAAGCGATTGGGCCGGCGGAGTGCTGGCGAGTGCGCGGCATTCTCGATCTCGGTCCAGATGCCGTCCTCGTCACGCTCGACGAGCTTGGGGCGAAGCTTCCCAATGTCCTGCGAGATGCGCGTGATGCACGCATAGACCGCGTGGTGCGCGAGCACCGTATCGGTCGTCCACTCGATGTCGCGCTGCCACGCGCCCGCGAAGGCTTCGCGCACAACGGGCCACCATCCGCCGCGATTGTCTGCGACCGATTGGAGACCCAAAGGGGCGCGCGTCGCAAGCGTGACGTCCAGCCCAAGGACTCTCACGCGTGGTTCACATTCGACACAGAGGCCGCGAGCGGCACGCGTAGCCAACGGGCAATACGCACCATGGCGCGTAGGCGCCACAGCGGTACAGTTGCGTCGTTCGCGACGACGGTGACGGATACTGTCAGGGTAGAGATGTTCATGATCCGTGCCGACGCTTGGCGCGCGCCTGCTGCGTCATCAGCGGCGCCTCGGGGGTGAGCAACGCGGCATCGCGGGTCGGCTCTGCAGCCTCCCGCGTCTCCTCGTCCTCGATCGGTTCGTAGAGCCACGGAACCAACGCCGTCACTTCGGACGGCGTCAGTTCTCGGACTTCACGATTCGCCCGCGCGCGGTACTTCACGCTCAGGTGGTGAAGGTTAGCGCGGGATAATCCGTGAACGTGGCGCTCGTCAGGTCGCTCGCCGCGGTCATGTCGTCCGTGTTGGCCGTCCACGTCGCCGCCTTCGCCGCGATGGCGATATAGCCCATCGCGACGTTGCCCGCGTCTGCAGTCGGCAGCGCCGCCAGCGCGAGCGCGGCGGTGTCATAGGCCTGCGTCGCGCCAGGAACTTTGGTCGAGACCGTGCCGGTGGGCGTGATCTGGACGAGGATGACGGCGAACTTGCTGGCCGTGACCACATGCGCCGCGGTGAACGTCAGCGCAGTCGTTGCCGCCTTGCCGAACGTCTCGCCGTTCAGGCGACCGACGAACCGGAGCGTCGTCTTGAACTGTTCGGGCGTGGAGTGAATCGCCAACCCGGCAGGTGAGAGCACCCCGTTCGCCGTGAGCAGCCCGAGCGCAACCTTCCGGCTGCCGAGGGACTGTGATGCGCGCTTGAAGGCGGTCATTCCACACCCGCCGGCTTCTGCGGCGGCAGCGACTCACCGAGATCGGTACGGAACGTGTGCGCCGCGTCGGTGGAGGTGGCCACCGGCCCGACCGCCGTGTTCGACGCGGCCGCCTTCTTCTCGGTCGTCGTCTCGACAGGGATATCGGCCTTCGCCTCGTCGACTACCGGCTTCGCAGCGGGCGCGTTCTGATTATGTGCTTCCATTGGACACCTTCGATGTGGAAGAAACGAGTGGGGCTGGCTCGCGTGAGCAGCCCCACTCGCAGAGTTGGTTACGCGGCGTAGGCGGCGGAGGTGATGCGATCAACCGCGGTCGATCGAGCCTTGCCCCAGGTGATGTACCGCTCGACCTTGATGCCGACGAGATTTGCCTGCCAGAGCGACGTCATCACGGCGGCGGCATCGGTCGGATCGGTCGGCGCCGAATCCAACTGCAATGACGCTTCGCGACTGATGTCGATCTCGACGCCGCCCTCGTCCGCGAGCAGGATCGAGGGGGCGTGCGCGAAGATGATCTGCGCGCCGACCGTCTCGGACGTGACAACCGGAATTCCGAGGATGGAGCCGCCGGCGATGCTGAGGCCAGGGAAGGCCGGCTGCCCAACCGAGTTGATCATCGTGCCGAGTGCGAACGCCTGCGATTCCGACATGAGAATCACGAGCCCATCGAGCCCGTACATCGCGACCGCGAACGCCGTGACACGCGCGGAGATGTCCGACCGAGCGTCTGCGACGTCGGTGCCGGAAGCGGCCGTTCCCGTGACGCCGTTGGTGATCGACGCGGGATTGACATTCGCGACCGCAGCGATGGTCGAGTCGACGAACTGGCCGTCGAGGAACTGCACGATCCCCTTCACCATCTCGTCACGCACGGCTGTTTCTGCCGATGGCGTGGAGAGCCTCACCAGCTCCTCGGTGAGCACGATGATGCCGGCTGCCTTCGCGAAGCCGAGCGTCACGGACGCATACTGCGCGTTGGTCACAGGCTTCATTTTGCCCTGTCCGACCCACTTGTACGTGCCGCCGGCGGTCTGTGCCGGCATCGATACGTTGAACGGAACGCGGCGAAGTTTCGGAATGCGTCCGACCAGCGTGAGCGGACGAAGCAGCTCGAGGAACTCGTTTGCGTAGTTCGTGGTAACGAGTGGTGCCGCGAAGGTGGCCTGCGCCGTGGTGCCTGGTGCGACCGCCGTGCGGCTCATCAGCCCTTCGCGCAGACCGACTAGAACTTCGTTCGCCTGATCGCCCCACGTGCGCTTGGCGTACTCCGCGGCCTCGTACCTGTTGCCCTTGGAGACGGCAAGCGCCATGACGTGGCGCGCGAATCCGATACCCGGCTCTGTGTTGGAGCGGACGGTGACGATCGGCACGCCACTCCGCGACTGCGAGGCGGCGGTCGACGTGGCCGCGACGACGGGCGTGGCACGCGACTCGTTGTCGCGCCTGGCGCTCGCGAGACGCGAGAGATGCGCATCGGTGCTGCGGATCTCGTTGTCCAGTGTGTCGAACGTCTCGGCTTCACTCGCATCGAGCGTGCGGCCTTCGGCGGCAGAGCGCTCAAGCATGGCATCGCGCTGTGCGACCTTCGCGGCACGACTGTTCTCGTGCTGCGTGATCTGTTCCTGTATGGTCATGTGACGTCTCGGGGTAGGTGAGGTGCCCGTGACGCCGGGTCTTGGATGGGTTGGGGACTCGCCTAACGCGGCGAGTTGTGCCTGCGAGGTGGAGCGCACCAGGTCGATGGTGGCGCCGGGGGTGGAGGGGATCGTGACCAGAGACAACTCGCGCCAGTCCCACTCGACGAAGCGGTTCCCACTCGTCGTGAGCGGGAGGAAGCCGACGGACAGCCCGCGCACGAGCCCGTGCTTGACGTTCTGCCAAGCGCGGTCGAGGGTGTCCTTGACCGGGCCAGCCTCATCGATCTTGCGAATCTGGGCGCGGATGCGGATGCGGGCGTTCTCAATCGTGACCGAGAGAACGTTGCCGACCGGAGATCCGACGTCGTGCTGCCACAGGAGCGGCATGGGCAATTCATACTTCGCCCCACGCGGCTCTAAGACGGTGCCGTAAGTGTCGACGGCATCCGTGGACGCGACGCCTTCGATGATGCGAGCAGCATCATCGACCGCTCGAAACTGCAACACGGTAAAGGCTCTGTCCAATCCGCATCCCTGAAAGGGTACGGATGGAGTATTGCAGGCTCTGCGGGTTCAGTCGCGTCCCCAAAAGTGACTACGCCGCGCCGTCCACGTTCAGGAAGAACAGGCGGTGACGACGCGGCGTCTCGCCGGGGACCTTTGCGGCGATGCGCTCGATGTAGGTGCGGACCGTGTGCACGGAGATGCCCAATTCGTGGGCGATGGCCTTGTCGGGCTGGCCCTGCTTTACGCGCTGGAGAATTTCCGCTTGACGCCTCGAGAGTTCGGGGCGCGTCATTGATAACCCTCGCTGGCGAGGCCATACTTCGCATCATGGAAAGCGTCGATAAGATTGAGCCTGCCGAGCCTACCGAGAATGAGCGCGAGGACGACGAAGCGGCCGCAGCGTCCGAAGAGTCGGACAACCAGCAGGCTGCTTGGGAGCTCAGCGAAGAAGGTAGAGCTGTCCTGCGTGACGATGGCCTTGCGTAGCATCATCACCGTCCGAAACTGAGGAAGGAGATGGACGGCGGCGGGGGCGCATCGGGCTCCACCATCAGTCGCGACAGTCCCATCAGCGACCCTACGACACCGTCGATGCGGCGCGAGGCGCGTTTGGGCTTCACCGGCCGGATGCGGCCCGCGTCGTCTTTCTTCACGGCGCAGTTCTCGACGTTCCACCGCAGCACGCGATTGCCATCGTGCCGAACGCGCTTTCCTTGGACCAACGCCTCAAACGTATATGCAGGTTCGGACATGTACTTGTAATTCTGCAGCACTTCGACCATGCGGAATCCGGCAGTTTGCAGGGCAAGCGCAATGTCGGTCGCGAACGCGGGGTCATACCCAATCTCGGCACCCTTCAGCCGAGGAAAGCGATTGACGATAAACCCGCCCTTCGGCTCTGATAGCGTGCGCTGATCAGGACTCCGATTCACTCCGCTGATGTCGTAGAAGATTTGGTCATAGTCGATGACATTTCCTTCCGTCGCGCGGAGCAATCCTTGGCGCTCCCACTCGCTGTACGGCACACGATCGTTCTTTTCGTGCGCGCGCATCGTGGCTTCGGGAATCCAGAAGAACGGTACCGTGATGATCTCATA
This sequence comes from Gemmatimonadota bacterium, assembly GCA_028287285.1. Taxonomy (GTDB): domain Bacteria; phylum Gemmatimonadota; class Gemmatimonadetes; order Gemmatimonadales; family Gemmatimonadaceae; genus AG11. Next base: position 5,758 of record JAQBPY010000142.1, read on the forward strand.
GTTGAGCGAGATCGAGCGCTTTACCGCCTCACCGAACTCGTTTGTCCCGACCACCTCAACCGATGGGCCGGTATCTCCTAGCGGCATCTTGAACGTGAGCACGAGCGCCGCAAGATCATTCTTCTGCGCCATGTCGAGCCCACCGGCGACCGACAGGTCTCGAAGTTGCGCGTCGCTCACGGGGCTTTCGCACGCATCCCACCAGTCGACCGGCATCCACGCCGACGCCGCGTTGACCCAGCGGTTCAGCGTGTAGCGCAGGAAGTCGTTGAGCTTCCGTGGTTCCGCTTTCGCCCGCTCGCACTCAGCCGCGATCGCTTCGTGCTGGACCGTGATCCCGTGGCCAGGGTTCACCTTCCGCCAAACATCCTCGCTCGCCCAGTCGTCGTCGTTCGAGGCCTCGAAGACCACCGGGAGCGTCGTCGGGTCATCGACCGTACCGGACAGCACCCGCTTGGCGTACTCGTATTCCTCGTAGGCGATCCCCTCGTCATCCTCGCCGGCATGCGTGATGATGAGGAGTAGCGGCTGCCGGCGCTTCTTCATCGACTTCGTGAGCGCCTCGAAGAGGTTCCGGTCTTTCTGGTTGTGGATCTCGTCGAAGATGATCCCGTGCGGCCGGAACCCGTGCTTCGTCGACGCGTCGGAGCTCAGCACCTTGTAGGTCGAGCGCGAGCCCGGGTGGTAGATCGCGTCTCGTAGCACTTCGCACATCTCGAGCAGGTCGGGCGACTCTTCGACCATGATCCGCGCATTGTCGTGGACCACGCGCGCTTGCTTTGTGTCGCCAGCGACCGCGTACACTTCGGCCGCCGCCTCGCCATCGCAGAGCGTTAGGTAAAGCCCTGTGCCTGCGCCCCACGGTGATTTGCCCGCCCCCTTTGGCAGGAAGGCGAACACTCGCTGGAACCGTCGTACGCCTGAGTCAACCCGCTTCCATCCGAATATCGGTCGCGTGAGCAGCAGTTCCTGGTACAGCATCGGCACGAACGGCTTCCCCGCGAAGTCGCCGATGTGATGCACCAGAAACACCGGGAAGAAGTCATACGCCTTGTCAGCCGCGGCTTGGTCGAAGTAGTACCGACCGCACGGGCTCTCCCATCGTTCGCCGGCCCAAACCCCTTCGAGTGGGATGGTGACACCGGGCCAACGGATCCATGGCGCGGCACCGTTGCCCCACCATCCATCGGTCGGCGGGCCACTGTCGCGATGCTGACCGGCCTTCCCCGATCTCGGCCGGCGTTTCTTGGCACTTGGCGCCTTCGCTGTCGCGACTGGTGTCACGAGTCTTCGTCATCCGGATAGACGGGCGGCAGTTCGTCGCGAGTGAGTTGCCGATCTTCGCGGAAACACTCCATCCGCGACAGACTCAGGCTGGCGGGAGCGACCGCCTCGACCGGCACCCGCCGTTGCTCAATCCGGAGCAGGCCAATCACGCACAGCGCGACCATGACGGCGCCCACTATCCCGCCGTAGTACAAGAGGGCGAATGCGGCAGGCGAACAACTCACGACGCCCCCGACCCAAAGAAGCGCTCACGCTTCATGGTGGCCGCGTCCTTTGCCGCGACCTTGACCGCCTTCACGCCAGAGCGGCTCGACGGCGTGAGTCCGATCGCGGCGGACTGTTGCGCCAACCGATTCCTGAGCTTCAGTAGGTAGTTGGCCATCTTGAGGCGCTTGTCCGTCCACGCCTTCATCGCCGACAGCTTCTGCTCGAGCGCATCCACCTCGCCGACGAGCTGACAGTATTGACGGAAGGCGTACATGTCTGCCGACGTCAGCACGCCTCGCTCGATCAGGATGTCGACATGCGCGTTCCACTCCGCGAGCGCCAAGCCGGCGAGCGCTCTCGGAGGTGCTTTCGCCGCGGTGGTCGGTGCTGGCAGATCCGGCTCGTCCGCGTTCACCGGGCGGTGACCAGGATTGCCGCGCTCGAGCTTGAGCGCCGTCGGCTGTGGTTTTGGTCCGCGGAGGCCCATTACACCGATGCCCGAGGGTAGTACGTACCTGCCGGGAGCTCGGTAGTAGTCTGGTCGGGCAACTCTGCGTCGAGCTCGAGCGGCATCACGAAGTGCCATTGGTTCCGGCAGGCCGCGACGGCTTTGTCCTCAGAGCTAAAAACGCCCTGAACCTCCCACTGGCCATGCCCGCGCACCTGACCGACAAGCCAGACCGGCATCAGGCGAACCCCACCCAGGTCTTGGGGTCCGCGGGTTTTGCCGAAGCGTCAGGATTTTCAAAACTTGCGGGCGTGCACGAAACGGGGACCGCCCCTCCCGCTGTCGATGTCGGCGAAAGTTTGCGAGCACCCCCCCCGGTGGGTGTCATGCGGCTCTCTGGCCGGTCATAGCGTCCGGTCTTGGCGCTATGACAGGAGTTCGTCATGGCCTGCCAGTTGGAGCGGCGCCAAAAGAGGTCGCGGTCACCCTTGTGCGGCACGATGTGGTCGACCATCTGCGAGGGCGGGGCGTCGGGCTGACCTCTGTGCGTCGGGCACTCGCATCGAGGATGGCTGGCGAGGAACTCACGCCGGGCTTTATCCCATGCGGTGGTGTAGCCGAGCTTGCGCGGGGAGATTTGCTGGCGGGGCTTGGCCGGCTGGCCTTGAGCGTGCGCGCGCGGTGGGCGAGTAGGCATCCTGCATAGAGGATACGCCTACAGGCGAGCGCCGTTCATGTAGACCGTTCAGTCTGGGCAACGGTCAGGGCTTCTGTCGCCGCTCGGTCGGTAGTACGCGCCCTCTTGGTCTGTGGCTGCGCCTTCGGCTTCGTAGCCCTCGACTGAGAGCGCGCGAAGTGCGTTGGCCGCAGCCACCGTTCCGCCGACGAGGTACCACGCGCCACCGAAGACGTCTGCGCGGCGAGCGTCGATCTCCATAACCTGCCCCGTCGCGCGGTCCGCCGAACAATTCAACGATCATTCAGCACCATCATGCAGCCGCCGCTTCCGATGGCAAGCGGTACTTGAGCAGCACGGTGCGCACGCCGCGCCCGTCCTGGCTCACCACCTTGAGATAGCCACGGTCAATCAGCCAGTTGATTGCGTCGGAGGCGCTACCGGTGCTCACCCGCGCGAGGGTCGCAACGGCGTCCACCTTGAGCGGCTTTGCATCCTCGAAGTCGAGGTGCGGTGGCTGGATGGTCAGGTACACGCCCCAGCGAATCGGTGTGCGCTCCGAGTCATTCCATAATGTCTCCATGGCGGGGTAACTCATGACCGGACTCCGTGAAGCGCCCTTGCGCCGCGCGTCTTGAGGTCAGCCCACGGCCAAAGGATCCAGTCTTCCGCGCAAGCGTGTAACCATTCGACGAGACGGTAGCGATGGGGGTCGCGGACGGTCAGGATGCCAGCGGCGCTGGCGGTGATGCGGCGCCGTCCGGATTCGTCCATGCCCTTAGCAGTCCCGGACGTTGTGGCTGCGAACGAGGGCATGCCCTGGAACGAGATATAGTCGCCGCGGCGGAAGCCGGGTTCCGTGAATGCAGTGGAGACGGAGATGCTGCTGCTCACGTGCCACCCCGCGCGCGGAATGTGACCGGGCTTCTCTTTCTGGCGCGTCGCTCAGCGGCACGTTGCGCGCGCATGATCGTGCCAAGCCGCGCGAATGCCTGCGTGACGTCGGCCAAGACGGTATTGAGCTTCTCTATCGCGACAGCCAGCGGATGCGTCCGAAATGACTCAGCGTCTCGGCGCGCCTCAAATTGGGTGGCGTCGTCGTGCCATGGTTCGGTCATGGAAGTTCAGGAGGGAGGTAGGATTCCAACGCGTCGGCTATCTCATTGGCGCACAACGCGCCTGCTCCTGCACCCGCGCGCTTGAGAATATCCGCCTCCGTGCGGAGCCATTCGATCCAATGCGATCGGAATTTTCGATCATCGGAGTCTGGGAGCGCGGCGTTGAGCACGGCAATCAGCGCGACACTGCACTCGTTATCTGAGCGCTCCTGCGATACGGTCGAACGAGAGATTTCGTCGAGTGCATACGCGGAGGACCCGATCTTGACGGACTGTAGCGCTCTCCACTCCTCAGCGCTCAGCGCTGGTTCTATGCGGTCGGTCATCGGCGCTCCAGCCAGAGGATGACTCGCGTGAACCCGCGCAGTGCCGCCACGAACGGGCGGCGGACTTCCACCATGATCGGCGCGGCAGCATCACGGACATCTAGGAGCGCTTCCTCCAGTGTCTTTGGTTGATGGCGGTCGGTCATCGCTCGCTCCGCCATGCGCTTCAGATGGCGGAGGGGCAGCCTGGCGTCCAGCGCCACCCGCGCGAGTCGTTCGTTGCCTTCGGCGCCGTCGATGAGGGCACGCACCTCGGCGTGAGAGTGCCTGTATTCCAGGCAGAGGCGAGCCGCGAGGGCATCGTCTGCGGCGGCCTGCACGTCTGATGTGGGGGTGCGGTCGATCATGAGTGTGGCCTCTGGTGCTTTGGGCGGAGCGTGACGGCGTCCGTGTTGGCGCGCAATGCCTTGACGGCGACCGTGCTTGAAATGTAAGAATTCGTGAGTTGCAGTGCGACGACTTCTCCCACGCCATTCGCCTGTAGCGTGCGCAGGTAGAGCGCCGCAGCTTCGGCATCGTCAGTGATGTCGCGTTCGGTCATGATGTTGGGTGTGTGAAGTGTTTTCCCCTGTTTTCTGGCACCCACCATCCGTTCAGTGCCGCTAGCGAGGGTTGCGGGGTCATGCCGCGAGGGGGCGAATGGTGAGCTCAGCCCGGGGTGCGTCGACATCCACGCCGGCCCGGTACCAGCGGGTGTCGTACAGCCACGCGTCTTTCGTGTAGACCACCGTCTCCAGGGCGTCGTGGGTTGCCTTGGCGAAATTGCACACGTCGTGAATGCGATGGTCCGGCACCCAGACCGCCCCCACGATACCGAGCGGGATGGCGGCGGGGGTTGGGGCGGGGAATCCAAGCGTCTGTTTTGCGCGGTCGCGGATCAGCCCCTTCGCCCGGGCGTACGGCGCACTGAGTGTGAGCGCGGGCGTACCATGGCGCAGGATGGGTATTTGGCGGGTGTTGTCGCTCGCGAGGTGGCTCCAGGGCAAGAGGATGCGGACCGGCCACTGGATACCGGGGGCCTCCTCGAGCGTCGGGGTTGGGGGAGCTTTCACGCGGGGTGAGGTGCCCTCGATGATCTGCTCGGCTTTCCGTCTGGCCGTGGTCTCGTCAAGGCCGTACTGAGACCGAAGGCCAGCCGTGATCTGATCAAGAGTGAGGGTCATATCGCCGCTTCCGAAGAATGCGCGCGCGCACTCGCGTGGATGCGGCACGCCGCATCGTAGAGCGGAGCGACGTCAGGATAGTGCCGTCCGAGCCAGTCCCGGTATCCGCGACCGTCCGACAACTCGCGCGGGTACCATGTCCCGTCGCGGAGATATTCAAGCGGCGGGGCGAGTTCGAGCTTGGTGTAGACGGGGTTCAGCGGGATTTGGTCCTTTGCGAGCAGGAATCCCACGACCTCGTCTGCCGTCCAGTGAATGAGTGGGGTGCATATCCGCATCCCGTCCGCGCGGCGATAGCACGCTCCGCGCACGCGATAGTTCGCTCGCCGTCCGACGCTCTCGGTGGCTCGCACCCCGAGTGCGAGTCCATCGACCCCGTCCTCACGCATCTGCGCCTCCATCGTCCTGACCTTTAGCATCGCGGGGTAGCGAGTACGCCCGGCGAGTACGGACTCGACGTCCCACGGATACGGCACGGCGCGCCATTCCGAGGAGACGGCGCGTGCGAGCAGGCCCACGTACGCGAGCCGATCCGGGAGCGGGTTCGGCGGATCGGCGCGATAGATCGGAATGCCTCCATCGACGGCGAGCGTCACGAGCAGGAGCGCCGAACTATCCTTGCCGCCGCCACACGCCACCGCTGGCCGAGTAACGACGGCCCGCCACGCCGCGACGGTCCGGAGTGCAAAATCAAATTTCCGGCGAAACGCCGCCGTGCGCGAGAGTGCGGCGAGCGATCTTACGCGCGACATGGCGGTCTCGGTGTGCGCGGCACGCATCTGGGCGAGCGAGGGCATGGAGAAGTGGGAAGAGGGAGGGATTGAGCGCGCAACGCGTCCCTGCGCGAACGATGGCGTCGGTCGTGCGCGCAGGATGCCAGTACGGGGGCCTGAGCGGGCCGGTCTCAGTGGAGTCTGCCCACTCGACCCAGCTCGCGGGGATGTGGCGCTGCGCCACGTCGGTGAGCGTGAGAACCGCCGCCGCGTCGGCGTCCTCGGGGAGATAGGCCGCCTCCCATGTCGCGACGACCCCGTAGCCAGCACTCCGCCAGCCACCGAGATGCGTCAGTCGCCGGGCGAGCCGGAGCAGCGGACGTCGATCTCCAATGGCTAGCCACGACACCGTTGGTGTAATGATCGTCGGGAGGCGATGCATGCGGTTTTTGCCGGGGCCAAGGCCAAGGTGGATCGACCGGCTCAGCGCCGCGATATCCTCCCCATCCCGACGCTTAACGGTATGATCACTGGACAGGCGTGCGTCGTCCGCAAACGTCGCTACCGTCGCCAGAGCCACCGTCACGCCGCGAAAGGTTGCACTGGCAATCGGGAGCGGAGGCGTGACCAGGTCCCCGAGTGGTGTGCTCCGGTCGATGGGCGCGATGCGACAGTTCGGATGCGCCGACGCAAGGAGGCCGTCGAGGTGCAGGTCGTCGGTGATCACAATAGGCGCGGCCATCGTGGCCGTCAGTCGAATGACGCCCACCGCCTTACGCCATGCTTGCGGCAAGCGCGATGAGTGTCTCTCGCGCCGACTTGACAATCGTCGCATCCGACAACCATGCGTCGTATCCCTCGCTCGGACACTCATGCTGCACTTGTACCCGGCCAAATCCTGAGCCGGACTTGCCGCCCAGCGAGACGAGTTCATTCAGCGCGTAACCGAGCACGCCGACTTCGACGGGCGGCAGCGACTTCAGCGCGATCAGCGAGCCTTGCAGCACCACGCCCGGGACCAGTGCCTCGATGGTCACCGGCATCGGCGTCACACCGCTCAGTGCGGGATTCTGCTGATCACGATCAATGTGCCGGACCTGGGAAATCTCTGCGACCAGTTCCTCGGCGTCGTGCAGCGGCGCGCCTGGCTGCGCCGTGCACAATCCGGCGGCGACCGTTTCGGTGCACACGGGCCACAGCCACCCCACCGATACACGACCCGGCATCATATAGCTGTACAACGCCGCCCCGAAGACGCTCAGGGCTGGGATGGCGTGGCGCAACGCCCGTTGCGTAACCGGGTCCGTCTTGGTCTCTGCCTGCGTCAGATGGCCCCCATTGGCTAACGCGCCATACAGCCGATCCCACGCGATTGGCGGAACCTCAGCTGCCCCGACATGCAGCCCGCACCGCGTAAAGAGATCCCGCATCACGATCCGACGGAGCGCACCGCGAAGGGCGTTGCCGCTGACGGCAGGGACGCCGGGTGAGGCTGGAGACGCCGCGAGCGGGACGCGACGAAATAGCACGGCGTTTCCGGTATCGCCGCCGAAGGCACCGTGGTGGAGCGGCGCTTCGAGTGTCATTGTGATCGGATAGCGACTGGCATTCATTCGAGCACTCATGGGAATCGTCCTTGGTTGTTGGTTGGTCAGGGGCGGTGCGGACTACGCGGCGTTGGGGCGAGCGAGTTTTGCGGCTTGCTGCTGGTCGTAGGCGAGCGCCACGAGCAGTTGCGTCCGTTCCCGGAGCGTCATCATGATGTTCGTCGCGTCAGCGTCATCTGTTTCGCGAACGAATTCGACGACAGACAGCGCTCCGCTGCTGTGTGGCGCAACGCTCAAATCCGCGAGCATTCGGGCGACAAACACCGGGAGCACGCGGCCCGCGTGGCGCTGCACGCGGCGGGCAAAGACGCCTGCCCAGAACTCCTTTCCGTGCGTGCTGCGGTACCCACTGTCTTTGGCGAGCCGCACGAGGAGGTCGGCAGCACGCGCATCGGTCGGGTCAATCATTGATTGGAATGTCTCGGAGAAGGGGGAAAGGACGCGCGGATCATCCGTCGGGGCATGCGCCACGAGAAGATCGAGCACGGGATCGCCGCGCCGTGGCGCGATGATTGCTTCGCAAGCCGTCCACGCGGACGCGCCGCGTGCAATCGCCGCCGGGCGATACCGGCCAGAGAGAATGTCATCCCGCGCGCACCAGCCGAAACCCTTAGCGTCGACTGTGCGGAGCGTGGCGACAGCGAGCGACAGCGGCGCGTCGCGCGATGGAATGAACGTGATCGTCCCCTGATCGCTGCCGATGCGAAGGTGCGTAGGCGTGCACGGCTCGGCGTACAGGATGTGATGCCGCTGCTTTGATGTCGCCCACGACAGGATTGAGAGTCCCTGCGGGGGATCAACAAGCAGGCCCCACACGTCGGCGTAGTCGAGGACCAGGAGCGCGCCTTCCACTACAGCAAGTGACCGAGTCCGCGGCGGCGGCGGCACGTCTCCCGGGCGACCTCCGAGCAGTCGTGCGCAACCAGTGCAGAGATCGGGGGCGGTCGGAGCCTCGCACGCCGCCCAGTCGCTGAATCCAATACCGAGCGCCTTCTTGCGAGGGCCGGCGCCATCGAAAGGAGAATCTCCGCAGACGCAACACGAGCAGCCTGCGCCAAGCCGCACGCCGAGGGCGGTCGCAAGAATCTCCCTGGCACGAGAGCGTGGCGTTCGTTCGGTTGTGGTCATGAGCTCCACTGAAAGAGTGAGAAGAAGTTGTCGCTATGCACTGGTGCTCTATTGATGAGGCCCAGCCCAATGCGCCCGGTCACCGCAGGAGGGGCAGGGGTGCCGATGGTGTCCAGGTCGTCGCGGGTCATGGTGTCCCGTCCAGCGTAGCAAGGACAGCAGCGCGGGAGACGTATTCTCCGTTCCGAGTAATTCGCATTTCTGCCTTGAATGTGGATAAGGATGTCTCTTCCAAGCTGGGCGAGCACCGCCGCAGCGCCGCTATCCTCTCCCGCAAGTGTCGATGCCGGACGTAGTCCAACAACGCCATCGCCTCCTCAAGGGCTGGCGCCGTGACCTCGCAATAGTTCGTGGCGAGGCCGCTGTGCTCGATGCGGACGGTGACGGATGCGTCTGCGCTCATTCCCGCACCCGCAGTGCCTGGATTCCAGTGTAGAGGCGGTCCAACTCCGCGTTCAGGCGGCGCATCTCGACGCGGGCGGCGTTGAGCTGGCGGAGCAGGCGTCCTTCCTCCTCGTCGTGGCTGACGCGCTCGCGCTCCACCCCTTCTCTGTGGCCGTGCATGTACGCCGCCGCGAAGCGCGGGTCGTTGCGAATGAGGTGCGTAAGCGTGGCGGCGGGGAACCAGTCCGTCTGCCGCACGCGCTTGCACTTGCCCTCACCATGCGCCGCCTCTCCAAACCCGCAGTTCGCGCACATCTCCGCAACCGCGAGCGCTGATCCTTCTGTCGCTCCGCTCATAGCTTCAGCTCCGGCGCACGAGCCACGCAGGCGTCTTCGCGCGCGAGGTATTCGCCGCCGCGACGGTCGCAATTGGTCTTGCCACGAACCGCAATGACCGCGACGATGATCAGCACGACGATCACCGTAAGCAGGATCGCTACCTCAGCCCCTGTCGTTTCGCCGCGGTGTCTCATGGTGTGGCTCCTGTGAGGGGACTGGGCGATCTCGTGGGCGTCGGGCTCCCATCCTCCGGTGGTGAGGCTCATTGGGGAGCCCCGGAGACGGCAGGCGCGGCGTCTACTTCATCTGCGAGCGCGCTACAGTACAACGTCATCGCCGCCATGAGGACGTCGCGCGACGCGGGTGTCAGGATCAGCGCCGCGCCGTCTTGTGTATACCGGAGGGCCTGCTGGAGTTCGTCGGCCAGCGTGACCTTCGCCGCCATCGTCGACTCGCCATCTCGCTCGAATCGGACGGTCTGGAGAGCACCGCGCTCAGTTCGTATCGCCCTGATGGTCATGGGTGTGGTTCCTCCTGTGAGGACGCGGCGCGGCGTCCGTCGCTCTCCGCTGCCCGCTGCATCTTTGCAAGTGCGGCAGCCAGCGAGTCGGCAGGCTGCGCACCATGCGGATCCGTGTTCGTGATCCAGTCGCTCTCATTCGGGTACTCGGTGTTGCGCTCGATTCCGATGCTCTTGAGCGCGTCGAGCACGTACTGTGGCGGTTCCGGTTCCCCTGTAGGAGCGACGGGCTGAGAGCGCAATGCCTCTGCATTGCCGTGTACGTCCGCACAGCAGCAGTCAACGCCATGGCAGCGGTCGTCATGATGCGGACAGGCCAGCGTGCTGTCGCGAACGAGCGGCTCTGCCGCGATGCCGAGTAACGACGCTGGCCCGACGAGGCGCTCTCGCAGAGAGGTGATTTCCTCAACCGCGTCGGCCATTGTCTCGACAAAGCGCGCGTAATCGTCCCCGCGCTCGCTGAGGTCCTTCAGGTCATCGCACAGCCTTTGAACAAGCAAATCGGGTGCGGGTTGCGGCGCTCCCTGCTCGGCGTGGTTTTCTAGGACGTTCTCCACGATCGCAGCCAGCTCGTCAGTCGTGCATGCCACCATGGTTTCCGCGTCGAATGCTTCCGGCATGTTGTACGGGAGCTCGCACACGGCCTGCGCAACCGCGCCTGCGATGAGTTTTCGGTATGTCGCTCCCTGCTCGGGGGAGGCGGCAGTGTCGGCGCTCATTTCACATCCTCCGGATACTCGTAGTAGCCGACGACCTCGGTCATCAGTAGGATCAGGTCAAGCGAGTGTTCCGCCACCTTGTCGGTCTGGTAAATCGTCTCACCACATGTAATCTCGTGGGCGACGACGAAACCGCGCATCAAGCTCCAGAGTCGCCGCATCTGGTCCGGGTGCGGACCGTCCGGCGATGTCGTCTCATCTAGGGAGGATGACACAGGAGCGCGACGATTCCACGCAAGCATTCGCGCGAGTGCCGCCTCGTTTTCAGTGAGCGCAATGAGATGTTGTTCATCACCAGACCGAGCCCACGCCTCGCAGTTGGTGCGGTAGTCGTTCAGCAGGGTCAGGAGCTCGCGCGTCATGATAGCCTCGGTTGGCTGGTGTATGTAGCGACGCTTGTCTGACGCAATCCAGTCCTGAACCTCGGAATGCTCTGCGGGCGTCAGCGGCGGTGTTGGCGGTGCTGTGTCTGCTACGGAGACAGTGGGGGCACCTTCGCAGCGCGGACAGAAACCTTGGCTAGCGTACTCGCAATCACGCGGCGCGAGACAGCCGGTCGAGTCGGCGTCGGAATGCGGCCGCTTCGCGCACTGACAGAGCAGAGCAGGAATCGCGCAATCGGGACACGTCGCTGACTCTCCAGCAAGTATTGCAGGGGCGGGGGCCGGCTCGTCGTAATTCCGTGCGGCGAGTTCGGCGTCTGAGGGACGCGAGCGCATCGGTATGTCTGGCGCTGCTTCTCTAGCGGGCATTGCAGGGGCGGGGGCGACTGGTGTTTTCGGGCCAGTCGTAGCCTCAACGGTTCGCCCCGCAAGTCCTTCGATTGTCGCGTCATCCATCCTCAGGCACCTCCACAATCGGGGTTGTGAGCACGGTGGCGATGGCGGCGGCTCGACCAGTGGCGACACCAAGGTTGATCGCGCTGATCCAGCGCGGATTGAATCGGTCTGGCGAGAGGTATTCCAGATGGTCGCCGTTGACCCGCCAAGTGAAGCCGCCGTCGTCGGTCTGCTCGTTAGGGATCCTCTTGAGTGGGAGAGGGAACAGACCACAAATCGCCTTCTCGGTGGCGTCGTAGATCGTGACGCGGCCATGCGCCGACCGCACATACGTCCGCACGGCTTCGCGCTGTGCGAGTATCAGGTCCCGCGTCGCCGTTTCCCTCTCTGGTGATTCGGAGGGGATGGAATCCTGGGTGTCACTCATGACTTTGCCTTGGCTCGCTGTTTGGTGATGCGCTTCACTTCGCGTGGCTTGCTATCGGTGCGGAAGTCCACGCCGTTGTTGAATCGGACGCTGTCATTCTCCATCTCCAGCGCGTTGTGCCACTGTGCGAGGTGCTTGCCCAGCGCGACGGGAATCTCCTTGTTCGTGCGTAACAGCTCGTCGACGGCGGCGAGATAGAGCAACACCGACTCCGTCAGGCGTTTGATGTGCTTGTCGCGCCGCGAGATCATCCGCCGCAATTGCGCGTGCTCACATGTCGGGGTGCCGCCCTCTGGTGGGGCGCTCACGCGAACTCTCCGGCAATTGGCTCGCGAACGGTGAAGGCTGGATCGGTCATATGCTGGAAGCGAGCTGCCGTCGCCATCGCGGCCGCCTGCTCGCGACGAATCTGCCGGAGCGATGCAGCGAGTTTTGCCTTCGCGCGGCCGCCCGCGTAGCCAATCCAAGTGCCGTTGCTGTCGCGCTCCACGAGCGCAGGCTTCTTGTCCAGCGTGTGCATGTACATCATGCGAGGCTTGGCCTTCTTTGGTGTTGCGCTCATGGCTGTGCGGGATGGGGGGAGCGGACGATTGCTTTGCTAAGAGATGAACGACGAGGGATAGACCAAGAACGGTCAACAGCAAGAACCACAGATGTCGGGACGCCACTATTGGCGATGGCCGACAACGCCGCGTGCTCTCTTCCCATCTCACGCGGCGCTGTCCCGTTGGCGCGGTTAGTCGGCATCGCTGTCCTTGCCGGGCCTACTCGTTGTTCTCGCTATTGCCGTCGCCGCTGTACGACGAGTCGCCAACGCAGGCGAACTTCACCGACTCCTGCGTGCCCGATCCCTCGACGGAACGCACCGTCATCTTCGCGCGCATGCTTCGCATAGCTGTATATCCTCAGTGGTGGTTGGTCCTGCTGGCCGGACTCTCATTCGGGAGCCTCGGCGTCGAATCCGGCAAGCCTTTTTTACTCGCCATGGGGTGCGCTCTCTTGAATGAGCCGCGCGGGCTCAAGCGCCACTCGTATTGGCATGTCGTGACGCTCAGCCGCCGCTTCTATCTCCGCACGGATGCACTCCCAGGAACCCCGCCGCCATACTTCAGGATCGTTCGCAATCGCCTTCAGCTTATTCTCGCGCCCTGCTTCGAGTGCGCTCATGTGTTGCCGTCTCCGCGAGGAGCCGCGACAGGCGCTTCGGGCTGTAGCAATGCAAGCACGGACGCGCGGCGCTCTGGTGACATTGCCGCGAGACGGCGGTCAAGGTATGACTGCATCTTCTTGATGTCGCCCTGCGCGCGATAGTGCCCGCACGGCTCAGTGTAGACGCAGCGGCCAACCTGCCTGAGCGTGACGCCGCGTCCGCATTGTTTGCAGTGCCCGAGTGCGCGAAGATCCGCCTCGTCGTCGTCCTTGCGCAGGTAGTCGCTCGCCCATCCGTGCGCGTCATCCGGCCTACGCTTCGCGCCAATCTTCAGTAACGGAGCAAGCCATTCTTCCCATTCGGCTGACCCGAAGTTGCCCGGCACGACGTCCGCGAGTCGCCATCCTTCCGGTGTCGTACTCATGCCGTCCGCCCTCCAGAAGCAGGGATCTCACGCACGAGCTCACGCACGCTGTCGGGATAGCGGTAGCAGACGAAGGCATCGCCGTCAGCCTCGAACGCGCCGTCCGTGGCACAGCGACACGACGGGCCACACGGTGTCGTCATTACATGCTCGATGAGCACGCCACACTTCACGGCCGTGTCTTGCATCCATCCGCCGTCCAAGTCTGCCAGCTCGCGGCGGCTCTCGATCAGGCAGCGAGCGCCGAACGTCGCCAGTTTTGTCAGCGTGTCGCGACCGGCGGCTACCGCCTTTGCCGCATCCTCCGGAATGTCGTAAAGCGAACGGAACATGGCATCCGGGATTGGCTGGAACGTCGCGCCGCTTTCAGTGCAGATGACCCAGTCACCCATTACAGCGTGCAGGTCGCCACGGTCCGATCGGATGGTGAGTTGGCCGTAGTAGTACGTCACGGGAGGATCGGTCAGCATGTCCCGCGTCCATCCCGCCTTCGCGTTCATCCACGAGAGAATGCGTTCGGCGTTGTCGTAAGTGGCGAGGAACTGCATCGCCTCGCACTGGACTGGTTTGCGCGTTACCGTGATTGTCGCGAGTGCCGCCGCTGGTGTGGTGGAGGGAGTCATGAGCGGGCACCTGAGTCCATCTGCATTTCGGCGCGGTTGCGCAGTTTGGTGATGACGCCGCGAAGGGCGCGCACCACATTGACTAGCCGCGCCACGTCACGCTTCCGCGACTCTTGCTCCTGCTCGTACCAGCGCTTGTAGCGGTCACGCTCGCTGGTCAGCGTTGCCCAATTCGCGGCCATCTTCTCACCGGCCGTGGCGCTGCGCTCACACGCGTCGGCAATGCGCTGGAGCGAGCCTGTGTTGATCTCCGGTTCCGTCGCATTCCATGCCCGTATGGTATAGACGTCGCGGGATGCCTCGCGGTGTGTGGTCATGTGTTGGTCTGGGTATCCCCGTGGGAGGCGGAAAGGGCGGCTGGCAGCGCGTCGAGCAGTTCTTCCAGCGTCTCGTATTGCGGCGGAATGTCTGCGTCCGGATCGATGGAATCGAGCATGTACCCATCGAACTGCATGGGCGGGTAGATGAGTGCCTCCCCGTTGGTCTCCATCCACGCCGCCAGTTTTGCGATTCGTGCTGCGTCTGCTGCTCCCTGAAGGCGCAAGCGGGAGAGCTCGTCCAGCACAGCCACGAGCGTTGGGCCCATGACTAGGGACGTCCATCGGCCAACAACCCGCGATGCATTGACCAGCGCGGCGTCCGACCTTTCCGCGGCGAGTCGCTCTGTGGCAGCAATCAGTTCTTCCGTGGCGGTCCGCAGCTCTGTGATGCGCTCATCTGAGAGCGGGACGGGGGTGTCTGATATGGGGGTCATGCCGACACCTGCTTAGCGCGCTGGGCCCGGCGAAACCGCTTGTTCAGCGCGGACTCAATGCGCCGCGACTGCTCGTGCAGGCTCCCACGCTTGAGGGGGTTGTTTCTTGCAGCGCGGCGTTCGTCCTCGCCCATTGGGTCCGCTTCGCCGGATGACGCCATGGAGCGGGGGGATGCACCATCAGCAACCGCGCCGAGCATGGCCGTGAGCGCGAGTGCGTTGCTGTGTCGTCTTGTGCTTTCCATGCGGGAGCCTCGGTTTCTTGCGTTTGATTAGTGAGCGAAGCGAACGACTTCTCGGTCTATCCCTGCTGGTGTGTCACGAACGCGGCTCGTGGAGAATCCGGATCGGTCCGGGGGCTCGACGGCTGGCGCTCAGGCGTTTCATCTTCCGGCGACCACCCCGTGTCTTTCCGTGATCGATTGCGAGCAGGGTGTTGAGCGCTCGCTTTGCGTCAAGCATTACCGCCTCGCTGCGTGCCGCGCGTTTGGTGCGCTCGTAGGCGACGTGTTCGGCGGGGGTCATGCAGCCGCCTGGGTTGGATATTTCTCGGCCAGCCACTGCGTGAACGTGGGGAAGCCCGCCGCTGCGCCAGCGAGTTGCGCGGGGAGCGCCATGCGGCGACGGAATCCCCCGAGCTCACCGCTGTACGAGGCGGTGGCATCAGCGGCCAGTTGCTTGAACTCGTCCACGTGCTCGCAGATCCAGACATCGCCTGCGTGTTCCATCGCGATGGCGTAGAACTCGGCGTCCTGCTCGTAGGTGGTCATCCCATTTTCCTCGGGTAGCGTCCTGCTGTTGCCCACTGGTCGCGCTCCTCGAGGGGCAGGACGCGCCCATGCCGTACCGCGAGCAGGGCCTTGGCGCCCTCCCGTGAGCCGTAGTTGCGAAGCTTCATGGCAGACACGCCCATCGTGTTTGGCTCAAGCATCGCCGACACATCCCCCGTACCGGCGCGCGCTGCGCGAACGGCCTGCTGGTACTCCTCGTCCGATTCGTCGTAGAGCTTGCCGCGCATTGGTCGAAAGAGCCCGATCATTCCAGTGGCGTTGCGCTGCTTGAGCGAGCCGAACGCCACGTGGTCCACTTTCGGCGGCAGGAACTTCGCGAGATAATCCCCTTTGCTCGCGGACATGTTGAGCTGCGACGTGAATACCAGGAGCAGGTCATTGTCCTGCGCCATGCGCAATGCGCCGTCGTTGACGTGCTTGGCGGCGTCGTAGAGGGTCTTTTTCTCGTCGCCCTCGATGTGGTCGATGTGATCCACGATCACCACGTCTGCCTTGAACGCCTTCGCTTCCTTGAGGCCGGTTTCGAGGCCGCGCATGTTGATGGCGCGAGCGCCGCTCACCATGACTCGCTCCACGAATGGCGAACGACCCTGAGAGAGCAGTTCGGCCTTCAGCAGCTCGCGCTGCGCGCCGCCGTCCGGAAGCGTGCGCAACTGGCCGGAGAGCGCATCGCCGGGGTGCACGCCGGTCGCCATGCACGCGAGATAGGTGCGGAATTCATGCGGACGCGTCTCCAGCGCCATCACGTAGACCCGCTTGCCCTGCAACTGCCAGAGATCAACGATGCTGGAGACGAACGTCGTCTTGCCGCCGCCGGATGTCGCGCAGACAAACCAGATGTTGCCCGGGGCCATGGGTCCAGTAAGGGCATCCAGCTTGGGGAATGGCCACCGCACGAAAATGTCAGGATGGCGGTCGAGCATCGCCATGGCATCGCAGATTTGATCCGACGCCAGGACGGTCGGATGAATCGCCGGGAGTTCCTCGTCGCCGTGTGTCATGCGGCGTTCACCTTGCCCGGCCGGGTGACCCGCTCGCCGTACTCCGTCAGCACCCCGAATTCATCGACAATCGCGGGCGTGACCTTCGCAGCCAGTGCGCGGAATGTGTCAATGGCGCCGTTGTCCTTGAGCACCCACGCGAGTTCGTGCTTGTTGCGCTTGACGTTCCAATCGTCCGTCGCGTTGCCGATGAGCGCCTCGCACAGTTCCGTGGCGGAGTAGTGCTTCAGGGCCCGGGCGACGAGCTTGCGCGCTTTCTCGTCCGGTCGGCGGCTCGGGTGCAATTCGAGGTATTTCGCAATGACCGTTTCGACGTCGTCAGACAAAGCAGTTATTGCTTTACCTTCTTTACCTTCTTCTCTCTTGTGCCCTTGCTGTGCCCTTGCTGTGCCCTTGGCTGTGCCCTTTCCGTCGGACGCCGCAGTCCCGTCAAGCTGGTAAGCGTCATAGTTGACAATGAGATAGACGATTCCAGCGGGTGTCTCTCGCTGTGCCCTTATCCGTGCCCCTTTTTGGCATGTTCCCACCCATCCGCGGACCGACTTCAAGCTCCACATGAAGTCCGCCGCCAGCTTGCGGAGCGACACCACCAACTCGCCACGCTCCAGGTCAACCGGACCGAAAGCGGTCTGGTATCTGCGTGGGGCGAACGACGCCAGCTGGATCAGGTAGACCCACGCTTCCCACCGAGAAAGGACGCGTCGCTCGTGCCAAAACGCGTCGCCCTGATCGGCGTCGAACGCTTTTCGCGAGAGCTTGATATAGCCAAATGGCGTCTCGATCATGCCGCGCGTATCTCCGCGACAGCGCGTTCCGCGCTCGCGAGTTGCACAGCACGCTCAAACGCAACAGCGATTTCTGAGAACTCATCGTGCGAGAGCGTGACGCTCGGCGCGCCATTGGACTGAATCGCCCGCAGGCATAACGCACTGGATGAGCGATCGGCGGCGGCGAGAAAGTTGGCGTCATCTTTCGTCATACGCTTCGGTCCTTCTACGGGTACGCTCGCATTATAACATAGTGTTGAATCGTTGTAAAGCGAATCGTTGTACACTATCATTGAATCATGAACGTTCGGTGGGATGTGAAGGCGCGGGCGATCGAGAAGGGCTGGGTGAATGCCCACCAGCTCGCCGCGCGCGCGGGGATCAGCTACCCCGTCGCCAAACGCATCTGGGACGAGGAGGAGATGCCGGACCGCATCGACTTCGACACGCTCGGCAAACTCGCCAAGACGTTTGGGTGCAAGCGCAACCCGTGGAAGCTGCTCAAGATCGTTTCGCACGACTAAGCGCCTACTCACGACTCCACCTCCACCACCAGCACCACGGCCCGGCCTCGCGCGGTGTTCCGGCGCACCGCACGGAGGGTGAATCGCTGTGCCCCGAGCCGGAGATAGGCGGTGCGGCTGTCGTCCTGCCGGAACGCGTACCCACCCGCGCCCACCATCGAGAGCGACGCGAGGGGTGCCATGGGCGGCTCGTCCTGGGTCGCGCGGTAGGCGCGCTCGAGTCCAATGAGTCGGGCGGCGTGCTCGTCTCTGAGGCGCTGGATGATGGCCTCGTGGTCAGAGCGCTTCATGCGTCCACCGGTTTCGAAGCGTCGGGGCGTGCGCTCTCGGGTAGTCCGTAGCGACCGCCGTAGATGTTTAGCAGAGAGGCGGCGCGCTGCATGGCTTCCGTCCAGTCGTATTTGCATCCCATCGCTTTCAGGATGGTTGGAAAGCTCGGGATTAGGGGCGTGCGAGTTGCCTTGCGCGCCTGTCGCTGATTCGGGAGGCATTCGTGGACGTCGTAGTACGCCGACAATGCCTCAAGAACCATGTCGCGCGTTATCTCCTTACGACTGTGGCCGCGCTTGTATTGGTCAAGCCCGAAGCGGGCTTTCGCGGCGTTCCACGTTCCATAAACCGCAATGACCTGCCCCGCGAACCCCTCGCCAATCAATGATCGCGCTTCGGACACTGTTGGCGAACGACCGATTTGGTTTTGCAGGTCAATGAGCGCGTGACGCATCTGGGCTTCGCAGCGATTGGTGAGATTGCGAAGTCCCGCAGACTTATACACAATCTTCTTTGTCTGCTCCGCGCGGACGCGCACGTCGCGCTTGTGCGCCGCGCCAGCGTTGGTTGCACGAGCGCGGGCGAGAATGGCCAGCCCGTCCCCCCTTCGCGCGGCAAATTCAGCGATCTTCGCCTGTCGATACGACTGACTCGCGAGCGGCGTCGAGCGAGGGATCTCCATCATGTCGCGCACGCCGTTCGCACCGCCAACGTCCGCGTGCACGGTCGTGATGTGCGACGACAGCATGTGCCGATAGACGCCGCAACCCCGCACCGGACACCGCAGCCCCTTCTCGGTGTCCTCAAACAGCGCGCCGAGGCCGATTGTTAAAGTCGGGTCGATGACGTCCTGAACGGTCAACGGAATATCCGTCATCGGCGGTAGCGCGCCGTTGTTCATCGCCTGCTTGAGGCGGACGAGAGAGGTGTACAGCTCGCTCATGGCTCGATCCCTCGGCGTGCACACTCAGCCAGCCACCGGGCCTGCACTAACGCACAGCGCGCGATCAATGCCTCCCGGAGAGCCAGTTCATCGAACGGGTTTAACCATCGGTCGAAGCGGCGGTGTGCCTCGGCACTCAGCGGGACGATCTGGTCGTAGTTCGCCTTCATGCGCGCGGCCTTGCCTTCGTCCCCGACGTGCGCGTTCTGGCTCGGACGCTCCTCGGTGGGAATCGTGCCGTATGCCTCGCAGGGCTGCGCCTTCATCCACTCGACGCGTGCCACACTCCCGTAGGTGCGCTCGAATTCGCGTGACCGCCGCTCGGCGTTGCGCTTCTTGACGGGTGTGCGGGGTGGCGGGCCGCTTGCGAGTAGCTCCGTCGCTTTCTTCTTGGAGACGCGGGGAATGCGTGCCGTTGGGGGTGGCAACGGCTTTGGGGCTTTCTTCTCGCGCGGTGCGGGAAGTGGGGCAGGGCAAAAGGATTCTTCGAGGTTCATGCGGCACCGCCAAGGTCCAGCGACGGCGTGAACGCCTGCGCGTGATGGGCAATGCGCGCCTCAGCGATGGCCGCGTATTCCGCCTCACGCTCGATGCCGATGAATCCGAATCCCTCACGCATCGCCGCGCACCCGGTTGAACCCGATCCGGTGAATGGATCGAGGATCAGCCCCCCCCCGTGGCGTAACCAGCCTACAGAGCCAGCGCATGAGCGAGAGCGGCTTTACGCACGGATGGAAATTGACCGCAGTCTTGTCCGTGCCTTCGCTCTGGAAGCTTCCGGGATTCTGCGTGCCGGAGCTCCAGTTGATGGCCCTACGCTCGCCAGTCAGCCCTTCATCACGCTCGCTCCGGCTCGCCTTCGCGCAGTAGAAGAAGCGCGAGGCGCCGCCACTGTCGCCAGTCGCTCCGCGCTCTGATTGCATGCCGTGAGCGAACGCTCCGTAGATGCCGTCAGTTTTTGGAGTATTGCGCTGGCCGTTCCACCGGCCGCTTGTGAGCACGCCGCTCTGCTCGTCCAACTCCGCGGCGGCGTCCTCGTCGAGCACGACATTCGCGGGCCAGCGTCCCCCATCCGCGCGACTCGTGGCGCGAGCAACCGCCGTCGCGTGGAAGGGTCGCGCATTCTGGCCGCCAAACGCATACGGCGGCATACCGCTGCCACTGAGCGAGTCGGTTGTCTCGAGCCTGCAGGCGTCGATATTGAGTGGAGATGCCTTCGGCGCCTTCTTCCACGCAACGACGATCGGTTCCCAGCCCGGCTTGAGCTTGCTCTTGTGCTTCGGGAAGCCTGAGCCGTACAGCCAGGATATCGAGTCGTGGATCTGCCAGCCTGCATCCTCGATTGCGCACGTCAGGCGGTGGTATGTCCGCGTGCCACCGAAGGCGAGCAGGTACGCGCCCGGCGTCGCCACCCGCAAGGCCTCCGCCCAGAACGGCGCGCCCGGCACGCCATGATCCCAAACCTTGCCCATGAAGCCGAGGCCGTAGGGCGGATCGCAAATCACGGCGTCGGAGCTATTCGCCTCGAGCGTTGGCATCACCGTAAGACAATCCCCGACGATGACTCTCGCCGTTGGCTTCGTGTCCTCTGGGATAGCTACTGGGGATGTCGCACACAGCGCTATTTCGCCGCTGGCGCTCACGGCTGGCTCCCCTCTACCGTGACACCCGAAAACAGGGATGCACTCACGCGGCGTGCTCCGTCAGCGCGGTTATGCGGTCGCGCGCTGCTTCGAGTTCCTGTTCCTGTTTCCGGAAGCGCGCAGAGTACTCCAACTCGACTTCTTCGCGTACTTCTTCGACGAGCTCTTCGCGCGCTTCGCGAGCCTCTTCCAAGCGGCCCGCGTCATGTCCGGCATCGTAGCCTTCGTCGTGAGCGGCTTCCTTCGCTTCCTCGATCAAGTCGGTGATGTCGGACGGCTCGTCGCTGTTCAGCGGCAGGTCTGGGCGGTAGCCCGCTGGATGCGGTGCGTCGGCACACACGCCGACGAGGTGGTTCTCGAATGTGGATGGCATTAGACGATCCTCAGTGGCATGACGAGAGTGAGGGACGCGTCGGCGGCGTCGGGATTCGTGAGGTGCATGGGGCGGTTGGGATACTGGACGGCGAGCTGCACGTCATTCGAGGTGAGCGCGTTCAGGCACAGCAGGACGAGGGCGGCGTTGAACTCGATGGCGAACGACGCATCGGACTCGCCCGAGCCCGCCGTGAGGTGAGAGCTCACCGCGATCTCGTCGTGCCCGGTCCCCTCTTGGCTGGCGGCGGACAACGCGAGCGCATCTCGGGTGATGGTGAAGCGGACGCGGCGCGGTGGTGGCAGGAGCCGGCCGGCCTCGACACTCGCTTCTTGGGCCGAGGGCGAGACCAGTGAGACGCGCCGCACGCTCGCGAGCAGGGCCACACGATCCACGATCAGCGTGTGCGTTGGCGTCAGGCTCAGCACCCCGCGATAGGGCGGGAACTGGGCTTCCACGACCCGCACGTCGACGACGACGCCTGTCGAGGCAAACCGGACGCGCGCATCATCGGGCGTGATCGAGAGATGCCCGTCGTGATCCCCGAACAGCTTGGCCAGGCGCCGCACATCGGAGCGGTGCACGGAGAACGATGCCGGCGACGTGCTGGCCGTGCCCACTGGCAGCATCGCGAATGCATGGCCGTTTGTCGACACGACGCCAAGCGCACCGTCCGCGAATTCCAGGTGGACGGTGTTCAGCGCGGGCCGCGACTCCTCGCCGGACGCGAGCGGTTCGCACCGGGCCGCGGCAGCAATGAACGCCCGGGCGTCCACAAGCGTCGGCGTGCCGCGACTGGCGGGCATCGGTGGCATTTCGCTTTGTGCGATCCCCGATACCTCGAACCGCGATTTGCCCGCCTTAATCGTCGTGCGCATCCCGAGGCAGAGCGTCACCACGCCGGACGGCAGGTTGCCGACGATGTCCGTCAACCGTCCCGCCGGCACGAGCGCGGTGGCATCGCCCTCGGAGTCACACGGGACGGTCACCCGCACAAAGGCGTCGAAATTCGTCGCGGACAGCGTTAGCTCGTCGCCCCGCACCTCGAGCAGCACATGCGCGGCGACGGCCAGCGTTTTTTTGGTCGCGTCGATCACCCCTGCGATTTTCGTCAAGGCCCCGCGCAAGGACTCGCGCGCAATGGTCAGCGTCGGGGCGCTCACAACCCACCATCCATCGCATCCGCGACAGCCGTCAAGCCAGAGACAACCCGGGCAACTACCCACACAACCAGCGCAATCAGGATCAGGGAGACAATCCAGGCGCCGGCTTTGGCGGCGGGGCTCACAATCCCCAACCTGGCGCAGTCTCGTGCGCACTCGCAAAACGATAGGGCGAGGCGTCGCGCGAGTTGCCCGCCTCTGTGGCGTTTATTGTGGCGTTGTCGCGGGCAGGTATGTGAGAAGCGACAATCTCGGGGGCCCAACTTACCGAAAACCCGCGCGTCTCACTGGGTAGAACGTGGTGTGAATCGTCAGGCGCGACGCTGGCGGCTACATGGACATCATATTTGGCTATTTCTACTAATGGGCGGTTTCTAAAATACGGTGCGCCCTGCGCGCGGCCAAGGACTTGTTTTCATGCGGGAGTACAACACACAGGCTAACGATAGCCTTGCGCCTGCATCTCGAATAGTTCTGCGTACAGGCCACCAGCTGCGACAAGCGATGCGTGGGTACCTGACTCCACCACCTTACCGCCTGCTAACACGACGATGCGATCCGCCATCCGTACCGTCGAGAAACGGTGCGAGATGACCACTGCCATTCGCCCCGCCATCAACTGATTGAAGCGGACGAACACTTCGTACTCGGCGCGTGCATCAAGCGCCGCGGTGGGCTCGTCCAGGATGAGCAACTGCGCTGAACGCATGTAGGCGCGCGCGAGCGCGATCTTCTGCCACTCTCCGCCGGACAGGTCGACGCCGTCATCGAACCGGCGCCCAAGCATCTGCCGGTAGCCATCCGCGAACCTCGGTAAAAGGCTCGAGGCAAGGGAGCGGTCGGTCGCCTCGATCACGGATTCCGGCGGCGCCGCCGCATCGGCCGGCTTCACATCTCGCACCTCGGCGAGGTAACCCGTCACGCTTTCAATCTCGCCCACGCCCACGTTCTCGTCGAAGCGCATGTCGTAGCGAACGAAGTCCTGAAAAATGACGCCGATTGCCTCGCGCAATGAGGCGAGATCGTACTCGCGCAGGTCGACACCGTCCAGCAGGATGCGTCCCTCGCTCGGGTCGTAGAGGCGCGCGAGCAGCTTCGTGATCGTCGTCTTGCCTGCACCGTTTTCACCAACGAGTGCGATGCGCTCACCAGGTGAGATCACCAGGTCCACATGCCGGATGGCCCAGCGGTCGCTGCCTGGATACTGGAAGCCGACGTCCTCGAACACGAAACCCTGCTCGAGGGGATTGGGCACGCGCGGCGCGCCCATGCGTGAGCTGATGGACGGCTGCATCTCGAAGAACACGAACAGGTCCTTCAGGTACAGGCTCTGCTCATAGATGTCACTCGCCGAGAGTAACAGCCGCTGGATGAGATCCCGGCTGCGGCTGAACGCGGCGGCAAGAAAGGTCAGCGTACCCAGCGTGATGAGGCCCGCGA
Organism: Gemmatimonadota bacterium; assembly: GCA_028287285.1. Classification (GTDB taxonomy): domain Bacteria; phylum Gemmatimonadota; class Gemmatimonadetes; order Gemmatimonadales; family Gemmatimonadaceae; genus AG11. Next base: position 29,465 of record JAQBPY010000142.1, read on the forward strand.
CGGCGCGCAGGAGGATGGTGACGTATGCACCGTAGTACCCGATGGTGCCCACGAGCGACAGCAGCGCGCTCACGATGCCTTTCTTGATGCTGAGCTTCTTGTTCTCCTCGTAATACTTGAGCGCGAGCGCCGCGTAGCGATCGCTCAGCCATCCGGCGAGACCGAACATCTGCACTTCCTTCGCGGTCTTGTCGCTCGCACCCACATAGCGCAGGTAGTCCAGCTCGCGGCGCTCCGGCGTGCGGCTGAAGAGCAGTGAATAGCTCAGCGCGGCAAAGTGCGTTTCACCAAGAAAGCTCGGCAAAATCGCGATGGTCAGCAGGAGTAGCAGCCACGGATTGTGAACGATGAGTGCGGCGGCAAGGGTACCAAGAGTGAGGAGGTCCTGCGTCATCGAGAGCAGCATGGCGATGAGGCCGATGCGTGCGGTGGTCTGTCGTCGCGCGCGCTCGAGGTGATCGTAGAATTCCGGATCCTCGAACTGTGCGAGATCGAGCGTGGCCGCGTGGCGCATGAGGCGCACGCTCATGGCGTTCGAGAAGAGGTCGCCGAGCAGCGATTCAACGAGCGCCGAGGCTCGCGCGAGGAATTCGCCGGCGATCACCACCGCCAACTCGAGTGCCACCACGCGCCACAGCGGCGTGAGTGAGGCGCCCGGCGTCTTGGCGAGCATGACCACGTGATCGATGATCAGCTTCGCGGCCCACAGTGCGGCAACCGGTATCACCGATCGCACGAGCCGCAGGGCGATCATCGTGACCGTGTAGGTGCGGTGCGTTTCCCAGACGAGGCGTAGCAGCGACGGCACGTAGCGCAATGCGGCCAGCCGCTCGCGCCATCCCTTTGGGCGTTGGTCGTCGGGAATCGGAGCGGCGCGGGATTGCAGTCTCAGGGCTGACGTCATCCGTGAAACGTAGTCGGTAAGAGCAGGTCCTTCGCCCTGCTCAGGACGACCGCAGTTCAGCAGCTATTTTGTCGTCCTGAGCTGAGCGAAGGACCTGCTTCATGCGACGATCAATCCGCCCGCTGCGGCGTTTGCGGCGCAGCATCCGGGTGCCAACCCAGATACGAGTCGACATGAATCACCGTTGGCCTCGCAGTGGGAGTGGGCTCACGCGATACCTCGATCACCGGCTCCGCGGACGTCTCCGCGTCGAGCAGGTGATCGAGGACACGTGCGTCGCAGTCTTTCGCGATCGCAACGCGCAGACGTCGAAGGTGAAACCAGAGCGGCATGTTCCACGGCATCAGTGCCACGGCGCCCATGGCGAACGCAATGAGTGTGTGATCACCTGCTTCAAGATGCTCCGCTTCGCGGAGCACGATCGACCTGCGCTGGCCGTCCGGCGCCCGCAACACCCAGCGCGGCATTGCGATGACCGGCCGAAAGAGGCCCACGACCGCCGGCCCGAGTCCATCCGTGACCAGCACGTCGACGTCATCTACTCGCGCCATTGTCCAGCGCCTGCGCCGCAGGCGCAAATTTTCGGCGGACAGGAGCAGCACGGCGGCGACGCCTGCGGACGCCAGCACCCAGAGCGCCTGCAGTGCGCGCGTGACCTGCGGGCTCGAGACGGCCGCGAACGATGGCGGCGCCGCTGGTGCGGCCATGGTCCAGAGGACGGCGCTCGCCGCGAACGTGGCCGCCAGCGACCCTGCCCAGATCCATCGCCTCGGCAGCAGCCACCGGTTTGCCGCGTGCTCCGCGGTGAGCGCGACGAGGGCGAACACGAGTCCGACGACCACCGAGTACGACATCCGGAGCAGCATCATCGATTCTCCTCGGGAAGGTGAAGGTCCAGCAGGTTTCGCATCCGTCGGATGTGGTCCGTGCTCACGCCGCCCTGCGCCACGAGCTGGCTGAGCAAAAGCTCCGGAGATCCGCCGCACAGCTTCGCCAACAACCGCCTGAGTGCGCTCTGGCTCGCTTCATCGCGTGCGACCAGCGGGAAATACCGGTGAAAGCGCCCTTCCTCTTCCGTCTTTACAAATCCCTTGCTCACGAGCGTGCGCAGCACCGTTTGCACGGTCGTGTATGCCAGATCGTCGGCAATCCGCACGCGGGCCTCGGGCACCGTTGCGGATCCGAGCTCCCAGAGCACGGCCATGACATCCAGTTCCCGGTCCGTGAATTGGGCTTCGACCATTCTCCACTCTGTACTAGAACTTACGTACTAGCAAGAGCGTACTAGACTATTAGTACGCCTCAGTACGTCAAAGGTCAAGGACGAGTTTGTCAGCCTCCGGTAACGACGCGGAGATCACAAATGGAACGCCAGTGCGAATGGCTACTGCACAGGGCGCGCGACCACGCCTCCCTTCATGACGAATGTCACGTCGCGCACCGAGTGCATGTCGGTGAGCGGATTGCCACGGAGCGCAACCAGATCGGCCCACAGGCCGGGCTTTACCGAGCCAATCTGATTTTCCATGTGGAGCAGGCGCGCATTGGTGCTGGTCGCTGCCCTGAGGACGGCGAGCGGAGCGATGCCATATTCGGCGAGCAACTCGAGCTCGCGACCTTCCTCGCCGTGCGTAAAGACGCCGACGTCGCTGCCGCTGCACAATGTCACACCCGCATCCATGGCCGCCTTGAGGCTCGCTTTCTTTTCGGTGACGCGCGCTGGATCCGGGTCGCCCTTTTTGTAGCCGCGGTAGCGGAGAATCGCGTCGCCCGCGGCAACGGTGGGGCAAAGTGCGACGTTGTTTTCCTTCATCAGCCTGAACACTTCCGGCGTCCCCGAATCACCATGCTCGATCGTTTCGACGCCGCCGAGGGTCGCGCGCCGCATACCCTCCGGCGTGGAGGCATGCGCAACGACCGCACGCCCCGACGACTTCGCGATCTCGACGATCTGCTTGATCTCGTCGAGCGTGAAGGTGGGCCGCGTCTCGCCATTTGGTCCCCACCGGTAGTCGGCGTAGATCTTGATCCAGTCCGCACCGCGGCCGATCTGGTCGCGCACGACGCGCGCGAGATTCGACCCGTCCGCCTCTTCCGCGCCTTGCGGCACATCCATTTCCGCGGTGAATCCGTGCGGACCGTAGCTGCCCGTCGCGACGATGGCGCGCGTGACCACGATCATGCGCGGTCCCGGAATGATGCCCTGGGCAATGGCGCGCTTGAGGCCGACGTCGGCGTAGCCTGCGCCTTCGGTGCCCAGGTCGCGGACGGTAGTGAACCCGTTGCGGAGTGTTTCGCGAGCGTGGTTCGTGGCACGCGCAATACGCATCGCGAGTGGCTCGTGCAGCACCTGGTCGTCCCACGTGGCTTCGTTGTACGGATGCAGCAGCATGTGCGAGTGCATCTCGATCAGACCCGGCATCAGGGTCATGCCTGCCAGGTCGATGCGCTTCGCATTCGCCGGCGCCGCAATGCCGCTCGTCGGGCCCGCGCTGGTAATCCGGTCACCCCGCACCAGGACGCTCCATCCCTCGTGCATCTCCATGCCATCGAAGACGCGCGCCGGCGTGAGCAACGTGACGGTGGTGTCGGCATTTCGGTTCTGTCCGCCTTGCGCGTCCAGTCGCGACGCGATGGCAAGGAGCAGCAGGGCAGGGAGCAAACGGCGCATGCGGGTTGATTCCGTGAGAGGTCTGCGTGAAGATACGTTTGGAACACGCAGAGGCGAGTGGCCGTAGGGATTGAACGAACGCACTTTGAACTGTCGCAGCTGTCATCCTCGATACCTGTGTTGTCATCCCGCACGCGCTGTGCGCGTGTCGGGACATCCTGTACCGTTCGTTGCGCCAGACGTGCCGATAATTTCTGGTAGTTTCTCCCTTCATCATCACACACGCCAATAGCCCAAGCATGCGCCGCACATCCGACGAAATCGACTACGAGCTGATCGGCGACGACCTGCAAGCCGTGATCGTGACCCTCGACCCCGGCGAAACGGTCATTGCCGAGGCAGGTGCCATGATGTTCATGGAAAGCGGCATCGAGATGAACACCACGCTCGATCCCAACCGACAGGGCGGCGGCGTGCTCGGCAAACTGTTCGCCGGCGCACGTCGAGTCCTATCGGGCGACACGTTTTTCATTACCACCTTCATGAACGCCGGACGCGATCGCCGGCGCGTGGCGTTCTCGTCGCCATTCCCCGGCAAGATCAAGCCAGTGGACCTCCAGCAATGGGGCGGTACGATCATCGCGCAGAAGGATTCCTTCCTCTGCGCACCCAAGGGCACCAATGTCGACATTGCCTTCACGCGGAAGATCGGTGCGGGATTCTTTGGCGGCGAAGGGTTCATCCTCCAGCGCATCTCCGGCGACGGCGTTGCCGTGCTGCACGCCTCGGGCGCCATCTGGGAGACGACGCTCGACGCCGGCGAGACACTGCGCGTCGATACGGGTTGCATCGTGGCGATGGAGCAGACGGTGAATTACGACATCCAGATGGTGCCTGGCATCAAGACGGCCCTGTTCGGCGGCGAGGGGCTGTTCTTTGCCACGCTGGCGGGGCCGGGAAAGGTCATGCTGCAGACGATGCCGTTCTCGCGCCTGGCCGATCGCATCATCGCCGCGTCCCCTCGACATGGCGGACGTCACGAGCAGGAAGGCTCCGCGCTGGGTGTCCTTGGTGGTGCCGTGATGGGCGGCTTGCTGAGCAACAACGACTGAGTGTCGCGACTGAGGGCCAGTCAATAGATTCGCAGCGGTGACCGCCATCTACACCGAAGGGCTGAGAAAAGTGTATCCACTCGCCGCGCCCAAGCGCGGAGGGCGGCCTGCCGGTACGCCATTTGGTCCGCCTGGCGCCGCCGCGCCGCCGGTGGCAGTGCCCGGCGGCGTCAGGGAGCTGGTGGCGCTCGAGGGACTCGACCTCCACATCCAAGCCGGCGAATTCTTCGGCCTGCTCGGCCCCAATGGCGCCGGAAAGACCACGACCATCGGTATTCTCACCACCCGGGTCCTCGCGAGCGCGGGCCGAGCGACCGTTGCGGGCGCAGACGTCATCAATGATCCGGTTGCCGTTCGTCGACGCATTGGTGTCGTGCCGCAACGGGCGAATCCGGACCGCGGCCTCAACGTCATCGAGAACCTCATCTTTCACTCGGCATACTTTGGCATCGGGCGCGCAGAGGCGACCACGCGCGCCACGGCACTGCTGGAACAGTTCGGCATGGGAGAAAAGGCGGCCGAGAAAGTCGACGCGCTTTCCGGAGGACAGCAGCAGCGGCTGATGATCGCGCGGGCGCTCATTCACCAGCCCGACGTCCTCTTCCTCGATGAGCCCACGGTGGGTCTCGACCCCGCCGCGCGCCTCGCGCTCTGGGACGTGTTGCGTGCGTTGCACCGGCAGGGACGCACCATCGTGATGACAACGCACTACATGGAAGAAGCAGATCAACTGTGCGACCGGCTCGCCATCATCGACCGGGGAAAGCTCCTCGCACTCGACACCACGACGGCGCTCAAGGCCAAGGCGCCTGGCGGCACGCTCATTGACCTGGACCTCGACGGGCCAGCCGCCGCCGCCGCGACGGCTGTTGCCGCGCTGCCGAATGTCAGCAAGGCAGAAGGGATTGGCGCGACGTTGCGTATTCAGAGCTCGGCTGGCGGCCGAATCATCTCCGCCGCCATTGAGGCGGTCGAAGGTGCGGGGCGCCACGTGAAGAACATCACGTTGAAGGAGCCAAGCCTTGAAACGTTGTTCATCGAGCTTACCGGGAGAAAGCTCGGATGAGCGAGATTCCATCCGTGCGCGTGACCACGGTATTCGTCGCCCTGCTGCGCCGGGACATTCGTGTCGCCATGAAGGAGCTGCCATTTTTCCTGCTCCGCACCGTGATGCAGCCGGTGCTGTTCCTCATCGTGTTCGGATTCCTCATGCCGAAGATGGGGATGATGCGCGGCGGCTATCAGACCACGCTGCTGCCGGGAATTCTCGCGGTGAGTCTCGCACTTTCGGCAATTCAGTCCGTCGCGCTGCCCATGGTGCAGGATTTCGGCTGGACGAAAGAGATTGAGGATCGTCTGCTCGCACCTGTGCCCACCTGGATCATTGCCGCCGAAAAGATCGTGTCGGGTGTCATTCAGGGCGTGATCGCCGCGCTGTTCGTGCTTCCGCTTGCACGCCTCATCATGGGACCCATTCCGAACCTCACCTTCGGCCACCTGGGCGACATCCTCGTCATCACGCTGCTCGGCGCCACGACCTTTTCCGCCCTCGGCATGTGGTTGGGTACCGGCATTGCGCCGCAGCAGATCGGCTTGATGTTCAGTGCCATCATCGCGCCAATGATGTTCTTCGGATGCGCGTATTATCCCTGGCGTGGGCTCGATGCCGTACCGGTGCTCAAGTACATCGTGCTCGTGAATCCGCTGGTGTACGTGGCGGAAGGAATGCGAGGCGCGCTCACTCCCGAGGTACCGCACATGCCGTTGCCTGCGTCGATAGGAGCGTTGCTCGCGATTTCCGCACTTTTCTGGGCGGCAGGGTTGCGCAGCTTTCGCAAGCGGGCCGTTGGATGAGCGGCATTGCCCCGCACGAGGAACCGTTTGCACGGTTTGCAGAGCTGTTGGCCGACGCAAAGGCCGTTGATCGCTCCAAGCTTCCGGAGCCCACGGCATTTTCTCTGGGTACCGTTGGCGCAAACGGACAGCCCGCCGTGCGAATTGTCCTGCTCAAGAGTGTGGACGAGCGCGGCTTCGTGTTCTACACGAACCACGAGAGCCGGAAGGGCAGGGAGCTTCTTGCGCACGCGCAGGCCGCGATGTGCTTTCACTGGCAACCGATGGAGCGTCAGGTCCGTGTCGAAGGGCTCGCCACCATCGTGAGCGCGGAGGAAGCGGACGCCTACTTCGCGAGCCGGGAACGGGGTAGTCAAATTGGCGCGTGGGCGTCGCAGCAGAGTGCGGAGATTGCGCAGGAAGGCGATTTCGAGGCACGGCAGTTCGTGATTGAGCGGCGATTCGAGGGCATGCTCGTGCCGCGCCCACCTCATTGGTCGGGCTTCCGGATCGTACCGCACCGCATCGAATTCTGGCGCGGCATGCCGAGCCGGCTGCATGAGCGCACCGTGTACATCCGCGTTGAGAACGGTTGGCGGACGTCGACGCTCTACCCCTGATTGACGTCGCATTCTGCTATCTTTTCCAGCATGGCAACCGAGAATTCCGACTGGACTGTCGAAAAGGCGCGCGCGCTCTACAACATCGAGGGCTGGGGTGGTGGTTTCTTCGATATCGACAAGCGCGGCCACGTGGTGGTGCGCCCCGACAAGGAGCATCCCGAGCGCCAGCTGAGTCTTCATGATCTCGCGAATGATCTGGAAGAGCAGGGTGTCGCCCTTCCGGTGCTCCTGCGCTTTTCCGACATCCTGCGCTCGCGCATCGAAGCACTGAGCGAGCGATTCGCGAACGCGATTCAGGAGTACGAGTACACGGGCGGCTACACGACGGTGTACCCCATCAAGGTCAATCAGCAGCGCCACGTGGTCGAGGAGATCGTGCAGTTTGGCGCCAAGCACGGCGTGGGGCTCGAGTGCGGCTCCAAGCCCGAGCTGCAGGCGGTGCTCGGCCTCTCTGAAAGCACCGAGCATCTCATCGTCTGCAACGGCTACAAGGACGAGGAGTTCATGCGTCTGGCCCTCATGGGGCAGAAGCTTGGCCATCAGGTGTTCATCGTCATCGAGCAGTTGAGCGAGATCGACGTCCTGCTTGCGGCGGCGGAGGAGCTCGATGTTACGCCAACGGCGGGCATCAGGATCAAGCTGGCGTCCACGGGTTATGGCCGCTGGAAGGAAAGCGGCGGCGAAAAGTCCAAGTTCGGCCTCAATGCCGCGCAGCTCATGGAGGCAGTGGACAAGCTGCGCGCCGCGGGAAAGCTCGACATCGTCAAGCTCATCCATTTCCACCTTGGCTCGCAGATCACGGACATCCGCTACATCAAGGCGGGGCTCCAGGAGGTCGCGCGCTTCTATGCGGAATTGCGCGCCCTGGGTGTGGACGTCACGCACGTGGACGTGGGCGGAGGGCTTGGCGTTGACTACGACGGCAGCAACTCCACATCTAACGCGAGCGTTAACTACTCGCTCCAGGAGTACGCTAACGACGTCATTTACACGCTCGCCGAAAGCTGCCGGGATCTCGACCTGCCCATGCCGCATGTCATCAGCGAGTCGGGGCGTGCGCTCACGGCACACCATGCGTTGCTGCTGCTCAAGGTCATCGACGTCGAATCCGTCGTGGAGGTGCCGGTTCCAACGCTCAACGACGACGATCACGCCATCCTGCACGAGATGGCGGAGGACAACGTCGCGATCGCGAAGTCCAAGGTATCGCGCCGCAAGGTGAACGAGATCTTCCACGACGTGACGTTCGACAAGGAGCGTGCGCAGCAGCTCTTCGCGAGCGGCGTGTTGCAGCTGCGTGGCAGGGCCGTGGCGGAGCAGATGTACCTGGCCACGATCAATGCCATCGCGCGCATCGTGCAGAAGGACCGCGAGAACTATCCGGAAATCCTCACCGATCTCGAGGCCGTGCTCGTGGATCGATATTTCTGCAATTTCTCGCTGTTCCAGTCACTGCCCGACAGCTGGGCCATTGATCAGCTGTTTCCCATTCTGCCCATCCATCGCCTGGACGAAGAGCCCACGCGCCGAGGTACGCTGCAGGACGTCAGCTGTGATTCGGACGGCAAGATCGACCGGTTCATCGGCGGCAAGGAGGGCAAGCCGTCGCTCGAGCTGCATGAGTGGCGTGACGGTGAGAGTTATATCCTTGGCGTGTTCCTGACTGGTGCGTATCAGGAAATCCTGGGCGACCTGCACAATCTCTTTGGCGACACGAATGCGGTGCACATCCGTCTGTCCGAGAAAGGGTATGAAATTACCGATCTCGTGCATGGCGATACGGTGACCGAGGTACTGAACTACGTGCAGTTCCGCGCGTCGGACCTGTTGCAGACGTTCCGCCGGAAGGTGACGCAGGTGAAGCACCTGAGCCGGGCGGATGCGAATGCGTTCATTGCGGATTACGTCGCCGGCCTCGAAGGCTATACCTATCTCGAGGGAGAGGCGGCGCAGTAGGTCTTGGTCGGTTGTCATCCCGGCGAGTGTCGGGAGATTCTACCCTCGTCCCTATATCCTACTGGCCACCATGATGTGTACCGCAAATCGCTGCGCCCAGTTCTTCGTGCGGAACGATGCCCGGTGGGGTGTTGTCGTCAACAAAAAGGATGGGCTTGCGTACGTGAACGACTTCAACTGCGGCCTGTGGGCGGTGCGTATCGAGCCGAAGCCAAAGCAAATCCCGTAAGGGGCGCTCGCCTGTCGAGCGAGCGCCAGCGCGCGACCCGTCAGCCCAGCCGCTTCGCCACTTCCCCCCAATTCACCACATTCCACCACGCCTTCATGTAATCCGGCCGGCGGTTCTGGTACTTGAGGTAGTACGCATGCTCCCACACGTCGAGCCCGAGAATGGGATCGGGCTTGCCGTCCATGAGCGGGTTGTCCTGATTCGGCGAGCTCGAGATGGAAAGCGTGCCGCCATCATTGTTGAGCCACACCCAGCCAGAGCCGAATCGGCCGGCACCCGCGGCGGCAAACTGCTCCTTGAACTTCTCGAAGTCGCCGAACGCGCTGTTGATCGCGTCGGCGAGCTTGCCCTCGGGAGCGCCGCCGGCATCCGGACCCATCACCTGCCAGAAGAGTGAGTGATTCCAGTGTCCGCCACCGTTGTTGCGGACCGCTCCGCGGATGGCGTCCGGAACGCTGCTCAGGTCACGCAGCAATGCGTCGAGCGGTTTGTCCGCCAACTCCGGCGCCTTCTCGAGCGCTGCGTTCAGGTTAGTGACATACGCGTTGTGGTGCTTCCCGTGATGAATCTCCATCGTCTGCGCATCGATGTGCGGCTCGAGGGCGTTCGATGCGTAGGGAAGGGGCGGAAGTGTGTGCGCCATGCGGGTCTCCAGGTTAGTTCGATCTCAAGGCGTGCGACGCAGCGTCGTCACGCGGTTTTCGCCTTCATGCGCTCACGCTGCCAGGAAATGAGGCCCGGCAGCAGCGAGAGGAAGATCACCACGAGAATGACTTTTTCGATGTGGCCCGCAATGCCGGGAAAGGCGCGTCCCACGAAATAGCCGATGAACAGCATCGACCAGATCCACGACACCGCTCCCAGCACGTTGTAGGCCGTGTAGCTCCGGAAATTCATTTTGGCCATTCCGGCCACCACAGGGACGAACGTCCGCACGATCGGCATGAAACGCGCAATGACGAGCGTCTTGCCGCCATGCTTCTCGTAGAACTCCTGTGCGCGAAACAAATGTTTCTTCTTGAACAACAGCGAATCATCGCGCGTGAACAGCTTGGGGCCCGTGTAATGCCCAATGGCGTAACCCACCGAATTGCCGACGATCGCGGCCACCGTGAGTATTGCGCCGAGGACCCACATGTTCAGCCCGAACTGTGATTGTGATGCGAGCAAGCCGGCCGTGACGAGCAGCGAATCGCCCGGAAGAAAGAAACCGACGAGCAACCCCGTCTCGGCGAAGATAATGGCGGCCAGGCCGATGTATCCGCCAACCTGCACCAGATGGCGGACGTCCGTGAGCTGATGGAAAAGATCGAGAAGCGATTGCATTGGCGTCGGCGGAAGAAAGACGGCGAGAGCGAGGGAAGTTCGACACACGCTCAGGTCGGGTCAACGGGCGCGCTTCTCGTTTTCGCAACGAAAGTGGTGCTGGTGCTCCTCGTGGTGGGGTGGATGTGGACCATTGCGACCACGGGAAGCCGCACCGCCGGCGCCAGTGAGCCAGGCGCGGCCGCGAAAATTGCGTCGGCGCTCACCAATACCGACGCGCCCACAGCCGCCTTTCTCACCGACGCCTCCCTGCGCGCGCTCAGCGGCGAGCTGCGAGGCGCGAGCGGCAAGCTGCGCGCCCAGATCAAGCCTGCCGGCGAGCCGCTGGCGACGGATTCGACGTCGGCCGAAGGTGCAGTGAAGGTCGCGGAGTCGGATTCAAGCGGCTCCTCGGTGGCGCCGAGGGCCGGTGTCTGGAAGCTTGCCGTCGCCGTGGGAAATGCGCTTCGCCCAATCTCCGATTTCAGCCTGATCAGCATGCGCCCGCGCAGCGACAAACAGAACGGCCGGCTCGGCCAATATCTGCTCGGCAGCTGGCCCGGCGAAAATGGCCCGGTAAAGGCGCCAGCAAAGGCGCCCGGGTCGCGCTATCAGCCGCCGTCGGGCTTCATCGAGGTCACGCAGGACAATCAGGATACGCGCATCTCGGACCACTTCAAGCTGCGCGATTTTCTCACGCACGATCAGGCGAACGTCTGGCCCAAGTATCTCGTGATCGAGATGCGCAACGTGGACAAGCTGGAGCTCGTGCTCTCCGACCTCGCGTCCCACGGCATCGACGTGAGCGGGGTGCGCGTCATGAGCGGCTTCCGCACGCCGCAATACAACAAGTCCGGCGGCGACCCGAGCGGTCGAGCCGGTCTCAGCAGGCACATGTACGGAGATGCCGCCGACATCTACATCGACAACGACAGCAACGGCGCGATGGATGATCTGGATCACGACGGGCGCGTGAGCATCAGTGACGCCCGGGTAATTCTCGCAGCGGTGGACCGGGTGGAGACGGCGCATCCCGAGCTCGTCGGGGGTGCAGGCGTGTATCCGGCCGAGTCTGGGCACGGACCTTTCATACATATCGACTCGCGCGGCTATCACGCCCGCTGGATCGGTTCAGGAGGAGGATCATGAGCGAACATCGGCGGACACAGGACGCGGCAGCAGCGGCGCCAGCGCGGAACCCCATCAATCGCATCGGACAGGCACTCGCGGACGACGTCATCGAGATTCCCGGCATTCGGCAGAGCGATCTCGAGCCGTACGTCGGCCTTCGGTATCTCTCCAAGCTGTTCAAGCTGATGGGCGTCATTCTCCTCCTGCTGCTGCTCGCGGAGGTCGTCACGGGGATGATGGCGCAGGGCACCGCGGCCATTGCCACCCTGCTGGGTGAGGCGAGCCGGCTCATCGTGCTCGCGGGCCTGCTCTGGGGCGTGGGCGACCTTGCCATCCTCCTCATCGACGTCGGCCATGACGTTCGGGCGGGCCGCATCCTGCTCGCACGACAGACGCGGGAGCTGCACGGACCGTCCGTCGAAACAGAAATACCAGGCTCGTCGCGGTAGCATTTCGCCCGTTGGGTACGATCGTTGCCTTGAGGGCGGCCGTAGAGACGTACCACACTCTCATCGAGGGACTCAATCATGCTTTTCACCATCGCGATTATCCTGCTCATTCTGTGGCTGCTCGGCTTCCTCGTGTTCCCGGTCGCGGGCGGACTCATTCACATCCTGCTCGTCATCGCCCTGATCATCATCGTGTATCGTCTGGTCACCGGGCAAAAGGTCACCTGACGGTGACCGCATCTCGCATCGGCCCGCGCGTGGGAGCACGCGGGCCGTTGCGCTGACGTCGCAAGGCAGGCACACTCCGGCGCATGACTGCGCGCCTGGACGAAATCCTTGTCGTTACCCACACGCACTGGGATCGCGAGTGGTATCACGCTGCCGAACGGTTTCGGCAGCGTTTGGTACGTCTGGTGGACGAGCTACTCGATGATCCGCCCACGAGCGGAGAGAGCTTTCTCCTCGATGGGCAGGCGGTACTGATCGAGGACTACCTCGGCGTTCGTCCGGAGCGTGCGGCCGAGCTTTCATCATTGCTGCGCGACGGACGGCTCGAGGCCGGTCCGTGGTATGTGCTTGCCGACGAGTTGATTCCGAGCGGCGAAGCGCTCGTGCGGAATCTGTCACTTGGCCGCGAAACCCTGGCGCGCCTGCGCGCAGACGCGCCGCCCGTGCTCTATTGTCCCGATTCGTTTGGCCATCCCGCCATTCTCCCGGAGCTTGCCGCCGGTTTTGGCTGTGAGCTGATTGTGCTCTGGCGCGGGTTTGGCGGCGCACGGTCTCCCGCCTGGGACGTCGTGCGCTGGCGCGGCCCGTCGGGCACAACGGTGCTCGTGTACCATTTACCCCCCGACGGATACGAATTCGGCAGTAGTTTACCGGTAAAGCAATCCGAAGCCGCTGGCAGATGGAGGAACATCGCGGAGACGTTGGCGCCGCGCGCCATGACGGGAACGGCACTGCTGCTCAACGGCGCCGATCATCATGCCCGCCAGCGCGACCTTGGCGCTGCGATTGCCGCAGGCGGGCCGCGCGTGAAGACGGTCTCGCTTCGGAGTGCCGCTCGCTCGATCGTCAGCGCTGCTGCAGCGAGCACCCTCGAAGAGATCTCCGGCGAGCTGCGTGACTCTTACGGCTACGCGTGGACGCTGCAAGGTACGCTCGCCACTCGCGCTGCCCGGAAGCGGCGCAATGCACAGGCAGAGCGGGCGCTGGTCAACGATCTCGAGCCGTGGCTTGCGCTGTCCAATGATCGTGCGTCGCGCGCCTTGCTCGATGGCGCATGGCGAACGCTCTTGCAGGCACATCCGCACGATACCTTGTGTGGGACCTCCGTTGACGCCGTGGCCGATGCCTTCGACATGCGGCTCGCGTCCGTGGAGGCGCAGGTTGACGAACTCCGGCGATATACGGTGCAGGCGTTGCTGAATCATGACGTCGATCGCGCTCGCACCACGCCGGCGGAATGGAAGCCTGCCGTCGTCGTCCGCAATGCGTCCGCCCGCCCGCGTGGTGGTGTTGTGGAGCTGGCACTCACGCACACGGCCGCGGACGTCGCCGTAGGGCCAGGGTCGGGCAACCGGCAGGGCGAGCGCCGGCCGGTTCCGGAATGGCGCGTGAATGATATGGCCATCCAGGTGCTTTCCACGAGTGAGCAGGTGGCGCTCACCGAGTCGCCGCGCGCGTATCCCGACGCCGACATTGTCACGGCGGCGCGCGCTGTTGGTTGGATACGACCGCTCGGCGCGTTCACGGTCTCCTCACATTTGCACGGCGGCACGCACGTCGGCGCGATACCGAATCCTGTTAACGCAGCCGGGTTAACGGTCGACAACGGTCTTGTCCGCGTAAGCGTCAGCGAATCCGGGAATGTTCTGTTTGAAGATATCGAACGCGCTCGTCGTATCGAGCATGCCGTAACACTGGAGCGCGCGCGCGACGTGGGCGATCTCTACACGCCGGCCATTCGTGAGTCATTCACACCACCAATTGTTCGACGTGTGCATCTCGTGCACCGTGGACCATTGCGCGCGGAAATCGCACTGGACTTCGACGTGAGCAGCGAGGGTGGCTCCTGTTGTGTGGCGGTACAGCTCGACGCTGACTCACGCGCCGTGAAAGTCGTGGTGACTGGCGACAACCGGGAGCGCGACCATCGCCTACGCGTCCGATTTGCCACCGGCCTGGGCGAAGCCGCTACCCTCGCCGATGCCGCGTTCCTGCCAGTCGAGCGTTCTCCACTTTCTGTGCGCGCAGAGGATCAAGCAATGGAGCATGTCGTTCCCGCCGCACCGTTGCACCGGTGGGTCGCGCGCTTCGCCGATGATGGGGGAGCCGTGCTCATTTCGGACGGCCTCGCCGAATATGAAAGCCTGGCTGGCGGAAGCATTGCCGTTACACTCGTGCGTGCCGTGGGGGAGCTCTCCCGCGCCGATTTGCCCGAGCGTCCGGGACATGCCGGCTGGCCGTCTCCAACCCCGCAGGCGCAGTCCATTGGATCATACGAGGCGCGCTTCGCATTGCAGCTGACAGGTCCTGATTCGCACGGTGTGCGCGACGAAATCAATCGCCTTGCAGAAGATGTACTCGTCCCCCTGGTTGGCGAAACGCTGCGCTCCAATCTTCGCGATGCATCTCTCGCTGGTGGACTCGAGCTCCGCGGCCCCGGTCTGCGCTTCAGTGCCGCCGCTCCCGCTCGGCGCGACGGCTGGCGTTTACTGCGATGCGTAAACATTCGCGACCACGATGTTCACGGCTCCTGGCATCTTGCGCGCCCAGTCGTTGAAGCCCAAAAAACACGTCTCGACGAGTGCACCATCTCGCCGCTCGAGGTTGTCGACAACGTCATTCATTTCTCTGCTGGCCCTCACGAGATCGTGACGGTCCTGCTGCGCTACTAGTGGGCTGTTACGCAAGTTGTGATAGCGCGCAGGACGACAACGTGACAATCCACCGTCGTTATCGTTCTCCCGCCAGCCGGTCTCGCCACGCGTCGCCAAGAATGGTCGTGGCAAGAACAGTGACGACCAGGGCAATACCTGGCGCCAGCGATACCCACGGCGCAACCACGAGCAGGTCTCGTCCCCCGGCAATCATGTTTCCCCAACTCGGTGCCGGCGGCTGGATGCCGAGCCCCAGGAACGACAGCCCGCTCTCCAGCAGGATCGCGTTTCCCACGCCAAGTGTCGTGGCAACCAATGCGGGTCCAATGGCATTTGGAATGACGTGACGAAAGAGGACGCGCGTGGAGCTTGCACCAAGTGCCGTTGCCGCCGGCACAAATGGCCGGTGTCGCACGGCGATGACGTCCGCGCGAACCAGGCGGGCAATGCCCATCCACCCTGTGAGCGCGAGCACCACGAGAATCGTGGAGAAACCAGGTTGCCACAGCGCTACACCAACGAGTAACAACACGAGCCGCGGCAGCGCGAGGAGGACGTCGGCTGCACTCGTAACGGCACGGTCGACGAATCCACCCCGCCAGCCCGCAAACGCTCCGAGCACCGTACCCAGCAGGCCCGCCACCACAGAGCCAAGGAAGCCGACGAGCAGTGACAGACGCCCCGCGAGCATCATTCGCACGAGAAGGTCACGCCCGAATCTGTCCGTGCCGAGCAGGTGGAATTCTCCATGGAGGTCCCGTGCGAACGGCGCAATGAGGCGACGGGCGACGACATCATCGATGCGCAGCGGGTCCCGGGACGCGAGCGCCGGTACCAGCACGACTGCCGTTGCGAGCGTGACCAGCACAACGAGCGCTGCGCGCTCGCTGCGCTTGCTCACGCTCGCACCCGCGGGTCCGCCCACGGAAGCAGCGCTTCCGCGGCGAGGTTCGCGACGATCACCAGCGCCGCGAACATCGCCGCGCATCCCATCACCACCGGATAGTCTCGCGCGACAATCGACGTCACCATCAGCCGCCCCATGCCGGGCCACGCGAAGATCGTCTCCACGAACACCGAGCCCGCCACTGTGCCTGGCAACGAAAGCGCGAACAGGGTAAGAATGGGCGCCCGTAGATTCGCGAGCAGGTGGTGCCGGTATACGCGTCCCTCACCCGCACCCTTCGCACGTGCCGTGCGCATCCAGTCGGTGCCGCCGGCGTCGAGCGCGCTGGTGCGGACGTAGCGCGCCACCCCCCCGGCACCAATCGCCGCCAGCAGCGTAACGGGCAGGATGGAGTGCCGGACAAGGTCGGAGAGATGCGCCACGCCGTGAAGGTCGGCACCCGGAGTGGTCATGCCGATCGCCGGCAATCGCATCATGAGCGGCAGGCTCCACGATGACGCGAGGTACGTGAAACAGGCAATCGCACCAAGTCCCAGCCAGTAGGCGGGTGATGCAGCGAGCAGCACGCTCGCGACAGTCAGCGTCGCGTCGAGGCGCGAGCCTCGTCGCGCGGCCTGGATCAGGCCAGCTGCAATGCCGATGAGGAACGACAGGAGGAGCGACGCACCGCCCAGTGCCACCGAGACCGGCAGCGCGTCTCCGATAGCCGATCGCACCGGCCGGCCATTGACGAAGCTTCCACCGAGATCGCCGTGCAGCAACGCACCGAGCCAGCGTGCATATTGCACGCCAGTTGACTGGTCGAGTCCGAGCTCCGCGCGCATGCGCACGGCATCGCTCGCACCGGCGCCGGCTGGAATCAGGAATGTGGTAGGATCACCCGGCGCGAGCCGGAGGAGCGCGAACGTGAGCGAGAGCACACACCAGAAGAGCAGCATGGCGCGACCGAACGCGCGCAACAGGGCAGGGGATCGCACGCGGTGATATCGCATCGCGCGCGAGCGGCGTCAACGTCCGCGCTGCAGGTCCTCGTGGCGGCGCTCCTGATACTTGGCGTCGCGTCCTGCATCGCTCCGCAACGCGCGGGCGGAGTGCTCGTCATGGCCTCCGGTGCAGATCTCGAATCGGCAAATCCGTTGATCACGGTCCATCCATTGTCGCGCCAGGTGCAGCGCTACGCACTCTTCGTCACCCTCCTGCGCTACGATTCGGCCCTCACCCTGCAGCCATACCTGGCCAGGGACTGGTCTCTCGCTGCAAGTGGCATGCAACTCATGCTTCATCTATCGCATGACCTTCAGTGGCACGACGGCCACGCTACGACCGCGCGCGACGCCGCGTTTACCCTTCTCGCCGCAAAGGATCCGCGCACCGGCTTTCCCCGTGCCTCCGACCTTGCCACGCTCGACACAGCGATAGCGCTTGACGATACCACGCTTCTCCTTCGGTTTGCCGCAAGGCAAACGCGGATCCCGCTGATTCTCGCCGAGCTTCCATTGGTTCCGGCGCATCTATTGTCTGGTATTGCGCGCCGCGACATGCGTACGGCGCCATTCAATGATGCACCCGTCGGCAACGGCCCTTTCCGCTTCGTCTCGCGCCAGCGGGGCAGCCGGTGGACGTTCGCTCGCAACGCCAATTTCCCCGCGAGCCTCGGCGGTCCGCCCCTTTTGCCCGGTTTCGTCGTGGCCGTCGTTGATGAAGCGACCACGAAATTTGCGGGACTCGCGAGCGGCGAGCTCGACGTCGCTGGAATTTCGCCCACCATGGCCTCGCTCACGCAGCGGGACAAGACGCTCGCATTGCTTTCGTATCCCGTGCTTTTCGGTACGGCGCTCTGCTTCAACACCACCCGTCCCCCATTCGACGACGTCAGGGTCAGGCGCGCCGTTGCGCGCTCCATCGACCGTGCACGCATCGTCAACATCGCGCTCGAGGGCTATGGGACTCCGGCAAGCAGTCCGGTCTCGCCCGACAATCCCGTTTCGTGGACGAGCGGTGCGCGGCCCGACACCATCGAAGCGGACGCACTACTTGATGCCGCGGGATGGCTGCGGGGCGCCGATGGAAAGCGCACGAAAGCGGGCAAGCCCCTTGCCGTCGAATTGCTCACCGTTGGCAGCGGAGACAACATCGCCGAGCAATTTGTGCAAAGCGATCTGGCCGCACGCGGTATCCGCATCACGGTTCGCCAAACGGAGATGGGCGCGTTCCTGACAGCGGCTCGTGCCACGAACAAGACGTTTGATGTCATGATAGCAGGCATTCCGGGTGACCTGTCGCTATCCTATGTGAGCGGAATGTTCAGCTCGTCGCAACGCGGCGGTACGCTCGATTACACAGGTTTTCATTCGCCGCTGCTCGACACCCTTCTCGCCACCGCCGCTTCGGCGCCGGATGGTCCGCCGCGCGATGCTGCGTGGAAGGACGTGCAGGTCATGCTGGATTCACTCGCCCCCGCCACGTGGCTCTACCACTCGCGCGGCGTTCAGGGACTTTCTCGTCGCATACTCGGTGTGCACATGGATCTTCGCGGTGAGCTGGCCACACTTCATGATTGGCATTTCGCACCGCGAGGAGCGGGTCTGTGAGTCTGCTCGTTACCGCCGAGTATCTCCAGACGCGCAGTGCCGTTGCCCTTGATTCACTTTCCGCCCTGACCGCCGGGCTGCGCAGCGAGCTCACGCCGCTGCTGGAGCTTGCCGCGCTTGGCGCCGAGCTGCCGGTGGTTCCGCGCGAGAAAGCGCTGCTCAGCCGGTCGGGCGGACGATGTACCATCGACGGTGCACTGCTTCGCTTCGACCCGTTCGATCCGCGGCATGTGTGCCCGGTGTGCAATCGCGAATATGCCGGCGGGCTGCACGATCGGTTTCGCCTGTACTGGTATCAGCTGTGGCTCGCTGAACGGGTCGTCCACGCCGCGCTGCTGGGCGTCCTGACCAACGACGAATCCTGTCGCGATGGCGCTGCCGCATTGCTCAACCAGATATCCGAGCAATATCTGCGCTATCCCAACGCGGACAACGTGCTGGGTCCATCTCGGCCATTTTTCAGCACGTACCTCGAGTCGATCTGGCTGCTGCAGTTGATGATCGCACTGGACCTGCTCGAGACGGGAGCGCCCTCCGCGGAGCTTGCGTCGCTTGGGGCTCGAGTTCGTGACCGTCTCATTGCGCCAAGTGCGGCGTTGATCGGCTCGTTCGACGAAGGCAAGTCCAACCGGCAGGTATGGAACAACGCCGCACTCCTGGCTGCGGCACGGATGCTCGACGATCGGGTCTGCTTCGACAAGGCATTGCACGGCAAGAGCGGCCTGCACTCGCACCTTGGCAACGCACTTCTGGCCGACGGAAGCTGGTTCGAGGGCGAGAACTACCACCTGTTTGCGCATCGTGGCCTGTGGTACGGTGCGATGCTCGCATCGGCGGCAGGCCATCCGCTGCCCACCCTGCTCGAGGATCGTTTTTGTGAGGGATTTGCGGCGCCCTTTCGCACACTGCTTCCCGATCTCACGCATCCGTCGCGGCGCGATTCGCAGCATTGCGTGAGCGTGCGGCAACCGCGTTTTGCCGAATCGTGTGAGCTTGGTCTCGCCCGCCGCGATGACGTGCGTCTCGTGAGCATGCTGGCCCGCCTCTACGATCCGTCCATTCCGCGCCGCGATACCGGACGCCCGTCGTCCTCCGCCGACGTCGAGCGCAACCTTCCACCTACGGGCCTTGCTCGCAGCGATCTGTCGTGGAGAGCGCTGCTCTGCGCGCGTGAGGCGTTGTCGCTGGTCGCACAGCCCTTCGTCTCCGATCTGTTGCCCGCACAGGGCCTCGGCATTCTCCGGCGTGACGGCGGCAGGGTTTACGTCTCGCTCGACTATGGACATTCCGGTGGCGGACACGGTCATCCCGATCGCCTGAACCTCACGCTGATAGACGGAGAGCATCGCTTCTTCGACGATCCGGGCACGGGCTCCTATGTCGATCCCATTCTGCACTGGTATCGCAGCACGCTCGCGCACAACGCACCGCTCGTGGATGGACATTCGCAGCCGCGGGTGCACGGCGCGTTGCAGGCGTACGACGACGAGAAGCGCGCCGGATGGGTGAGCGCGCACGCACAGCTGGCACCCGATCTCGACGTCCGCCGCACCATCGTGGTGCTCGATCACTACATCGTGGACGAGCTGCGCTGGCACGGCAGCGACTCGCACGAAGTGGCGCTCCCTTTCCACGGCGTTCACCTCGTCACGGAGGGCGCGGTTCCGGCGCCGATGGATGGCGGTGGTGGTCACGAGGATGGCTTTGAGTTCCTGGCCGATACCGCGCGCCTCACCCTCGCCAAGGGCGAGCAGTTCGAGATGATCGGGCAGGGCAGGGGGGGCGAGCGGCTGCGCGGACGTACCGTGGCACCAGCAGGAGCAACCGTATGGTCTGCCACTGCCCCCGCGCCGCCCGGATCACCGGGCCGCGATCCATTGGTTCTCGTCCGCAAGTCGTCACGTAACGGCACCTACATTACCGTATGGAGCTGGACGGATGCTGTTGCATCCATCGAGCGCGACGGCGACGAAATTCTCGTGGAGCTCCGCGACGGTGCTCGTCATCGCCACAGCCGTCGCACCCACGGCTGGTGCATCGAAGCCATTCATGCCGGTGTGCGGGATGTCATCGACCTCCGCGGCACCGTGCCGCGCGGTTCCGATATCGCCCCACGTCTCACCCCCGTTTCGGGAACGCATTGGGTCGTTCCTGCGGCCTCCACGTTGCCTGCGACCTTCGAGCTCGGTGAGCACCACTATCGCCGGTCGGAGTTCACCTGGCAGGGCGCAGGTGCACCACGCGCCACCGTCACCGTGTCTCGGCCCACACCAGGAAAGGTGTTCGTCGAAATCGACGTGCCTGCATCGCACCGGCTCTTCGTGCCGCTCACGACGGAGAACCAGCTCGACAATGAGCCCGCATCCATCAATGGCGACAGTGTGCAGCTGTACGCCATGGCCGGCGCGCGCACGGCCGGCGTGTTGCTCGTGCCCGACGGCGCGCACCTCAGCATGCGTCCCATTGCTGGATGGACGAATGACCTTGCCGTCGACGCGCGCTGGCGCATGACGTCCGAGGGTTATCACGTGGAAGCCACGCTGCACATCGATGGACGCACCCCCGAATTCGCCCTCGACGTCCTCGTCAACGAGGTCGTCCCTGGGCGAGCTCGGCGGCGTGGACAGCTGGTGCTGTCCGGCGGCGAGGGAGAATTCGTCTATCTTCGTGGAGACCGTCATGATCCCGCACGATTGATTCGTTTCGCCCTCGTGAATGTCTGAATCCCGTCTCTCACGGATTTCCGTCGTCCTGTTCGAGCCGCAGAACCCCATCAACATCGGCGCCACCGTGCGCGCGATGAAGAACATGGGGTGCTCGTCGCTGCGGCTGGTTCGGCCATGCGCCTATGATCCCGTGCGCCTCGAGGGCATTGCGCACGACACGTGGGACATCATTCACGGTATCCAGCACTTCGGTGATTTCGACTCGGCCGTCGCCGACTGCGTTCGTCTCGTCGGCTTTACCGCACGTCGTCGCGCTGCCAAGTGGAGGATCCTCGATCCCAGGCAGGCCGCCGAGGACGCGCTCGCCTACACCGACGCCGGACGGGTAGGCATCGTGTTTGGCCGCGAAGACCATGGCCTGCCCAATGAAGTGCTCGATCGCCTGCACGCAGCGGTCACGATTCCGACCACCACGCACGCGTCACTCAATCTTGCGCAGGCCGTGTTGATCGCATTGTACGAGCTGCACCTCGCCGCCGGCGACGCCACCCGCGTCCTCAGGGGCCCGCGCAAGGAGGCGCCGCCCGCAACGGCCGATTTGTTCGAGCGCTATTTCGGCGAAATTCAGCACATGCTGGATTCCGTGCAATTCTTCAAGACGCGGTATCCCGAGCACATCATGCGCTCCATTCGGGCCATCACCTATCGTTCCGAGCCCGACGACCGCGAGCTGTCCCTGCTGCGCGCCATGGCCCTGGAGGTCGTCCGTTTTCTCGAGCGTACCGGCAAGGTCGAGCGTACCATTTCCGATGATGTCTCTCCTCGTCCCCCGCGCCACGTAACCGGTCGCGATACGAGCCGCGAAAAGTTGTAACTACACTTGTAGTTTTGCCGGTCGTGGTTGAACTGTTGTCGTCCTGAGCAACTTTTGTCGTCCTGAGCTGAAGCGAAGGACCTGCTTTTCACGAGGATAGAAATAAGCGATGGCATTCAAGAGTTTTTTCGGCCGCGGCCGCGACGAGGCCCCCACGCCTTCCATAGAAGAGCCGGATGACGTCGGCGCAGCCGACGACCTCGACATCGTCACCGAGCCCGAAGTGGCACCCCAGCGCACCTGGCAAGACCGCGCCGAGCTCGTCTTGCCAACCGGCGCATCCACCGGAAGCAAACGCGCAGCCGCCCTCTACGCCGAATCCGCCGCCGACGACCTCCCAACGCACTTTGCCTCGGCGGTGGGCGCTATGCTCACCGACGCCAACGGATTCCAGTACTACGACTGCACCATGGCACTCGGTGCGGTCGCACTTGGCTACGCCGAGCCGCGCGTCACGCAGGCGGTGATCGAAGCCGCGCAGCAGGGTAATGTTGCCGGCCTTTCCAACTGGCGCGAAGTCGAAGTCGCCGAACGTCTCTGCGCGATGATCCCGTGCGCCGAACGTGCGCAATTGCTCAAGTCCGGCGCCGAAGCCGTCTCCGCGGCCATCAGGCTCGCCCGCGCGTATACGGGACGCGAGCACATCATCGCCTGCGGCTACTTCGGGTGGCATGATTGGGCATCAAACGCACCCGGCGTTCCCGCGAGCACCAAAGCCCTCGTGACGCGCGTGCCGTTCGACGACATCGCGGCCCTCGAAGCGGCCGTCACCAACGCCGGCACCGCCCTTGCCGCCATCGTGCTGGAGCCCGTTGTCGAACGCGCGCCGTCGCAGGCATGGCTGGAGCGGGCGCGCGCCTTGTGCGACGCGAGCGGCAGCATCCTCGTCTTTGACGAGTTGAAGACAGGATTTCGCGTTGCCCCAGGCGGATATCAGGAAGTCTGCCGCGTTACGCCGGATCTTGCCGCCTTTGGCAAGGCCATGGCCAACGGATATCCACTCGCCGCAGTGGTGGGACGCGAGGCCATCATGAACGCAGCGCGCGATTCGTGGATCTCCTCCACGCTCGCAAGTGAATCAACGGCGCTCGCCGCCGCACTCGCCGTGTTCGACTGGCACGACGAAGCCGACATCTGCGCCACACTCGCCGACACCGGACGCGAAATGCGTGCGGCCGTGGAGCGAGGCATGGCCGCCAGCGGTATCACCGGCGTATCCATCCACGGCCTCGACCAGATGTGGATGATGCAGTGGTCCGATCCGCTGCACGAGTCGCGCTTTATCGCCGAAGCCATGCGCGAAGGCGTGCTCTTCAAGCGCGGCGCGTACAACTACTCCGCTATTGCGCACGACGAATCCGTGATCCTCGAGATCGAGCGCGCCGCCAGTGCCGCGTTCGTCTCGTTACGCGAGGACAACCAGGCGTGACCGCGGGTGCGCCACTCGGCGGCACCGCTCCACTCATCGATGCGCATGCGCACTTCTATCATGCACACGCCGGCCGGTCCGACTGGCAGCGTGTCAACGACGCACGGTTTCGCGCGGGCGCTCGCATTGGCGTGACTTACCACGTGGCCAGCGTGCTCGGCTCGTACGGCCACACCTCGCCCACGTATTTTCCGTCGCCGGAAGACGCATCGCGCGGCAACGATGCAATGGCTGACATCGCCGGCGCGAATGCAGAGACCGTACGCTGGTACGTCACCGTCAATCCGAACCATGCGCAGCATGCGCTCGCGGAAATTGCACGCGGTGTGGCAAGGGGATGTGCCGGCATCAAGCTCCTCGCCAGTCGTCGCGCGGACGACGCGCTCAACGACGCCATCTGCGAGCGTGCCGCGGCGCACCATCTTCCCATCCTGCATCACATCTGGCAGCATCGCACCCGCGAGTGGCCCAACCAGGAAATCTCCGACGGTATCGATCTGGGCCGGCTCGCGACGCGTCACTCCAACGTGAATTTCGTCCTCGCGCACATAGGCGGTGGCGGAGATTGGGCGCACACACTTCCCGCCGTGCGCGACCTGGCCAACGTCTATCCGGATCTCTCCGGCAGCGGCGTCGATCGCGGTATGCTCGATGCCGCCATCGATGCACTGGGTGCGGAGCGCCTGCTGTGGGCGTGCGACCTCACCATGGAAACGGGCCTCGCCAAGCTTCGCGCGCTCGACGTGGTTGGGTTGAGCGCTGACGAGGTCTCCGACATTCGCTGGAGAAACGCCGCGCGCATTTTTCCGCCGCACACGTTTCCGCGATGTGAGGACGCATGATCGACGTCGCCGCATTCATCGGACCGTATCCCTTCAGGCACCTGCCACATCCGGATCCCGACGTCCTCGCGCGCGTGCTCCAGCGAGAAGGGCTTTCAGGCGCATGGGTCGGATACCTGCCATCTCCCTGGCAGCGTGACCCCACGCCGGGCAACGAGGCCCTGTTCCAGGCGCTCGGCCCATATCCCACCCTCAGGTTCGCACCAGTCGTGAGGCCCAATTGGCCTTCGTGGGAACATACGCTGCGGCAATGTGTCGACGCCGGCGCCGCTGCCATTCGCGCCTACCCCATGCACTGGGGCCTCGGCCCGCATGATCCCTCGATGCAGGCATTGGCTGGTGCCTGTGGCGAGATCGGCATCCCGCTCGTGTTGATGGTACGGTTCGAGGACCTGCGCCAGCGCTCTGCGCTCGACGTCGCCGGAGACCTCACCGCAGCCCACATTCGTGCGCTCGCTCGTTCCGGCAACGCAAAGCTCGTGGTGACCGGTGCGGGCCGCGAGTTGCTCGAGGAAACACATTGGGGGCTCACGCCTGCCGAACAAGCGCGCGTGCACTGGGACTTCGCGTGGATCTGGGGACCTCCGGAAGATCACTTCGCGCACCTCATTCGAACCATCGGCGCGGAGCGCTTCGTCTATGGTACGCACTGGCCATTGCGCCTCACGCAGAATGCGCGCGCAAATCTCGATCTGCTCCCCGACGAGCTACGCAATGCATCGATCACCGACGCGGAGTCGCTGGCGACACCGCGTGTCGGGAAAACACTGACATGATTCACGCATCCAGTACCTTGCTTCTTCACCCGCCCCCGACCAAATTCACCGGCGGTAAGTGGGCTTGTGAATTCGTTCACAAGCACCTGACTCCCCGTTTTTCCTCGACCCCATCGCGATGACGCAGCGAAGGAAGTGGACCGCGATCCCAGGATTGTTCCTGCTGGCGATCGGTGCTGTCGTACTCTCGGCCTATAGCGGCGCCTCGTCGTCGCAGGGCAATGGACCGGAACAGCCCATCAAGTTTCCCCATCCCAAACACGCCGGCTCGGTGGCCAAGGGTGGACTGGGGCTGAACTGCCTCTACTGCCACAACAACGCCAACAAGTCCGCAGACGTGGGCATGCCCGCCGTGAACACCTGCATGGGCTGTCATGCCTCGGTCACGGGTACGACAGAGCAGGGCAAGGCCGAGATCAAGAAGATCGTGCAGTATGCAGATTATGCCGGCATGGGCAAGAACGCGAAGCCCATTCCGTGGGTGCGCATCCACAAGGTGCCCGAGTACGTCCATTTCCCGCACGTGCGTCACGTGAATGCCGGCGTCACCTGCCAGTCCTGTCACGGACCGGTGCAGGACATGACCAAGGTCTATCAGTACTCGTCGCTCAACATGGGGTGGTGCGTCAACTGCCACGTCAACGGCTACGATCCCAAGGAAGGCCAGAAGGCCGCGGGATACGACAGCGTTCCACCCGCGCACTATTCGGGCGGCGTTCCGTACGGCACACCCGGCTCCTTTGCCGGCATCATGACGACGGGCGCCACGAAGCCGACGTCCGCCAGCGATTCACCAGCTCAGGCGCCCGGTGCCCCATCAACCGCCGCCACGACGCCGTCCTCGGAGCGCCGACGCGCCCGATATGACTGCGCCGCATGTCACTACTAGATCGCCTGAGGACGAGCCGCACATGAGCAACGACACGGAGTCGAAGGGCGTCAAGCGCCGCGACTTCCTCAAGGTGCTCGGCGTCGCAAGCGCCACCGTTGGTACGGTGGGCTGCAGCTCCGAGAAGATTGGAAATCTCATTCCGTACGTGGTCCATCCGGAGCAGACCGTTTCCGGGGTGTCCACGTACTACGCCACCACGTGCCGGGAGTGCGCTGCAGCGTGCGGTCTCATTGCAGAGACCCGCGACGGCCGCACCACGAAGCTCGAGGGCAACCCCGAGCACCCCATGAACAAGGGTGCACTGTGCGCGCGCGGCCAGTCTGCATTGCAGGGCCTCTACAATCCCGATCGTCTCCGCGGCCCTATGGTCAAGGAGAACGGCGCATGGAAGGCCATCGAGTGGGACGCGGCCCTTACGCTGCTGAGCAGCAAGCTCGGCGAAGCGCGGAGCCGTGGCACCGCTGGCAACGCGGTGTTCTTCAACCAGCACGAAACGGGCAGCTTCCCCGGCTTCCTCGATTCATGGCTCGCAGGCTTCGGCATGAAGCCGCACCTGAGCGTGGACTTCGAGGCCGACAGCGGCGTCATCGAGGCGAACCGGCAGAGCTATGGTGTCTCGTGGCCAAAGCTGTCCTTCTCCGATGCCAGGCTCATCGTCTCCTTTGGTGCTGACTTCCTCGAGACGTGGGGCCTCTCCGTTCCGCAGCAGCTCGACTTTGCCGACGCCCGCGCGAAGATCGAGAATGCCCCGCGCTTCATCTACATTGGACCACGCCGCTCACTCACCGGGCTGAATGCCGATCAATGGATCGCGTGCAAGCCCGGCACCGAGCTCACCATCGCCAGCGCATTGGCCGGCGTCGGATCCATCGCCGACGCTGCGCGCGTGAGTGGCGTGGCGGAAGCCACCTTGACTCGCCTGCAGCAGGAGCTGGCGGCAGCAAAGCCGGCACTCGTCCTTGCTGGGTCCACCACGGCGGACGGTCGCGAGCTCGGACTCGCGGCCGCCACGCTGAACAAGGCCAGCGGCGCCATCGGCACCACCGTTCGCCCCGCAGAGGGATCCGGCGCATTCGACGGCATGTCGCACTTCAGCGATGTCGTGGCGGCAACGGAGCGCATGGCCGCTGGGCAGGTGCCCATCGCCTTCGTGCGCGGCGTCAACCCCGCGTACAGCCTTCCTGCATCCGCAAAGTTTGCCGATGCATTCAGCAAGGTCGCCTACAAGGTGAGCTTTTCGCTCTACCCCGACGAGACGACCGAGCTGTGCGATCTCATCCTGCCCGATCTGCATTCCCTCGAGTCATGGGGTGATGCCGACGGCGGCAAGGGTGTGATCTCCATGCAGCAGCCGTCCATGGACCCCGTATTTCCGGGACCGCGCGGCACGGCTGAAATCCTCATGCAGCTCGCGCAAAAAGATCCGTCCAATGCGGCGAAGTATCCCAACAAGGACTATCGGAGCTGGTTGATCGGCAAGTTCTCCGGCGGCATGGGCGCGTTCACGACGGCTACGCAAAAGGGAATTGCCGCCGGCTCCATCACGCCGCGTGTGGTTGCTCCGGCCGCACCGGCAAAGACACTGCCGGCCATGGCATCGACGACTGGCGATTTCTTCCTCGTCACGTACCTCTCGCCGGTCCTCGGCGACGGGCGCGGCGCGAACAAGCCCTGGCTGCTCGAGCTGCCGGATCCGGTCACCAAGGTGTTGTGGAGCTCGTGGGTGGAGATCCATCCCGAGACCGCGAACAAGATGGGCATCGAGCGCGGCGACATCATCGAGGTCAAGA
Organism: Gemmatimonadota bacterium; assembly: GCA_028287285.1. Classification (GTDB taxonomy): domain Bacteria; phylum Gemmatimonadota; class Gemmatimonadetes; order Gemmatimonadales; family Gemmatimonadaceae; genus AG11. The sequence continues at coordinate 57,267 of JAQBPY010000142.1, forward strand.
CGGCAAATGGCACCGTCAAGGCGCCCGCCTATCTGTATCTCGGCATTCGCACCGATACCATTGCCCTCGCCATCGGTCAGGGACACTCGTCCGTGGCCAAGCTCGCGGAGCATGATGGCAAGAACGTGAAGTCCATGCCCATGCAGTGGGGTTACGGGCGCTACGCACGCAATCTGGGTGTTCGCGCCCACGATCTGCTGGCGGTCGGCACCAACACCGCGGGCGGCTTCTCGTTCACGAGTACCAGGGCGTCCATTGCAAAGACGGTCGATCACGAGACGCTCGTTTCCACCGAAGGCTCCGCGCGTCAGCACGGCCGCGGTATCGCGCAGGCGATTCCGATTGCCGAGCTGCTCGAGGAGCGAGAGGGGAAGGGCAAGAAGGAGCACGAGGAGCACGTCTCCGGCGAGGCGAGTCACGCGTTTCTTCCCGGCCTCCGCTCGCCTGTTGCGGCCGATGCGCAGGGTCAGCTCGGTGCGCCAACCTCCGAAGATCACGGCAAGGACAAGGGCATGTACGCGCCCAATCACTGGTCCGGCATGGCCAGTCGCCGCTGGGCCATGACCATCGACCTCGCGCGCTGCACCGGCTGTTCCGCGTGCGTCACGGCATGTTATGCCGAGAACAACATTCCAACCGTCGGTGCGTCGTGGCAAAATGCGACCATCTACGCCGTGGCCAAGCCGGGCTTCAACATCACCCGCGGCCGAGAGATGAACTGGCTGCGCCTCGAGCGGTACTTCGAGGGCGCGGACGAAGGGCAGTTGACGGAAGATTTCGAGGCCCGCTTCGTTCCG
>JAQBPY010000185.1 GCA_028287285.1 Gemmatimonadota bacterium
ACGTGGACGTTCCCACCCCGGACGCACTCACCAGTCCACTCTGCGTCGTGTCAGCAACGTTGGAGTCGTCCACCGCGAAGCCGATGTGCGCTCCGGCAGGCACGCTCGTCACGTTCCCGCTCGCATCATACAATGTCGCCGTGAATTGCTGCGTCGTGCCCATGGCGATCGTCGCCGATGTGGGGCTGAGCTTCAGCGACGCAGGCGACGCAGTCGACGCGGCCGACACATTGACCGCCACGGTGCTCGAGAGCGTTGCATTCAATGAGCTCCTGGATGTGATTTGCGCGATACCGGCGGTCTTTGCCGTGACGAGTCCTGTCGACGCATCCACCGTTGCCACGGCGGTGTTGCTCGAGCTGTACACGACCGGATCCACGACGAGCACGCCGTTCACGTCGCGCACCTCCGTCACGAATTGAAGCGTCGCGCCAACGGAGAGCGGTTCGTTCGTACGCACCGTTGGCCGCGTCGTCGCCGCACCGGTCTTCACGAACACCACAAGCGACGTCGGCACCGGCGTGGCTGCAACGGTCACCGTGGCAGCGCCGGAGCCTACGCCGGCAAAGGCACGCGCCGCCGTGGTGCCGATGGCGACGCCCGTTGCCGTCGCCGTCGAATCATCCACCGCGGTCACCTTCACGAACGCGGGGTTGTCGCTGCTCCACGTGATGAGCGCTGCCGAGGCAGGGATTGGTGAATTGTTGTCACTGTCCACGAACGTCGCATGCAACGTCACCGACTGATTCACCGTCAGCGTATTGGTGGCCGGTGAAACGACAATCTTGGGTGCACGATAAACGGTGAGTGCCGCATCACCGGATACGCCGCCAATCGTGGCAAAGGCATTGGCGGTTGCCGTTTGGCCGGCTGACGCGCCCGACGACACGCCCTTGGCCTGCCCGGCCGCATCAACGCTCACGACCGCCGGATTTCTGCTGCCCCACGTAACGGGCAGGCCGGTGATGACGTTGCCTGCCGCATCGAGCGCCTTGGCCGAGAGCACGCGTTGCCCACCCACAATGAGATTCGCCGAGGCGGGCGTTACGACGACCTTTGAGACACCCGTCGTGACGGTAACGGCCACGGTGTCGGCGAAGGTTTTCGATACCCCCAGGAACGTGCCGGTATATGTCGCGATCAGACGCATCGTTCCCGCCTTGCGCGGAAGGAGCAGGACGTCACTTTCCAGCACGGTCGTATCGGATGGCAGACCAACGCGCCGGGTGAGTACCCCGCAGTGATTGCCGGAATTCGTCACCGCCGAGATCACCACCGCGACGAGTGTATCGCTGCAGGTCCAGCTCGCTGTCGAGGGTACGGCCGTTCCATCCGCCGAGAAGAGACGCGCCGTGAAGACGGGGTTTGCGGTCAGGAGGACCACCGCTGGGTTGGGACTCGCGACCAGCCTCGTCGGCGGCGGCGTAACCGTGACCTGAAGGGTCACGGTCACTGGTGCATTGTCCACCGTGGGCGCGCCGGTCACGGTACCGGTAACGGTGGCCGTTCCCTTGCTCACGCCACGCAGTACGAGCTTCGTCCCATACTCGCGCGGGGCGTCGTCGAGCACGGTTTTGGCCGGGCCTGTCACCGTGGTGGGTGTCACCACGGTGACAACCGCCGGGTTGCTCGACGTCCAGACGACGTTCACGCGCATGAGCCGGCCGCGGCGATCATTCTCGTTGCCATCGTTCGTTCCGAACGCCGGATTGGTCACGTCGAACGGATCTTCGGTGTCATTGTCGCCGAGCACGATACCAGGCGCGGTGTTCTTGACGTCGATGTACGCCGCCGGAATCTCGGTGGTGGCCGTACCGACCCCTCTGCCCGTGTCGCACGCCCATGCGGCGAAGAGCACACCCGCCGTCATGAGCGGCAGGCGCAGGTGGCGGTAGAACATGGACGTCCAGCTGGCAGGTGAGCGCATCGGATCCCTCAGGGTTGGCGGGTGGGTGAAATGCCCCGCATCCTGTAACGCAGGAAATGCCGTGCTGACGGCTCATCCGTGAATCGTGAGGCTACGGCGCCGCGATGGACGACGTCTTCTTTCGCACCACGGAGCTCATGAACCGGCCCGTGAGCAGGTTGCGCAGATAGTCCCACACCTCGAGCCGCCGTCCCCACCATACCTGCAGCGCGCGCAGGCGCAGGAACCAGAACGTGCGCAGCGTGAGATAGCCTTCGCCGCCCAGCATGGGAATCACCCAGAACCAGATCTCGCGCGCCTCCCAGCCAGGCTGGACACGGGCGCGGAAGCGTGCGCCAATGGAGAGATCCGCCCACCCCCAGTCGTGCGTCACCGCCTCGGAGAGCACTTCGCTCGCAACCGTGTACCGAATGGGATGTTCGGTGAGTGCGGCAGACGGCAAGCGCTCCACCGTGTCGTCCGCGACGGAATATCCCCATGGTTGATCGGCGAGCACGAACGCAAAGGGCGGGAGCTTGCGCCTGAACAACCGGGGCACTCGGCTCGCCAGCGTTCGAACGAACGTGGACATCAGCTCGTCCATCGTCTCGATGGGAATGATCTCCCGCTCGCTCACGTATCGCGTGTCGTGCTGCGCCGCGTCGAAGTGGCGCTTGTGCTCCGCCGTGCCGGACACGACACCGCGCTCGATCGAATCGCCCGGATAGAGAATGGTGAGCGTCGCTTCGCTGAGCTGCGTCAGCTCGTCCAGACTCATCTTGTGCGCGTTCATGTGGGCGTTGTCCGCATTACAGAAGCGCACGAAGCTCGCGAAGGGAATCATGTGTCGCGGCGCGAGTACGCGCGCAAACGAATCGAAGCGGCGAACGAGGTCCACCCGGTTGAAGTCTGCCGGAATGTTCTCGTAGCAGTAGGGATAGCCCTGTGCGATGGCGAATTGCGCCGCACAGTAGTCGACCCGGGGGAACCGGCGCGCGAGATCGTCGAGTGTCGAGCCGCGCAGCGGCGTATCGTTGATGTTCACCAGCGTCTCGTCGTCCTCGCCGGACACCACGAGCAGCGAATCATCCATGCGATACTGCTGGCTGTAGAGCGACACGCCGGGAAACGCCGTGAATTGATGGCCCGGCCGCATCTCGACCACGTTGCGAAATCCGAGACCACGCAAGTCGCGTCCGATCGTGCCGTGAAAGAACTTCGCGACAAAAATGGGGATGTCCGGGCCTCGCTCGTCGCGCAATCGCTCGAGCGTTGGATGATGGTAGTGGTCCGGATGTGCGTGTGACAGGAATACGCCGTCGAGCGCCCGGAAGTCCGGCAGCGTTGGCGGCGGCGGGCAGAGCTCCCACGCGTCCTTGTAGATGCGTCCCGAGTACCACGGGTCCGTCAGCAGCCGGATGCCGTTCGTCTCCACGAGCAGGGACGCATGGCTCACGAGTGTGATCTTCATGCGCGTGCGCGTGGCGGCGCGTTGCGGTCGCCGTCGGGATCTGGCGACGGTGCGTTCTCTTCGATGCGCTCGCCCGCTTCCATCCGCGCGAAGCCTACCACGAGCTGGCCGAGGATATGCCAGACGATACCGCCGGCGGCCAGGATCACGACGACGATGATGCATGCTGCCACGATTGCCGGAGTGCTCATGTCCGTGCCTCGCGCGCATGCAGCGGCGCAGGCGCCGTATCCGCGCCCATCTCGACGACTGACATGGTGATCTCCTGGATTCCCGTTACTCGTGTATACCTGCGTAACGGAACCTGGGTCACGAACCAAAATTGACCTCCTGCCTTAGAGGCAAGAGGTCAATAATATCCATCAATATTGTCTATATGATGGAGATGCCGGTTCGTTGCGTGTTAACGCTACTTCGTTCTGACGAGCACAAGCGCCTGATTCGCTCCGGTCGTTGTACCACTCGCTGATCCGAAGCCGGACCCCGGAACACCAAAGCGCATGAATCGTGTGCCGCCGCTCGTGCCAAGCGTGGACGACACACCGACACCACAGACCATGGCGGTCACATGCAGTGGATAGCCAAGCGGATCTCCACGAAGCGAAACGCCACCGTAAATCGAACGAAAGTTCCAGCTCGGCTGCGTATAGATGGCGGCAATTCCACCCACCGCATCGGCAGTGTAGACGGAAACGAGGAAGTCGCGGATCCACGGATTCACCACGGAGCCGATTCTGTTCTTGATGTTCGTCATGCCGGTGTCCCGAGAAAACGCCAACGCACTCCAGAAGCTCGACTCGAGCCCGCCGTGACGGTCGGCGGCGTACCGGAGAAACGCCCACGTCATGCCGCGGTTCGCGTTTCCCACGGCATGCTCGAGTCCCGCCATGTCGGGCCGCACGAGATAGTCGCGGAAGCGCGTGAGGTTCGGCGCCGCAAAGGCGTTGAAGGCGGTAGTCTGCGCACCACTGGCGGAGATGTTCGCGTACGTGAGATTTTCGCCCGAACCATGCAGCGCCGACGCATAGTACAGCTCCTCTTCGGCGACATGTGACAGTCCTTCATCCAGCCATGGCATCTCCAGTGGATACGGCCCACCCGGGCCGTACAGGCGGCGCGAGGAGTTGATGAGATGCTGGAACTCATGCGCCAGCCGCGCAGGGTGGAAGTCGCCCGCACCAGGACATTATGGCGACCTCATGCACGTGCGCACACAACGCGACTTCCACCATCAAGCTCAGCCTCGTTGACCACGGCGATGAATGCCGTTAGTCCCCGCTGCGGGGTGGGCGCGGAAGTGCTGTCGGCGGCAGGATGTTGTTGAGACGCATGTAGTTCGACAACTGGCTGTAGTGGTCGGCCATGTCCAGCGCGTGGCCAAGCACCATGCTCACGCGGGTCACCGTGCGTGTCGTCCCGCCAAACGTCATTGACACCTGGTCCGCCATCTTCGCATCGTCGAGCTGCGCGAACGCCGCTTCGCAGAAGTCGAACGACGCCTTCACCTTTGCGATCAGCGTGTCCCGTGGCCACATCGCCTTCACCGAGTCGGCCGTACTCGTGTCCTTCGCTGCGATCGTCGCCTTCATCGCACCAAAATTGTTGCAGAAGAGGTAGTTGTCGGTGGCCAGGTGCTGCGCGATGTATCCGATGGTGAGCTGCGCCGGCGTGGGCCGATACGTGAACCTGCTTGCCGGAATGGAATCGAATGCCTGCGCAAGATTGCGTTGCAAGGTCAGGGTACGCGTGCGAAACACGGTCGTGATGGGATTTACGGGTGGGCCAGCGGGCGTCTGTGCAATGAGGCTCGCCGGCAGCGCCAGCATGATCATGGCGGCATGCAGGATCTTCATGTGTCTCTCCACGGGATGACGAAGGATTCATGAGTGTGGGCGCACGAGCCGAATTGCGCAACAGCTCCTGCGGCCGACGTGCTCCCCGGGGAGCTTGGGTGGTTGTGCCTGAGCCCCAGGGCAGCCATGATCCATGGTCTTGACCCGACCGCCACAATGGTGACTCAGGGATGACCATGCTCCGGCGCACCTTCACGAGTGACTTTGGCCCGCAACCGCAGGACGGCCAGTACATCCTCGACCAGGCGCTCGCGCTCGGCGCCGTGTCAGCGCGCTATCACACCTTGTGCAGCAACCCGCTAGATATGAGCGCATGACGCTCCAGGCCGTCCGTTTCACACCTCGCCTCACGCCCTTCGCACGCCCAGGTCCGTACCTATGAACACTCGGAGCAACAGATGAAGCTTTACGCGCACCTGAACTTTGCCGGAGACTGCGAGCCGGCATTCCGCTATTACGAACAGCACCTCGGCGGCAAGATCATCATGATCATGCGGCAGAACGAAGCGCCAAACGCGCCGCCCGACGCGGGAAAGGCCGTCATCCATGCGCGGCTGGACATCGCCGGCACGGTGCTCATCGGCAACGACGTTCCATCCTCGGTGTTCAAGAAGGTCCGCAGCTCATACCTGCACCTTTCCGTCGATTCCAGCGAAGAAGCCGAACGCGTGCATGCGGCCTTGTCCGATGGCGGGGAGATCTACATGCCCATGGAACAGACATTTTTTGCCACTCGCTTCAGCCAGCTGCGCGACCGGTTTGGCGTGTTGTGGTCGGTCATCCACGAGCGTTCACGGACGTGAGTGACGTAGACGTATAAGAGCCGGTGTGCGCAAACACATTCTTCTCTACGGAATACGGCTCAACGGCGTTCATCATGGCGTGGTATCATCCCGACCTCTATCACCGTGTGCTTGCGTATTCCATCGCCGCCATCAACCAGCAGTGGCCGCATAGCGCTGAGACACCGCATGGTGCATGGGAGTTGCATGAGCACCTCATTCCCAGTAGCACCGTCAAGCCCATTCGTGTGTGGCTCGAGGTGGGCGACCGCGATCTCTATAATCCGAACATCATGCGTGACGACATGCACGACTGGGTGCTGGCCAGCGAGAACATGGCCGGCGTATTGGCCGCCAAAGGCTATCACTATCAATTCGTGTTCGCGCGCAATGCCGGCCATGTCGACCGGGCTGTGAAACAGCAGACCCTGCCAGAGGCGCTCGAGTGGCTATGGAAGGGCTATGGCACGCATTGAGATGCTGGCGAGCCTGCTGGTTGCGCTCCTTGCCAGTGCCGCCCCATCGTCCGCGCATATGACGCCACCATTCACCGTTGGCGAGCGTGCCGAGTATGACGTCAAGTACGGCATCATCCACGCGGGCAATGGCTCGCTGTCCGTCGTGGGCATCGACACCGTCCGCGGTCGGGGGGCATATCACTTTCGCCTCACCCTTTCGGCGGGAGTGAACCTTCTGTTCTACAAGTATTCCATCAGGGATACCATGCAGAGCTGGGTGGATACCGCAACCTTCCAGAGTCTGCGCTTTACGCAGGACCAGCATGATCGCAACAAGACCCGCATCAAGCGCTACGAGATCTTTCCCGAGCGACACGGGTACACCGACGGCGACCGCCCCGAGCAGGCATCCGTCTCGGATCCGCTCGACGATATTTCGTTCCTGTATTTCGTGCGCTCGCAACGGCTCGACGTCGGCACCACGATGGAAGTTCCGCGTCACTTCAAGCCACAGAGCAACCCCGTCACTCTGAAAGTGCTCAGGAAAGACACCATCGAGGCAGTCGGGCGACGCTGGCCCACTATTGTCGTGCAGCCCATCATCAAGACATCGACGATGTTCTCCGATGGCAGTGAAGCCAAGGTGTGGCTATCCGACGATTCTGCACGGGTGATCGTGCAGATCAACGCCAAACTGTCCATCGGCTCGATCACCATGAAGCTGCAATCGTACCAATCCTCGGCCAATACTCCTCGCTTGCCGTAAGTCCATCCATGCTGATTTTTTTCAGCGCCGCCTCTCCCTGCGTCCCGTACATGCAATATCGCATCGCGCTCTTCACGATCTCGGCGCTGACTCTGTCTGCGACCATCGCATTCGCCCAAACCAGCCCAAAGGCCACTCGTCCCGGTGCTGAAGGCATCGCATCCTCCGACACGTCCGCCAGCGCGCGCATCATCCGCGAAGTAAAGATCATCAATTTGCGCTGAGCGACCTCCAGCGCGGAGACGTCGTGCGACTCGCACCAAAATCGCTCGATGATTTCGAAGCACTCATTGGCCACTTCAAGGGTCGCATCGTCATCCCGGCAACTCTGCACCAGGGGCACTGACACCGCACGATATCGCCTCGTCCCACGAAAAAGTCGCGCGCGCCATTCGCGACGAGCGCGTCTCGATGGAGATCGACATCGAGGGCACAGTGTCTCCCGCACCGTGCAGGCGTACAACTCCATTGCCGAGCTCCGCGGAACCGACGCGCGAGTGAGGTCGTGATCATTGGCGCTCACCTCGACTGGTGGGACCTGGGCACCGGTGCCACGGACAACGGCACCGGCGTGGTCGCGGCGATGGAAGCGCTGCGTGCGACCAGGGCCATCGGAGTTGCACCACGCCGCACCATTCGCGTCGTGCTCTTTTCAGGAGAAGAGCAAGGGCATTGGGGCTCCAAGGCCTATGTCCGCGCACATACGGCAGAACTTGGCGTGACAGAGCTGCCCCTCGAAAAAGGAAGCGACTCGGATCACTGGTCGTTTGTCGAAGCGGGGCGTGCCCGGCTTTTGCCGTGCAGGACGTGCTGGATTATTTCACCGTCACGCACCACAGCCAGTTCGATACCTTCGATCGCGTAAAGCCGGACCAATTGATCCAGAGTGCGCAGACGCTCGCCGTACCGTGACCTACTTCATCCAGATGACAATGGCACCGCACACCGAGTTCCCACCAAAGCTCGCGGGGGAATACTGATACTGCACTGGCAGACCGGGCCCATTGTATATCTCGATTCCCGCGATCTCGCTCGGCCTGATCCACGTGTCCAACTCGTCCGCCGTGAGTCCGTGCATGGGCCGGTCATTGATGTAGATCACTGGTGAGCACGAGTGTGTAAACGTCCCCCGCATGACGAACCGCTTGTCCATGCCATGCGTGACCGTCGTGCGCACCCCCGCGATGCTGCGAAACAGATCCGACGTCATCAGCGGTTGACGGCGGGTGACGTCGGCGGCGGTGAAGTAATGGCCCACACCGCTGCGCCGCCGCTCCAGGAAACCCGCCCACCCCGGACGCAGTGCCGAGACCTTCATGGTGTCCAGCACGGCCTTGAGCGTGGAGAGTGAGATGTGAATGGGCTTCGCATCTGGAATGACGTCCACCCGCCGGCGCTCCGGGTAGTAGCCAATGGCCCGCACCTCGATCATCCGCGTGCCGGCAGGCGCATCGACCATCGTCCATTCGCCACGCTCGTTCGTGCGCGTCTGTGGCCCCTCCACGAGACTTATCTGTGCGCCGGAGAGCGGCGCTCCGCTTGACGTAGCCATTACGGTGCCGCTCAACCGTCCATCACCTGTGTGCACTCGCCGCAGGCGGGCCGTATCATTGACTACGGTTGTAGTTGCAGCGCCCAGATAGATCTCGCGCCGCAGAAATCCGTCGGCGGGAACGTCCATCTCGATGCGATCGGTGCTGTCGGCGCCGCGGCTCGCCACGAGCACCATCGTGCCTGGACTCGGCACATTGCACATCGAAAACCATCCATTGTCGCGAGTCGTTGCCATCCGGCTCGGTGTCCGATGTCCAATGGACTGCGGCCCGAACGAAAGCTCCAGCCACTGGGCGGTCACTGACACATCGGCAACCGGCTCGTGAGTCCGCGCGTCGAGAACCATACCGACGACGGCGGCGCCCGGCTGCGATCCACAGACCGCCGTGCGCAACCGTGCGGCTGACGGAATGGCGAGGTCCGCGAATACCGCCTGCTGCCGGGTCACGTTCACCTCCTGCAGCATTGGCTCGATGCCGAGCGAGTCCTGCACGGGATGAAAGAATCCGATGGTGTACCGGCCGTCGGGAATGTCACCGAGCGTATACTGGCCGAGCGAGTCGGTGATGGAGCTGCGGCCAAAGCGCGATGGGCCATCGGCCGCGGCGAGTTGCACCACCGCGCCGGCGAGGGGCACGCGGTTGATGCTGTCGCGCACCACGCCACGCACGGTGGCGCCGGGTATCTGCGCCGATGCGTGTTGAACGACGAGTACAAGACCTGCCAGGGTCTGCAGCCGCATGTGGGCCTCGTTTCGCCAGGTGAGGTTGGTATTCAAGTCTACATGCAAATCGCGATCGCGCGAGGCCGGCAAGCCCGATGTGGGCAGACCTGTCGTCCTGGGCGTGGCGCAGGCACATAGATTTCGCGCATGAGCAGCCCCTGCCCCATGTACGGCTTCATGGTCACTCTCGTCTTCCCGGACGACATGGACGACGCGAGCATCGATGAGCTCGTATTGGGTTTCATCACGATGCTCGAGGCCAACGGCCTCTCCGCGGGTGGCGGTGGCGAGCGCACGTTCGAGTTTGCCGTCTCGCGCGACGGTGCGCCGGCCACGAGCGCAGACCGTGACATCCTCGCGCAATGGGCCAGCGCCCACGATGGCATTTCTCTTTCCACGTCGGAGCTGATCGACCTGAACGACGCATGACCAGCGTTGCGCGATATCACCTGTTCGATACGCCCATTGGCATCTGCGCAATCGCATGGAGCGACGCCAGCGTGTGTGGCGTGAGCTTGCCTGAGCTGACGCCCGATGCCACGCGGACACGAATCATTCGACGTCATCCGGGGGCCGTCGAATCACCACCGAACGAATCAATTGCCCAGGCCATCGAGGCGGTTGTGCTTCTCCTGACGGGCGCGCGTCCGGACCTGGCCAATATCGTACTCGACGAGTCCGGTATCCCGGAATTCAATCGCCGGGTGTATGCGATCGCCCGCACAATCCCCGTGGGACAGACGCTCACCTACGGCGACATCGCACGGCAACTCGGAGATCTTCTCCTCTCCCGGCAGGTTGGCCAGGCGCTTGGCCGCAATCCAATTCCCATCATTGTGCCCTGTCATCGTGTGCTCGGTGCCAACGGCAGGATGGTGGGCTTCTCCGCGCCCGGTGGCACCGACACCAAGCGACGCATGCTGCTGATCGAACGGGCACTGCCTGACGAGCCGCTCGATCTTTTTGAGTAGGACCTGCCGCCCCGGCGACGGCAGGCAGCACCCAGGTCATGTCATCCCGCACGCGTACCATTCGGGCCTTTGCGGCCCCGGTCGTACGCAGGGGTTGCCGTTATTGCGTTCACTACATCATTTCATGTGACGTCGCTCGACGTGACGTGCTTTGGCGGTGCTGACACCTGATCCGGACACCATGCGATACATCATGAAGCAGAAGCTCCTCTCGTGGGGCGATGATTTCTACATCAAGGACGAGAACGAGCACGACGTCTATTTCGTGGATGGCAAGGCGTTCAGTTTTGGCGACCAGCTGTCGTTCCAGGACCTGAACGGCCATGAGCTCGCGTACATCAGGCAGCAGCTCTTCGCGTGGGGCAAAACCTACGAGATCACGCGCAATGGTGCCGTAGCGGCCATCGTGAAGAAAGAGTTGTTCGCGCTGTTCCATCACCGCTTTACGGTGGACGTGCCCGGTCCGGATGACCTCGAGGCCGAGGGCGACTTCATGGATCACGAGTACACGTTCCGCCGCGGTGACCGCGTTGTGGCGACCGTCTCCAAGCAATGGTTCAGCTGGACCGATACCTACGGCATCGAGATCGCCGATGACGAGGATCAGGTGCTCATTCTCGCGAGCGCCGTCGTCGTTGACCAGGCCTGCCACCCCGACGGCGGCAAGCGCCACTAGCGTCATGCCATCCCGCACGCGCGGTGCGCGTGTCGGGAGATTCTGTACCCGTTCTTGCGACATGCCTGGCGCAAGAAACAAATCGAGCATATCCGGATACCCACCAATCACACCGCCGCGAGCGACCGCGTTGCCGAGCGCAGATACGCCGTATCCAGCCGCTCCGCCATGTCCCGCAGCGCCGTAAACCGTGCCGAGAGCAGCACGAACTGCTGCACGGTGGGGTGGCTGCCAATACGTTCGATCGACGGCCACAGGCTGCTGTCCTGCTCCACAATCTCGGCGGCGCAATCTCCCACCAGCCACGCGGCGGCATACACGTCAATGGCCTCGAGACGCTCAACGGCGGCCTTGAAGCGTTCCGCCGCCACAGCGTAGTCGCCGTCGCGGGCACTGATGCGAATCACGAGCGACTCCATCAGCTCCCGATTCTGGAACCACCAGTCCTGCCGCGTACCAAGCACCTGCAACGCAGATGCCAGCGACTCGCGCGCCGCGTTGTCATCACCAAGACGCAGGGCCGCGAGACCACCACCGGCGTACGAGCCAATCGCGATATCGTCCGCGCCGAATCTGTTGGCAAGAATCGCCGTCTCCCGGTAGAGCGACGACGCCACCTCGGCATCACCACGCTCACGCTCGAGATTCGCAAGATTGTAAAGAGCGGCGGTCCTGTTGGTATTGTTGCGGAGAGTAGTGTACAACGTGAGCGCATCGTTCAACGCAGCGCGCGCCGACGCCAACTCCCCACCACGAATGCCAATGGCCCCGAGATTCATCGAGGCCGTTGCGGCAAAGTCCAGGGCATGCGCCTCACGCGCAGTGATCAGCGCACACCGAAATGCATCCTCGGCTGCATTATCGTCGTTGGAACGCATGCGTGCCACGCCGAGTGTCAGGTTCGCACGCGCCTCCATCACCTTGTCCCCGCGCACGCGAGCACGCTCGATCAACCGAAGCAGGTGTGCGATGGCATCATCGGTATGCGATTCCAACAGCGTGATCGCCAGGCGATTCAATGCCTCATCGATGAGCGTGTCGTCCCCACCTTCCTCGGTGATGCGCAAGGTGCCCTCGGCCGTACGGGTAGCCTGCTCCGACTCGCCGGCGCGGCCAAGAATCTGCACGAGCAGCGATCTCGCCTGCACGACGTCCCTTAGCCGTCCCACCTTCCGTGCCACGTCGAGCAGCGCCTGACATTCCGCGGCCGTGTCCTCAGCCGTCTGACCAAGACGTACACGGGCCTGGAGCCGACGCAACCGTATCGGCAGCGCACGAGCGTGATCGTCCGCCAGCGCTGCCGAGACGAGGCTCGCATCACACGAGCGCTCGACGTCGGCCCAGCGTCCCGAATGCTCGGCCGCACGGGCAATCTGATCGTGCACCGCCACGCGCTCGTCGTCCGTGCTCGCGTGCGCCAGCGCACGTCGCAGGAACTCCGACGCTTCCTCGAGCGCGTACAGCGTCATGGCACCCGACGCCGCAAGGAGATTCCACCTGTACGCTTCGGCGCTGTTGGAGCTGCTCGCGTAGTGCGTCGCAATGCGGTCGACCTGTTCCGGATGGCGCGCCACGAGGATGCCGGCAATGCGCTCATGCGTCAGGCGTCGCCGGGCCGGACTCACCGACTTGAGCACCGCATCCACGAGCAGGGCGTGCGAGAACTGGTAGACATCACCGTCATCCTCGCGCGCCGGCTCTACCACGGACGTGGCCAGCGCCGCATCAACCGCGTCGAGCACGAGATCTGCGCTTGCACCAGATGCTTCCGTGAGTAACGGCAGAGTGAAAGTACGGCCTAACGCTGCCGCAGTCACGAGCACTTTCAGCGCATCGGCCGGCAACCGCGAGAGGCGGCGCCCCACGAGATCGATCATGCCTGCAGGCAGCGCGAGCGACGACGGAATTGTCCACTCCCACCCATCGCCCACATACCGGAACACATTCTCCTCGGCCATCGCACGCAGGAGCTGCATCACGAGAAATGCGTTGCCCTCGGTGCGACGCAGCACGTAGTCGAGGAGATCGTCGCCAAGATCGGTGCGGTGCAACGCGCTCTGGAGCCACTCCGCGACCTCGGCGGCGGTGAGCCGAGCAAGATGCAGCTCTCGTACACGTTCATCGCGCGTCAGACGCTGGCGTCGCTCGCGAACCGCGCCGGATGCTGCTTCCTCCGCGCGAAGCGTCAATGCAAAGCAGATCCGCTCCGTGCTCACTTGGGCGAGCACATATTCGAGTGTATCCCAGCTCGAGGGGTCACTCCAGTGCATGTCCTCGAGCACGAAGAGCAGGGGCCGCGCCTCGCTCGCCGTGCGCAGGAACGCCACGAGCTCCTGCATCAATTCGTTGCCCTGCAACGGCTCCGCCACCATGTCCGCACGCGGCGATGACGTGCGCAGGCTGGGCACGAGACGCCCCAGCGCCGGCCAGTTTCGTGGGGGAACAATGTCGAGTGCATGCACGCCGGCCAGCGCTTCAACCCACGGCCCGAATGGCAACCGGCTTTCACTCTCGAGCGCACGGCCCGTCACCACGACGGCCCCGCGCAGCCGCGCTTCAGGCAACAGCTGCCGAACAAGCGACGACTTGCCTACACCGGCCTCGCCAATGAGCACTCTCGTCTGGGGTGCGCCGTGCACGCTCTCATCCAGGGCGAGGACGAGCGCACGCAACTCCTTGGCGCGGCCCACGAACCGGTTGAACACCAGTTGCGGCAGTCCTGCATTCGCCACGCCTGCCACCACCACCTTGTCGCGGCCCGCACGCTTCGCGTCAAAGAGCGCGCGGTCCGCAGTATTGAACAGGGCATCGAAGGAATCGCCATGATCCGGCGCCGTGGCGACACCGATGGACAGCGTTACCTGCAGCTTGCGGTCGGGCTCTTGGCGCAAGGGCACCGGCATGGCCGCCGTGGTCCGGCGAATTTCTTCCGCCACTGCACCTGCACCAGCCGCATCCAGCCCGGGCAGCAGGATGACAAATTCATCGCCCGCGTAGCGGCCCACGTACTGGCCCGGCCGCAGCGAATCCCGCATCACACCCGCCACCAGCCGCAACGCATCGTCGCCGGCCAGGTGGCCAAAGGTGTCGTTGACCTGCTTGAACTGGTCCACATCGATGACCAGGAGCGACACGGGTGCGCCCGCGCGCTTGCGCTCCGCCAGCACCGCCGACGTGACATTCACGAACGCGCGGCGCACCAGCGCGCCCGTGAGATCGTCTTCTTCCGACATCGCGGGGCGGGCCTGGGCGTTCGTGCGGCGCACCGGTGTGCGACGTGGCGTTGCCACCGGCGCACTGACATTGCCGCGGCGCACCAGCTCCTCGAATCGCGCAAACAACCCAGGATCAAACTGCCGCCCTACCTCTCGGCGCATGATCTCGACAGCTTCTATCTGCGAGAACGCACGCTTGTAGCTGCGCGACGTCGTCAACGCGTCGTAGACGTCGGCAACACAGAGAATGCGAGCGGCCAGTGGAATGTTCTCTCCGCTCAAGCCGTCGGGATATCCCTGCCCGTCCCACCGCTCGTGGTGACTTCGCACCATGGGCGCCACGTCCCACGGAAACTGCACGTCGGCAAGCAGCTTCTCACCCGCCGCCGGATGCTGCCGCACCAGCGCCCACTCGTCTTCCGTGAGCTTACCCGCTTTGTTCAGCACTTCCGCCGGAACGATCAGCTTGCCCACGTCGTGCAACAACGCGCCAATACGGAACCAGAAGAGTGACGTTTCGTCCAGACCCGCATGCGCGGCCAGTGCTACGGCAAGATCCGCAACACGCTCGCAGTGACCTTGCGTGTGATGGTCCTTGCCTTCGATTGATTCGCCCCACTTGCGCACGACGTCAAGGAAGTCGCCCTCGAGGCGCGACATCCGTCGGCCCACGTCGGCAAGCTCGTGGCGTGAGCGCAACTGCGTAAAGCATGCATGCGCACGATTCAGCGCCAGCAGCGTCTCGCGATTGCGCCCGAGCTCCGCAAACAGCACCGCGAGCTCGCGATTCGCGCTGCCCTCGAGCATGAGATCATTTGCCGCGGCTGCGATGTCCCGGGCCGACGTCAGGTGCGATTCCGCACCCACGAAGTCGTGCGTCTCGCGAGCGATGACGCCGTACACCTTTGCCGCCTCACCATTTGCCCGCGCGTCATCCAGATGTTCGGCCAGCGCCATGGCGCGGTCGCAGCGCTGCTTCGCGGCGGCAAAGTCTCGCTTCTCGATTTGCAGTGCGGCGCTGTTCACCTCGAGCTGCACGCGCGTGGACATGCCGCCCAGCGCGTCGGCAATCGTGAGCGCCTCCGTGAACGCATCGTCCGCCGCATCGAGTCGGCCCAACGCGGTATTGGTGAGGCCGAGGTTGTTGAGTGCGATGACGATGTTGTCGAGCAATGAGTGCAGCCGTCCATGGGCGAGCGCGTCCTGGAAGAAGCGCAGCGCCTCGCGGAAGTCACCGCGAATCCCCGCCATGGTGCCAAGGTTCGTCATGACGTCCACCTGCAGGCGCGGGTCGGTGGACGTGGTGCCGCGCTCGAGCGCTTCGTGGAACAGTTGCGCCGCGCGATCGAGGTCGCCCTGCCGCCATGCGACTGCACCGAGCATGTTCAACGCGTGGCCGAGTGCGTTGCGGTCGTTCGCCACTTCGGCACTGGCTACGGCGGCGATGGCACAGTCTTCGGCAGCCGCGTAGTCCGTGTCCACCTCGTACGTGCGCGCGATCCAGCGCAGCAGCATGGACGACATCGCATGCGAGTTGCGCGGCAGCGAGCGAATGGCAAGCTCGTACTGGGCACGCGCCTCGCTCCGGCGCCCGAGTTTATCGAGGGTGCGTGCCTCCTCGATGAGTTCTGTCGTCGTTTGCCTGACCAGCGGCTCTTCCACGAGCCACAAGTGTTGCCTGGCGGATGCGGTGCTGTCCATCACTCAAAGACCCTTGTGGGCGTGCAAGGGGAAACCGGTCAGTGTGCGTGCGCACACCGGCCGGTATTAGGTATCGTCAGCTCGAAGCGATTATGTAGCCTGAGGTGTCGATCGGAGCTGGTCCGTGGCGCACCACGGTGGTGATGCAAGGTGTGCGTGACATGAGAATCTCCAGTGGCGCGGCGCCCTGGGGCACCGCATGGTCGCAGTCAATGAGGAAGTTGGAGCGAGAGCGCTTACTGATCGCCGCCTTCACTGTCACGGCCGCCGGCAATGACGTATCCGCTAAAGTGCTTGATGCGGCGCCACACGATCTGTGCGGTGGCGTCGGTGAAGGATTTCACGCTCGCATCCGTGAGCGACTCGTCAATGCACTTGCCGTGGTCCGGGCAGTACAGCATGACGCGGTTATCGGCGTCGCCTTTGTTGGCCTTGGAGTAATACAGCGTGAGCTGAACGTTCTTGGCCGGATTGAAGCGCATGGCCGGCAGGAAGTCGATCTGCGGCTTGTCGCCGTTGGAGCCCTTGATGGTCACCGTCATCGTCACGGGCAGCGTCTGGGGCGTGCACGACTGGTTCCAGTGGCTGGTGCCGTATCCGGAGGTGAGCAGATTGCAGACGGAGTTCGCCGGCATCTTGAGGGTGTTCGGCCCCATGGCGAACGTCTGGTCCACGCGCGGGTCGAACACGACGACATAGGTGCCATCGATGCCGCCAACGAGCGCCTTGCTGGAGGCACCCGGCACGACCATGGTTGCGCCAGCCGGTGGTGCTGCGGTGGAGGGGGCCGTACTGTCGGCGCTGCATGCGCCGATGAATACGGCGGTGAGCGTCAGGGCGAAGCGTGGTGCGTTGCGGCGCGCCGTCATCGGCATTCGCATGGTCAATCTCTCAGGTGATGGGTCAGGTCTATTACCGAGCGTTCTGCGATGGCCGATGCCAAGGCAATGCTGATACCATCCGTTACGACATTGCAATACGGACGAAATGACCGATCTTGGCACGCTGTGTAATCTACGATTGTCAGGTTGTCGCAAGCAATTCGGTCGCTTTGTCGAGTGTGCATTTTATGGACACCGACGCATTTTGCATGTATTTCCTGCGTATTGCAGTACCATATCTTGGCAACCGCCGCTGTGCGACCATGACATCCAACGGGAGCACCGTTGGCTTTGACTTGCCAAGTCGTTCAATGCCAAGCACTTGTCAAATTTGTCGATTGCTGCATCACTCATTCGACGTCTCAGTAACCCCAAACAAGGACCACATGCCAGTTAACACCCGGCGCTGGACAGCGCGCATCCTGACAGGACTCTCGGTCGCCTTCCTGCTCTTTGACGCGACCATCAAGGTGCTTCAGGCGGCGCCAGCGATCAAAGGCACGGTGGAGCTGGGATTTCCGCCAGATGTAGTCCTTGGCATCGGCCTGCTCCAGCTGGCCTGTCTCGTCCTCTATATCGTTCCGCGCACCTCTTTCCTCGGCGCCGTGCTCCTGACCGGCTACCTGGGCGGCGCCGTCGCTAGCCACGTGCGCGTCGGCAATCCCCTCTTCAGCCACACCCTCTTTCCCACGTATGTAGCCGCGATGCTCTGGGGCGGTCTCTACCTTCGCGACGCACGCCTCCGCTCCTTGCTCAGTGCTTCGCCAGCTCCAGCGGCCTGAAATCCTGGCGAAGACATCCGGACGTTCCGCACAACGCTCCTCCAGGCCGGAAACGGCGACAAACTTTTACCTATTTTTTGAGGGCACGCATGAAGTTCATGACGATGGTCAGCTCCGACGAGACACTTGGTCCACCGCCACCGGCACTGTTCGGCGCCATCATGAAGCTCGGAGAGGAGGCGATGAAGTCCGGCGTGCTCGTGGAGCAGGGTGGGCTGCACAAGACACCGGCCGGCGCGCGCGTCCGCATCAGACAGGGCAAGATCAGCATCGTGGACGGCCCATTCGCCGAGTCGAAGGAAGTAGTGGGCGGCTACGCGGTCTACGAGGTGAGCTCCAAGGAAGAAGTGCTGAAGTGGACGAAGCGGTTCATGGAAATCCACGTGGAGCACTGGCCCGGCTGGGACGGCGTGGCGGAAGTCCGCCAGATCTTCAGTGCGTCCGACATCAAACCTTGACAGCCCGAACATTGGTCGCGTGCACTGCTCCTCGGGGCTAACTTTTGCGATAACCCGAGGAGCCCATGTCACACCGTTTTCTCATGGCTGTTTCACTTCTCGCGTCGGCCGGCGCGAGCGCGCAACTCCCCGAGCGCGCCGTTCGACGCGACATCCCGATGACCAACGCCATCCGCCGTGCATTTGCGGCCGGAACACGCGATTCCACCGGACGGCCCGGGCGCAACTACGCGCAGCTGCGCACGGATTACACGATCAATGCGAAGCTCGACCCGAGCACGTCGCGCATTGCGGGGCACGAGACGATCGTGGTGCAGAACAACACCGCCGATTCGCTCTCGGCCATCGTGATGCGGCTCGACATGAATCTCTTCATCGCGCAGAATCCACATGCCGCACCGTGGACCCCCGCCGAGGTGACCGATGGTTTCGTCATCTCGCGGATGACGGTGAACGGCGCGCCCGTCAACCTTGCACCGGTGGGCCGCGGCGGTGGACGCGGAGGCGGCGCACCGGCCGCGCCTACAGAGAATCGTGTCGTCGGTCTAAACACCACCCGCGCAACGATCTCCCTCGTAAAACCCATTCCTGCCAAAGGCACGGCTACGCTGGAAATCGACTGGTCGCACAAGGTGCCCGGCGGGCCCGGCGCGAACCATCGCATGACCCAGCGCTGGGCAGATACACTTTACCAGCCAACGCAGTGGTACCCGCGCGTCGCCGTGTACGACGACCTGCGCGGCTGGGACCCCGAGCTCTACGTCGGCCCCTCCGAGTTCTACAACAACTTTGGAAAGTTCGACGTCCGCATCGATGTGCCCGCGGGCTGGATCGTTGGCGGAACAGGCGTTCTCCAGAATCCGCAGGACGTGCTGACATCTGCCGCTCGCGAGCGGCTCACGCACGTGCTCGAGAGCGATGACGTCCGCACCATCGTCGGCACTCCGGAGGTGGGTGCAGGCCAGGCAACCGCCGCGGGCGATCGTCTCGTGTGGCATTTCGTTGCCGACACGGTGAACGATTTCGCATGGGTCACCGGGAAGAAGCTCAACTGGACGGCGACACGCGCGACGATTCCCGGCAAGAGCCGCATTCCCGTGAACATGTACTTCCTTCCGGGAGACTCCGCCCTGTATGCCAACGCCGGCCCGATCACCCGCCACGCCCTCGAGTTCTACTCGGCACTCTGGTTCCCATTCCAGTTCCCGCAGATGACGCTGCAGGACGGGCCGAGTGCGGGCATGGAATACCCCATGGTGATCAACTCCAACCAGGGTGCGGCCGATCACGAGACCGGCCACCAGTGGTGGCCGATGACCGTGAGCAACAATGAGACGTGGTATGGCTGGATGGACGAAGGCTTCAACCAGTACATGAACATTCTATCCGGCGCGGACAGCCGGAAAATCGCCCCTGTGCTCGATCGGCTCGGGCAGTCGTACGGCAGCGTGAGCGGCGATGAGGCCGAGCCGCCCATGATGTGGAACGCCAATTACGATGGGCCGTCGCGCTACGGCTTCACCACCTACTCCAAGACGCCGCTGATGCTCTCGATGCTCGGCGGCATCGTGGGGGACAGTGCGGTGCAGCGCGCGCAGAGCGAGTGGGGCAAGACCTGGATGTTCAAGCATCCGTCGCCGTGGGACTACATGTTCTTCATGAACAAGGCGTTGAACAAGGATCTGAGCTGGTTCTGGTACTACTGGCTCTTCACTACCGAGAGCGTTGACGGCTCCATTCAGGGTGTGTCGACGTCGGGAACAAAGACCACGGTCACCGTGCATCAGGCGGGTCAGATGCCGTCACCCGTGGTGCTCAAGGTGGAGTTCGCCGCAAAGGGTCCGGCGATCAGGAAGCTGCCGAATGCCGTGATGGCCGATAGCACGACGGCCATTCTCACCTGGCCAGCAGACGTCTGGTTTGCCGGCAGCCGTACCTTCAAGGCGACGCTGGATTTTGGCGCCAGGAAGATCGAGCGGGTGGTGCTGGATCCAGGCTGTCGATTTCCCGACCGCGACCCGTCGGACAATGCGTGGCCACGGGTAGCGGCTGTGGAGCAAGCGGCGCAAGGGCCACGCGGCGTTGCCGGAGCATGCGTGCGCTAAGTCGTTACAGGTAAATAGTTTGCGGCAACGCTCCAGACACTCTGTGTCTGGAGCGTTGCCGTTTCCGCATGATACGTTGCAAACAGGCTTGGTGTGGACTAAGTTGAGAACTAAGTATATGGTCCACGTGTTCACACTCAAATGATGGGGCATGCATGAATGAGGTGATGAATGTCCACGCGGCCAAGACTAACCTTTCCAGGTTGCTTGTTCGCGTCGCCAATGGGGAGGAGATCGTGATTGCCAGGGATGGGGTGCCGGTTGCCAGGCTTGTTCCGTATGCATCCACCGCCGCGCCGCGCCAGCTTGGCGCATTTGCCGGCAAGCTGTGGATTTCCGAGGATGCATTCGAGACGCCCGCGTGGTTGATGGATGCGTTCGAAGGAGTGGGCGGCGAGTTGCCGTTTCCGGCCACAGCTGTTCCGGTAAGGGCGCCGCGGGTGGCTGAGCCGCGGCGGAAACCCCGCGCGCCGTGAGGTTGCTTCTGGACACGCACACGCTCGTGTGGGCGTTGGCCGACCCTTCGCGCTTGTCCGTGCGTGCACGTGCCGCCGTCATGAATCCGTCGGCGGACGTGTACGTCAGCATGGTCAGCGCGTGGGAGCTTGCCATCCTTCAGGGGCTGGGACGCGTCCACCTGCGCACCTCGCTGGAGAGCGTTTTCTCGGAGGGTCTCGCGGCCATCCGTGCAAGGCTGCTCCCCATCCAGCTCAGGCATGTCGTCACACTTGGCGCCCTGCCGCACTACCACCGGGATCCGTTCGACCGGCTGCTTCTTGCCACGGCCGTGGGCGAGCGGCTCGCGCTGGTGTCGCGCGACGGGGCGTTTGCCCAGTATGGCGTTTCCGTGGTCTGGTAGAGCATCTGGGCTGTCGTTTGTCGCCCCAATTCGTCAGATTCAGGAATGGCCAGCAGCAGAGCAAAGACGTCCGCACCCAAGGGGGTGCCGGCCAAGATGGCCAGCATCAAGTGCAAGTGCGGTGAGTACCTCCACTACACGGCCGAGCAGGTCGGGTTCGTGGCCAAGTGCCGTTGCGGCCGTGGCGTGCAGCTGCCGTCCATGCCCATGGAGCCGCTACCGCCGGCCCCCAAGAGCCATGCGGAGCTCGAGGACGAGTACTACCGCAAGCGGAACATCAAGTGGCAGATCGCGGCGGTGGGCCTGTTCTTCCTGCTCGTGTGCGCCGGCGTGGGCATGGTTGCCATGAAGAGCGGCAAGCATTCGCCCGGCGTGAGTGAAGTGGGCGGCGACCCGGGCTGACCGCCGCGTGGTGTCCACCGTCGTGCAGGGCGCCGTGATGACACCGGCCTGAGACAACCCTGTCACCCTCCCGACAGGTTCGGTCAGGTAGACTGGAGACGCGCGGTTCACAGCGGACCGTATTCATCTCTCGAGGATCGTATGTCCAGAACATTGAGTGTCGCCCTTGCTGGCGTCATGCTGGTCGCGTCGGGCGCTGCGCATGCGCAGACGTTCAAGATGGAAAAGTGGAACATCGGCGGAGAGGGCGGCACGGATTACGTCACGGCCGAGCAGGGAACGAATCGCGTGTTCATCTCCCGGCAAACGCACGTGATGGTCGTTGACGGCATGACGGGCCAGGTGCTTGGCGACATCCCGAACACGCCGCGCATGCACGGCATCGGACTCGCACCCAGGCACAATCACGGCTTCACGACGAATGCCGGCGACTCGAGCGTCACGATCTTCGATCTCAAGACACTGGCGTTCATCAAGAAGGTGCCCATCAAGGTGGGTGGTCTCGATGGCATCATGTACGACGCCTACGACGACAGGATCATCCTGACGAACCACAGCAAGCCGGGTACTGCCATCTCGCTCGACCCCGCATCGGGTGACATTCTGGGTACGGCGGAGCTCGAGGATAACGCGCCCGAGGGCGCGATGGCCGATGGCAAGGGACACATCTTCGTCGTGAACGAGAGCAAGAACACGATGCAGGTGATCGACGTGAAGACGATGAAGACGACGGCTTCGTGGCCGCTTGCGCCGTGCGATGGCCCCACTGGCCTGGCGTATGATGCGCCGTCGAATCGGTTGTTCGCCGGCTGCGGCAAGACGTCGGTGGTTGTGGATGCGACGTCGGGCAAGGTCGTGGCGAACATCGCGAATGGCGACGGCGTTGACGCGCTCGGCTATGATGCCTCGGAGAAGCTGATCTACATCCCATCCGGCGCGGCGGGCAACGTCACGGTGGTAAGACAGAATTCACCGGACAAGTACACGGTTGTGGCGACGGTGCCGACAGTGCGCGGCGCGAAGACGATTGCGGTGGATGCCGCCTCGCACAGGGCGTACCTGTTTCAGCCGGAGCGTGGGCCATCCACGCCGGCGCCGGCTGGGTCGCCAGCGGGAACGCGGCCAACACCGGGGGCGATCATCGGCGCCTGGTTCGTTGCGATCAGCCATTAACTAGCTTGGCTTGTCGCACCTCTCGTGCGGGCATGCAAAACCTCTTCGCGGCGGTCACGAATAACGCCGTTACGCCGGATCATTCGACTCCTTACGGAAAATCGCGAACCAGCAGTCCCAGGAATGCGTACACTCCGTGCAGGTGATCGATATGATCCGGCCCTGCGTTCCCTGCAAAGCCCAGCACCCGAAAGCCACCAGCCACCACGTCGCTGGTCTGCTGCATGCCAAGGGGCCCGTCACGGAGAACGCGGGCCCGCTTCAACCCGAGACTGGCAATGAGGTAGTCGGCCGTCTCGGTCGTACTCGCGAACGTCCCCGGAAAGATCTCGGAGTGCGTTATCACGAACCTTGTCTCCCCACGAACCGCACGTCGCGCGAATTTCCCGAATGACGTCATGTTCATCGTATCGATGCTGCCACCCGCCGAGAGCACGGTGCGATCGGGCACGTAGCCGGCGTGCATTCCGTCAAGCAGGAGAACACCGGCAACGAGACCGGCGAGACGATCGTTGGAGAGAATTGCGCGCGCCGCACCGTAGCCGGCGCTGAAGCCGCTGATGTACACCTTGCCGAAGCGCGGAACACGAATCTCTTCGGCAACGCGAGCGATGAGCCGCGGGAATACGAGCGTGTCGAGCAGCGGACGTTCGTACGCACTTCCGCCGGCACCGAGATAGACGAAGGCGAGCACATAGCCGGGCCCCAGTTGCGAGACGGCATGCGCCACTGGTCCGTAGGCCCCCATGAAATGCACGAGCAGCGTGACAGGCTGGTCGACGCGCGTTCCCTGGGTGACGAAGACGTCCACCGGCCGCGTGAGCAGCCCCGTGATTATCGTGTGCGTGCCACGCACATCCAATGTGTCGACTCGCTCGTGTGGACGCGACGTCTCCACCATTGGCGAGGGATTTTGCGCGGCGGGTGCGGGTGCCACCGGCCCGGGTGCCGCACGACAGGCGGCCACGGTGCCCAGAAAAAATGCGCGCATCGCATGGTGTCTCACGATGCGCGCAGTCTTCGTTCGCCGCACGGGTTTAGTGGCCGCAGCTCGGGTACGGCACGTCGGGCCCCGTGATGGCGAGGCGGTCCTTCCTGTTCGCAATTGCCAGCATCACGTCGTGAATGAAGCGCGCCAGCCGCGCGGTATGATCGTACTCGATGTACTGCGGCTCGTCCGTCGCCTGGTGGTAATCGAGCGCGTACCCGAGCGAGAAGTACGTCGTGGGAATTTCCTTGTTCACGTAGTTCACCTGGTCGCTGCGGCAGAAGCGGTTCATCGGGTTGGCGACGACGTCCCACGTCTTGTCGATGGCCATGACTTCGCTGCGCGTGGCATTGACGGAGTCGATCATGTCGCCGAACTCGCGCGAGAGGCGACGCGAGCCGAGTGTTTGCACGGACGCGGGTCCGCCAAACTTCACCTGGTCCGCGCGGCCCTTGCCAAGCATGTCCATGTTGTGCACGGCGACGATGGACTTGAGTGGAATGGTCGGATGATCGACGAACCACTTGGAGCCCAGGAGGCCGGCCTCCTCGCCTTCGTGCGAGATGAAGACGATGGAGCGGGCCGGTTTTTCCTTTGCGAACTTCTCGGCGATTTCGAGGAGGACGACTGTACCGGAACCGTCGTCGTCGGCCCCGTTCATGATGGAATCCCGGCGCACGGGACGAATCTTGTGCGCGCGCGCGATGAGCGAGTCGATCTGGTACTGCTGCTCGGCGGTGGGGCGGCAGGATGGATCGTTGTTGCCCTGCTTGCGCGTCACGTAGTTCACGGCGCGCAGGGAATCATGATCGACGGACGCGGCGTTCGTACCCACATGATCATTGTGCGCGCCCACCACGACGTACTCGGCGGCCCGCGACGGATCGGAGCCGGGAAGCATGGCGATCACATTGCGGCCCGGCGTCTTCGAGATGTGCCAGTCGTAACTCCAGCTTTCCGTAACGGGCAGCCCGGCCATGCCGAGTGTAAGCTGGTCGACCGGCTTGCCGAAGATTGTGGTGGCGGCCGATCGGGAAATTGCCGCCGCGCTGAACGTCCCGGCGAACGGCTGGGCGGGCTGCATCGCCATGCGGCCGTTGAAGGCGCCGCTGATGATGGCTGCCGATGCGGAGTCGAGCCCGATGATGAGGACGCCGACGGCACCGCCGGCCTGAGCGCGGCCGTCGCGGACGCCGCCTGCACCGCCTGCCCTGCCGCCTGCACCAGCGCCGCGACCGCCACCGTTGGCGGCGGCAGCATCGCGCGCCGCCGCTTCGACTTTCGCTGCGGCGGCTGCACCAAACTTGTCCGGCACCGAGTCACACCGGAGTAATACCGCGGGGCGTGGGGCCCCGAGCCCAACCGCTGCAGGGCTCGCAGTAAAGACGGCGATCTTTCCCTTCAACATGGAGGGATCAATGGCGGTGGAGTCACCCCACCGTCCGGCAAACACCGTTGGCACGTTGGCGAGGTCGACCTTGGCGGCGTAGCCATTCAGTGCGGTTGGCGCGAGTGGAATCCAGTTGGATTTTGGCCCGAGCGACGCCGTTCCTGCCACCAGCCTGGCCGAGGTGCTGTCGAAGCCCATGGGGCCAAACGCGAGGTCCTGGAAGTACGTGCCGTTGTCACCAGCTGGCTTGAGGCCAAGACGCTTGAACTCGCGCGCGATGTAGTCGGTGCCCTTGTAGTTGCCAGGCTCGCCGATGCGGCGGCCGGACATGGAATCGTCCGCAAACTGGTAGAGTCGCGTACGCAGGTCGTTGGCGGTGATGTCCGTGACCGTGGGACGCGGCGCCCACTTGAAGGGGCCTTCGTCGGGCCAAACGGGCTTGACGGTTTGGGCGTTCGCAGCTGCGGCAACCGGAAGGCTGGCGGCGAGCGCGAAAAGAAGTGAGGAGCGGCGCACGGATGGTCTGGAAGAAGGAGTTGGCTGAGTGAAATGTGTGCACTGCGAGATCGATGGGCAATCAGCCGGGTCCTTCGCTTCGCTCGAGACGGCAAATCGGCATCGTCTCTCTCAGGCAGCGCCCTCGAAATCGATGAAGCCGCGCGCGGCATCGGTATGGGTGAGCCGCACGCGTACGCGTTCGCCCACGTCCATCCCTTGCTGGCCGTGCAGCACTCTGCCCTCGGCCGGCGGTGAAAGAAGGCGCACATAGGTGCCGTCCTTGTTCACGCCGGTGACGATCGCGTCGAACGTATCGCCGATACGATTCGCAAGCAGAATGGCGGCCGCCGCCTTCCGGACAATGCGCTCCACATGGTTTGCCGCGTTTTCGCGCTCGGTGCATCGCTTTGCGATGGTCGTCAGCTCTGCGTTCGTATAGGGCGCCGGCGTACCCGCAATGGCTGCCTTCACGAGCCGTTGGGTCACGAGATCGGCGTACCGGCGGTTGGGCGCCGTGGCGTGCGCATAATCCGACGCCGCCAAACCAAAGTGGCCCTGGTCGTCGGCGGGACCGGGAAGGTCCACCACGTATTCGCCAGGCCCGAGCAGCTTCACGATGCTCAGCGAAAGATCCGCAAACCGAAGCGGGTCCACCGCGCGGCGCGCGCCGAGGAAATCCTGAAGCGCCCTGGCATTCGCGGCGGCCGGAAGCGCCACGCCAAATGTCCTGGCGATTTCAACGATGCGGTTCCACCGCTTGGGCTCGCGCACCACCCGCCGAATGGCCGATCGCTGCTGCTCGGCGAGATACTGCGCAATGACCACGTTCGCCGCGATCATGAAATCCTCGATGAGATCGCGGGCGCGGTTCTTTCTCGTTACCGCGAGTGATTTTACCTTCCCATTTTCACCAACGGGCGTGGCTTCGATCGTATCGAACTCCAGCGCGCCGGCCTTCTGCCGCAGGGACTTGAGCAGGCTTGCGGCACGATCCTGAAGCCAGAGCTGCTGCTCGAGACCAGGCGTTTTGGCAACGACATCCGGCAGTGGTCCGCGTCCCTCGAGCCACGAGCCCACGCTCTCGTAGGCGAGCTTGGCGTGATTGGTGGCGATGGCCCGGTAGACGTCGCGCGACCGCGGTGTGCCATCGGCCTGCAGGATCAGCTCGATGACGAGCACGATGCGGTCTTCGTCCTGGTTCAGCGACGTCAGTCCGGTGGAAATCTCCACCGGCAGCATGGAATACACCGCCACGCCAGTATACACCGACGTGGCGTTGGCCATGGCATGTTCGTCGAGCGCGGAATTTTTTTCGACAATGACGTCGACGTCGGCAATGCCCACAAGCAGGCGAATTCCCCCATCAGCCAACGACTCCGCAAACTCGATCTGGTCCAGGTCGCGCGATTCGGCATTGTCGATGGAGCTCCAGAGGAGCGCACGCAGATCCTGGAGGTCGGGCGTTTGTTGTGGTGGCCGGAGCGCCGCGAGCTGCTGCCTAGCTGCAGCGTCGAGATCGGGCTCGAAATGATCGTTCTGGAGCGCCTGCCGGGCGACGGTGCCGAGATCAGTCACGATGCGGGGGTGCTGGAGTATGGCTGAAAGATAGGTGGCGGTGCGCCAAGGGTGGCGGGCGTGGCACATTGACGCCAACATTCAACATGTTCCCCTATCATGGGTTAACGACATGAACATGCAACGGCGAGTATCTGCCGCTGCGGCGCTGTGGCTGCTCCTGTCGCCAACAGCATTCGCGCAGCGAGCAATGGGAGTAGTTCGCGACAGTGCAACGGCGGGAGTGCTCAGTAGTGCGGTGGTGAGCGCACTCGACTCCGCGCATCGCACACTCGCGCGCACGATCTCCGGTGACGCGGGCCGCTATACCATGGAGCTGCCGGCGAACGCCACACACCTTCGCATCGTGCGGTTGGGCTTCCAACCCCATACGGTGATTCTGTCGCATGAGCGAGGCCCGGTTCTTGTGCTCGACGTCGCCATGCAACGCGTGGCAACCCTCTTGACTACAACTGTAGTTAATGATAACCGGCTCTGTTCGTCCGATATCGACCGCACTGGTGCGCTCTCTCTGTGGGAGCAGGCCCGTGCGGGATTGATGTCCACGGTGGTCGCACGCGATGCGCTGCCGGCGCAGGCGTCCATCATGAGCTATCAGCGCGTGATCGACGACGGGAGCAGGCGAGTCATCCGCCAGACGCAAGCAGTTGCAACAGGGCGGACGACTCGGCCGTTCCTTGCCGGCGAGCCTCCTTTTGCCCTGGCCACATTCGGATACATCGACGTGGGCTCCGCGGGCGAGCAGATCTTTCGTGCACCCGACGCGGACGTTTTGCTCGACGATACCTTTGCGGCGACGCACTGCTTCAACGTAAAGCAGGGACTGGACTCGCACGCCGGCCTGATCGGGCTGGCGTTCGAGCCGGTACGCGGCCGAGACAAGGTCGTGGACGTGGCGGGGACGCTCTGGATGGAGGCGAGTGTCCCGGCGCTCCACTCCATCGAATTTCTGTACACCGACGGCGAGAACGCATTCAAAAAAGTGAACGCCGGCGGGCTGCTCGCGTTTCGCACGATGCCCAACGGCGTCTCGTTCATCAAGGACTGGGTCATTCGTCTTCCGGTGATCGATACCTCGAGCCGAACGATGGCAGCGCGCGAGAACCAGGTGGGCACCTTTGGACAGCGACGCATTCCGTTCCAGACAAGTGAAGCGGGAGGAGTGGTGCTCACGGCACAGTGGGCCGACAGCTCACGGTGGGTATCATCGCTCATGCCGTTCACGGGACATGTATTCGAGCAGAACACCTCAACGCCCTTGCACGACATGCGCGTCGTATTCGAGGCATTTCCGGACACGCTCGTCTCGGACCGGCAGGGTCGCGTCAGCCTGTTTCCCATGTTGCCCGGGCGATATCGCGCCGCTGCGATCGATACCACGCTCGCGACGTTCATCGACCCGAGGATATCACAGAGCGAGTTCGAGGTATTTCCCGATTCCAGTGCCGACGTACGCTTCGAGCTGCCCGGTCCCATAGATCTCGTAAGGGCAGTGTGTGCCGGGACGGACGCGCTTCCCCGGACGTCGACCATTTTTGGACGAATTGGTGACGGACACAGCCCCGTTCCGCTGCCGCGGAACGTGAGCATCATGGCATCATGGAAAACGGGCCGGGTGTTTGTGCCAACCGACTCGCGCGCCGCGGTTGTGGATGCGGAGGGACGCTTTACGGTATGTGCGGTACCCTCTGTGGAAAGCGTGACGCTGACGGCGAGCCGCTTCGGCTATGACTTCGCGGACATCGTCGTGCCGGTGAAGAAAGGTGTGTTGCTGCAGGAGCTGGACTGGGCACTCGATATCGGTGCGATCACGCGGCTCGCCGGTCAAAAGCTGGCATCTGTAAGTGGTCGCATCACCGACGAAGGCAGTGGCTCTCCCATTGTTGGCGCGGAAGTCTGGATTCCAACGGTTGACCGGCATGCTACGACAGATTCGCTCGGTCTCTTTCGCGTAGACAGCATTCCTGCCGGTCCGGCACTGCTGCAGGTACGCAGCCTCGGCTATGGCGTGAAGCGCGACAGGGTATTGCTTGCCGCTGGCCAGATTCGCCGGCGGGACTTCGTCCTCGGTCGCGAGAGCACAGTGCTCGCCGGAGTGACTGTCAACGCTGCGAGCCTGAAGGGGACGTCGTCCGGTTATCGCTACTTCGAGGAGCGGCGCTTGAGAAAGACCAGTGGTTACTTCGTGTCGGACAGCCTCCTTCGTGCAGTTGGGGACCGTCCGCTGAGCAGCATTCTCCTGAGCCGCATGGGCGGCGCAACGTTGGTACCGGGCGCGTCGGGACAGATGCATCTGGTATCGTCGACACGAAGCTGCCAGGGGCCGATGAATTCGTGCAGGATGCCCACGTGTTACGTCTCTGTTTTCATGGATGGCCGTCCCATCTATCCGCTCGCCCTTGGGGACGGCCCGGGCCAACAAGATACGAAACCCGCTGCGGGGCTGACTAACACCGAAGTGCCGCCGGATATCAACTTTTTTCAGACCGCCAGCTTGTCGGGCGTTGAGTTCTATCCGAGCTCGCAGCCAGTACCACCTGAATTCGCTCGAAGAAACTCGCAATGCGGGACACTCCTGCTCTGGACTCGGGAACGATGAATAGATCGATTGCTGCTGCACTTCTGGCGCTGCTGCCTGCATCCGTGCCGGCGCAAAAGCCGGTGCCCAGGCTGTACCTCGCGCCAGAGCTCACCATTGCAGCACGCCAGCTCAATACCGCTGGCAACGGCGGTGCGAACTCCAAGGGCATGATTTACGTTGGGCCTGATGGCCGCATCCTTTACACGATGAGTTATTACGGCGACGTCCGATTCTTCGATTCACTCGGCAAGACAATGCCGGTGAAGGTCACGCTCGCGGACCGCGAAGGCGAGATTGGCTGGATCGAGCATGCGGGCTGGCTTGGCAGCATGTTCTGGATCAGTGACCCGCGCTTCAAGCAGGTGGTGCTGCTGGACGGCGGTGGCAAGATCGTGAAGACAATGTCGTACCCCACGTGGGTGTATCCGCACTGGGCCGATCGCCGCAAGTATCCCTTGTTCGCGAGCATGACCGTATTTGGCGTGTATGCGGACAGCTCGCTGCTGGTGCGGCCCGAGCGGCCGCGCACACTGTTGGATACCCCCGGCTTCGACAAGACCGCATCACACCTGGTTCGCATCGACAAGGACGGGGCGGTGAAGCGGCTCATCGCGACCTTCGACGACGACGACGGAAATCTGTGGCTACGTGGTGCCGGACGGTCGGAGCACGTCATGCAGGCGCCGGTGGTGAGCCGCAGCTTCTGGAAAGTATCCGGCGACGGAAAGCGCATTGTATTCGTGAAGCCGGGCACGACTGCGGCGGACAGCGGCACATTTCGTGTCACGTCGCTCAACGAGAATGGCGACACGGTGTTCAGCCGAAGGTATCCCATGCCCGTGGTGCGTGTGAACAAGAAGAGCGTGGATAGTGCGCTCGCCACCGTCAAGGCATTTGGCGACAACACCGCCGAGGATATCCGCGCGAAGCTCGCACAGAAGATCCCGGAGTTCAGGTCGTTCGTTGCGGGACTCGTTGCCGGACGCGATCAGTCCACGTGGGTGATGCTCCGCTCCATGAACGATACGAGCAAGACCCAGTCGGCACTCATTCTCGATGAGCGCGGCGAGCCTCTCGCGACGGTGGACGTCTCCGAGTTCGTGCAACCGCTTGTTGTTGACCGTACGCATTTGTGGGGTACGGACCGGTTGAAGCTGTCGGTGGTCCGCATGCGGTTGCAGGCAACCGCGCCGCCGCCGGATACGACCACGGTGCCTGTCAGCGAGCGCCTGTGAGGAAGTCAGGCGCAAGGATCAGGACAGTTTCTCCCGACAGTCGCTTCGCTCCTGCGGGATGACAACGAATCGAAAAGTCGCTCCTGCGGGATGACAACGAATCTGCAACCCCCACGCTAAGATCCATCGTGCTCGTCGTCCCGCACACGCCCACCGCGATGTTCTCCCACACGCGCCCACCGCGATGTCATCCCGCACGCGCTGCGCGCGTGTCGGGAGATTCTCGAACGATCCCGATCCTCAACCTTGTAGGCTGTTACGCAAGTTGTAATAGCGGTGTCGTCCTCGAGCGAAGCGAAGGACCTGCTCTTTTACCGGCAAAAACAGTCCACTAGATTCGCTCAGCGAGCTCGTATCTCGTCAACGTGCGAAGGGCGTAGCCAAGTGCGAGGACGAAGAAGATTCCACTCATTGTCCATACGGTCGACATGGGAACGACATAGCCCGTCAACTTGATGGCGCCATTGCCCGCCGCCTGCGAGGCAGCCACGGAGAACTCGCGCACCGACAGCGACTTCACGCCCACGAGGTTTCGCGACAACACCGCCTCGAATGCGATCAAGTACAGGAGCGACAACACAAGCGAGCGCCGCGAGACGAGTCCCAACACAAGGAACATTGCGCAGTAAATGGAGGCGCCGAGTACGCCGCCGAGCAGAAAGCCCTTCAATACGTCAGCAGGCAACTCCGGTGCGCTGAGCACGAACCACGGCAACGCCATCGCCGGGATCAGCACGCCAACCGTGGACAGCACGGCCACGACGTACTTGGACAGCACCACCTTCCAGCGGGCGAGCGGCTTGACCAGCAGGTAGACGAGTGTGCCGTCGTCCACCTCTCCGCCAAAGGCCGTGGTACCAAATACCGCGGCAGCCAGTGGCATCACGGTTCCAATGATGATCTCACGGCACAACGTGCTGAAGAACTGGAGCCGCGAGCCCGCCGCATCATCCGACGAGAAGCGGAAAAACAGGGTGAAGACGAGTGGCACGAGCGAAAAGATGACTGCCAGATAGAGCCGCTTGCGCGCGAACAGCTGGCGGCACGTGAGCCACATCACGGTGGTATTCATCGTGTCACCAGGTAGCTGAAGACGCTTTCGAGAGACTCGTCCGTTGGACGAACCTCGAGGAGACGGATGTCGCCGTCGCGCGCGAGTCTCGCGAGGTTGCGCGTGAGCGCACCGCGATCTGCCGTGCGGACGATCACACCGTGTGGCGCGAGCTCCACGCCGAATACCGATTCGTCGGTGAGGAGTGCGGCGGCGAGCGCGCGATCGTTCGACGACCGAAGCGTGAAGGTGTGGGGGCGGTCGGTCATGAGGCGGCGGATCTCCCGGAAGTGCCCCGCAGCTGCAAGCCGACCTGCCACCATCACCAACACGTTCGACGCGAGATCATTCAGCTCCTCAAGAATGTGGGAGCTGATCACGATCACGCAACCACTCCGTGCCAATGCGCGCATCATGTCGATCAT
Source organism: Gemmatimonadota bacterium (assembly GCA_028287285.1). GTDB lineage: Bacteria > Gemmatimonadota > Gemmatimonadetes > Gemmatimonadales > Gemmatimonadaceae > AG11. The sequence goes on from JAQBPY010000185.1 coordinate 32,481, forward strand.
CTGGAGCCGCTGCCGAGGATCCATGCCGTTGAACGGCTCATCGAGCAGGATGACGCCAGGATCATGCACCAGGGCGCCGGCAATCTTGATGCGCTGACGCATTCCCTTCGAGTACGTGGACACCGGACGTGTCATCGCACCCTCGAGATCCACGAGGGCAATGGCCCTGCGCGCGGCATCGTCGGGATTGGCGAGCGACTGCAGCCGCGCACACATCGTCACGAACTCCAGGCCCGTGAGAAACGGCTGCACGGCCTCGTGCTCGGGAACGAGCGCGATGGTGCGATAGATGTCTGGATTGCCGGCAGGCACCTCGCCGTTCACGAGCACCTCCCCCGCCGAAGGCCGCAGCAGGCCAGCCATGGTGTGAAGAATCGTGGTCTTGCCGGCGCCGTTTGGACCCAGCAGGCCCGTGATGCCGGGCGTCAACGTGAAGCTGACGTCGTTCACGGCGACGACGTTGCCATACCAGCGCGATACATTGCGCAGCTCCACCCTGTGGCCCTGTCCGGTGCTCATGCGTCGCTCCGCCGGTAGCGATTGAGCAACATGGCAATCGCCACGATCGTGACGGCGATGATGACATACAGATACAGCTCACCAGAGAGCGCCGCACGCCCCACGGCAGAACGGCGCCTGGCCTCGATCTCGAACAACCATCGGGAGAAGCCGGATACCAGCAACGCGGGATTCCCGAGCACCGCGTAACGCTGCATGCTTCCGAACCCTACATTGCGAACCATCTCGGACATCCCAGCGGTCAACAGAAAAAACGCGATCACCGTTGCGGTGGCGTAGCCTCGGCGCGTCGCATTGGACGCCAGGCCGAGTCCGATTGCCGCGAAGAACAGCGAGATGAGCACCGTGCCGCCCACCATGGGCACGAGCTTCGCATATTCGGCCACGAATGCCGGCCACGGCTTGTCGCTGATGAAGATCTTGCCCAGGAAGAGGATCAGCTGCGGTCCGAGCGTGAGCAGCAGCATGGCTCCGCTCAACGCCACGAGCTTCGCGATGGCATAGTCCAGCCCCCGCAATGGACGCGAGAGATAGAGGGCGAGAATTCCCTGCTGCCGATCCGTGACGATCAGCTCGGGCGCCTGCGCCGCCGTGAACAGCGCGAGCAGGAAGGCGGTGAACTCGAGATGATCCGCGTAGTGGATCATGGCGACCATACCCGCCGCCGATGCAACGCCGATCTGGATGAGCGCAGGAAGATAGACGATCGCGACGACGATCACCGGCAGCGACTTCGCCTTTTCGCCGCGCCCGAGTCCGAATGCCGAGCGAAACGAAAACGCGAGCAGCGTGCGAAACGCGTACCAGCGGCCGAGCCGCTCGCCGCCGTACCGCTGGTAACCAAGATCGTAGATGGCGCCGGTGTTCGTGACTTCAGACATGGGTCATCTCCGCGGCCGGCTGCCGAAACAATTCTTCAAGCTTGTGCCGCGACACTTCCATCCGGGCGATGGGCGCGGAGAGTGTCGCGGCGACATCGCGTACCACGTCGTAGATCGAATCGTCAGCCAACGCCACGCGAAACTCGCGGCCCGTATTTTCCACGTCGAGCCCGCGCTCGCGAAGCGCATTCGCAAAGGTGGGCACGTCGTCATCGAGCTCGACGAACAACCGCTGGCCGCGTTGCGTGAATGCCGAGACCGGCCCGGAGTACTGGAGCTTGCCTCCATCAATGGCCAGGAGCGACTCGCACACCCGCTCGATCTCGCCGAGCAGATGCGACGTCACCACGACGGCGATGCCGAATTCACGGCCGGTGCGCTCGACCAGCGCGAGCATTTCGTCCCGTCCCTCCGGATCAAGACCGTTCGTCGGCTCGTCGAGCAGGAGCAGCTGCGGATCGTGCGCCAGCGCCTGCGCCAGCTTGATCCGTTGTTTCATGCCCGTGGAATATCCGCCGATCATGCGGTACCGCTCCTCGTGCAGACCCACGTGCCGCAGCATCTCGGCCGCACGCTCGCGCGCTGCAGTGAAAGGCAAACCGGAAATGCGCGCCATATGGGTCACGAAATCCGTGCCGCTGACATCGATCGGCAGGCAGTCGTGCTCGGGCATGTATCCAACGGCGCTCCTGAGCTCCATCGCCTGGGACTCGACGTCGTAACCCAGTACGGTGACGGTTCCACTCGTGGGCCGCAGGAGGCCAAGCAGGATGCGGAGGAAGGTGCTCTTCCCTGCACCATTCGCTCCGACGAATCCAATGATGCCGGGCTCGATGTCGACGGTGAGTCCGTCGAGTGCACGGACGCCGGGATAGACCTTCGTGAGTTCGCGCGCGCTGATGAGTGGCAATCGCAGGTCGGTTAGGGACGCGCAAGTATGTGCGCTTTCGACTGTAAACGCCAACTGTTGAACGGTTGGTGATGGCTCAACGCTCGAGCGCTCACCGGCATCACACCTGCATTCCCGCCACGAGGCTTACCCGCATGAAGCTCACCTTTGCACTCCTGCTCGCCCCCATCGCCGCATTCGCTTTTGGCGGATGGGCCGTGGTTACGGTCGATGATCTCCCCGAGTACGTCGTCACAGGAAGGGCAGTTGAAATTCCATTTTCGGTACGGCAGCACGGCGTTACACTACTCTCCAACCTCACGCCCAGGGTAACGATGAGGGCAGGCGGCAGCGAATCCGTTGCCAGCGTGAGGGCAGGCAGCCAGCCGGGCCACTACATCGCCACGTGGACCGCCCCGCGTGCCGACTACTGGTCCATACGCATCCACAGTGGTTTTCGTGACAGCGAAAATTCGCTCCTTCCGCTGCGCGTCGTTGCGGCCGGAGCGCCCGCGCCACGCAGCATGCCGGACGTCGAACGTGGCCAGAAGCTCTTTTTTGCCAAGGGCTGCGTGACCTGCCACATGCGCGGAGATGCCGGCGTCGACGGAATGAAGATCGGCCCGGAGCTGACGGGTAAACGCTACGTGCCGGACTATGTCGCAACGTTTCTCGACGACCCTGATTCGAGCCCCCTGTCGAAGGCGACCAGCACGAGCGCCCGCATGCCGAAGCTGGACCTCAAGCAGCGCGAGATCGCCTCATTGGTGGCGTTCCTCAACTCCGAAGGACAGGTCGCGGGCGTTCACCGGCAGTGGCGGTAGGGGCATATTTTTGCGCGACAGGCATTCGAAACCTCCGGAAGGCTCGTCCGTATCGATAGAGGGCGCCCTCCGGAGGCTTCGAACATGATTCTCATCATCGGCGCGATGCTCGCGTTGAACCTGCAGGTTCAGATCGGGCCAGCACATCGCCGGCCGCCGGTCGTGCGCGACAGCACCGCTGACACCACGGCCGACACCACCGGGCGGCGCGGCTCCCGTGGCTCACGGTCGATTCGCAAGGCGGTCACGGCCGACGACCAGCGGTCCGCGTTCAAGGACGCCACGGCCCGCACCACGTTGCTCCAGGCGCGCGTGGCACGGCTCTCGATGGACTCGGCACTCGTGGCCTACGATGCCATGTCGTACATGCGTATTTCGGCCGGCATGTCCTTTCTCAAGCTTGGCCGGGATCGACTGCTCTTCCGGCACGAGGCGGCGGCACGCGTGCAGTGGCGTCAGGGGGTCGGCGTGTGGATGGAAGCACGCGGGCGGCGGACGACAATTCCTTCAGCTCCCTCAGAGGCGCATTCGGAAATGCGCTCGGAGATGAATGATCCCGACATGGATGCATCAATTCCGTATTTTCCTGGCGCCGAGCCCTTGTGGATCGGCAATGGCATGGCGCGGGTGCAGGTTGACGAGTCCGAGCTGGTGAACCCCATTGCCGATGGCGCCGAGGCGTACTACACGTATGAGACCGGAGATTCGGCGACCTTTACGCTGCCCAACGGCATGGCCATTCACCTGCGCGAAGTAAGGATTCGTCCACGCCAGCCAAAGTGGAATCTTGCCGTCGGCTCGCTCTGGTTCGATACGAAGTCCGGACAGCTGGTTCGCGCGGCGTATCGGCTTTCCATTCCAATGGACGTCTGGGCGGTCGCGACGGCCGAAGACCCGCGCGCGATGAGTGGTGTGCCTGCTTGGGTCAAGCCGATGATCACGCCGATGAAAGCTGAAGTCACGGCAATTGCCGTGGAGTATGGGCTTTACGGTGGGCGCTTCTGGTTGCCGCGGTTGCGGCTCGCGGAGGGTAGCGCGCAGGTGAGCTTCATGCACGTGCCGTTCAAGATGGAAGAGAGCTTCAAGTATGAGAGCGTCAACGGAAAAGACTCGCTTCCTCCCATCAACATCGCGGCCCCACCTCCGCGGCTCCGTGCACCCGACTCACTCGACGCGGTGCAGGCACGGGCGTGGCTGGATTCGGCCCGCAAAGTCGCACGAGCACGCACGCGTGCATCCGACGATTCCGTGCGGAAAGGACTCAAGGTTGTGGCGAAGCGTGTCAATCAGTGCGATACCTCCGACACACGCATCGTGATGCAGACGCGTTATGACTCCGACCTGAAGATCGCGATCCGCATGCCGTGCGATTTGTCAAAGCTGGAGACGTCGGCGGACCTGCCGGCGTCGATATACGATTCCGGCGAGGAGACCTTTGGTGCGACTGAGCTGGACGAGCTCAAGAAGCAAGCCCTGTCCCTCGGCGCACAGGCGCCGTTGCAGCTGCGGCTCTCCTTGCTTCCGCCGCCCTCTGTGCAGTATGGCCTCTCCATGATGCGCTATGATCGCGTGGAAGGATTGTCTATCGGTGCCTCGATCACCCAGGAGGTGGGCGGTGGTTACAGTGGCACCGCAGTGGGCCGGTTCGGACTCGCGGATCATGAGCCCAACGTCGACCTCACCCTGACGCGCACGAATCTCACCGAGGCCGTTCACCTCTCGGCGTACAACCATCTCGTGTCGGCGAGCGACTGGGGACATCCGCTCAGCTTCAGCAGCGGTTTTTCGGCATTGCTTTTCGGGCGCGACGAGGGCTTCTACTATCGAGCCACGGGCGTCTCGCTGACCGATGCGCGTGAGACCTCGTTTGGCGGGGGAGCGCGTGTGGAATGGCGTGCCTTCGTCGAGCGCGAACGGAGTGCGGCCATGAATACGAGCTTCTCGGTCAGCGGGTCCAATTTCCCCGCGAATCTCGTTGCCAATCGTGATACGTACCTGGGCGTGGGCAGCCATGTGTACAAGGATTATGGCGTCGATCCGACCGGTCTTCGCGTGTTGACCGACCTTCGCCTGGAAGCGGCGCGCGGCGATTCGGCGTATGGACGTGCGGCCTTCGACATCACCACATCACACGGGTTTGGTGCCCTCGCCGGGTCCATCACGCTCTCGGGCGGCACGTCGGTTGGTGCACTTCCCACGCAGCGATTGTGGTATCTGGGCGGGTCGCAGACCGTGCGGGGGCAAAGTCCTGACCCGGTTCCCGCGCAGAGCGGCAATGCGTTCTGGCTCACGCGGACGGAGGTTGGCTCGAGCTACGTTGGAGTGCGACCAGCCATATTCGCAGACATCGGCTGGGCTGGTGATCGCACCAGGCTGGGCGAGATTGGACGTCCCATGAGCGGGGCAGGTGCGGGCATGTCGTTCATGGACGGGCTGTTCCGCATCGACGTGGCGCGCGGCATTTACCCGCGCAAGCAGTTTCGCACCGACTTCTATCTCGAGTCGAAGTTCTGATTTGGTGGGTGGGCTGTCGGGCTGAGCGCAGCCGGTTCATGGGGCCTTGAGATACTGCTTGGCGATCATCATGTGCACGCCAAGGTTCTGGTCGACGAGCTCGGTGATGTGGAGGACTGCGGCCATCGACGACGCCTGGTAGGCCTGCGCGAGCGTAATCCCCTTCATCTGCACCAGCATCTTCGCCATCTCCGTGATCGCCGTCTTCGTGGCCACGACAAGCGATGTGTCCGTGCCCATGGTGATCCAGTGGGTGGGCGTTTCGATGCGTGGCCAGTCGAGTTTCATGTCCTTGCGCACAATGAGCTGCACTCGGCCGCGAAGATTCGTTTCGATGCCCGTTTGATCCACTTCGCCGTCACCCTGCGCCGCGTGTCCATCGCCGATCTCGAGGAGGGCGCCCTTCACGAACACGGGCACGTAGAGCGTCGTGCCGGCGACGAGCTCCTTGTTGTCGATGTTGCCGGCGTGTCTACCGGGTGGATTGCTGCTCACGCGACCCAGTGATGCGGCGGGTGCGACACCCATCGATCCCCAGAATGGACGGAGCGGCACCACGATGCCTGGTGCAACTTCCGCGACCATCTTTTGCCGGTCGAGCTGGATCAGCGTGCTGCCGCGAATACCGGCGCAGAGCTCACGCACATAACCGCTGCATCCGTTGTACGCATACGAAATGGGCAGTGTAATGGATTGAATGCGGATCTCGAGGACGTCGCCGGAATCCGCGTTCTCCACGAAGATCGGCCCGGTGAGAATGTGTCCGCCCGGCCCCTTCAGCGACCCCGTATCCTGGGCCACGATGTCGCGAAGGTTCTTCGGGACATCCTCCGGCTTTACTCCCATGCGCTCGAGGCCCGCGGGCGAGTTGGTGAGCATCGTCTCGAGCTCGACGACGTCGCCGGACTTGACGCGGATGGCGGGCTTCGCCTCCGACCAGTAGTACCCATACGCAACCGTCGTCGGCGTAGCTGGCAGCTGATGAACGGTCTGCGCCGCGATGGTGGGCGCTGCGAGAACTGCGCACAGCGCGAGGGCTTTCGTGTTGCGGGTCATTTGCGTTACGGTCGGGTTGTTTTGCGAGCGGTGAATGATTCAGTATGCAGTTGGCAAATCTTAATACCAGCGCCGGCTGACCATTATTTCCGCGTCGTGAGCTTCACGGCGCCCGCCGTTTCCTGCGCCTTGACGTAGTCCCACACGTCCTGCAGCGGAACGGGCTCGAATTCGCCGGAGATGAAATCACGAATCTCCAGGACTGTCATGCCGCGCGCGAGCACTGCGTTGAGCTCACCGCTCATGTGTCCCGGAATCTTTGACGGAGCGGCACCACCGCGACCACCGCCGCCGCCGCGGCCCGCGCCGCCACCTGCCTGCGCGGCACGTTCGACGACTGTGCGAGTGGCCTGTTTCTCCAACTCGGACTCCACGGGCTCCGTGGCCTTGACCTTCCACGTCGCAGCCGCCAACGCGTACGTCGCCTTGAGCTCGGCCATGAGTGCTGCTGCGCGCGATTCGATCAACGGGTCATACGTCGCGGCCAGTTTTTTCTCGGCATCCGACGGATTGGCGAACAACACACTCGCCGATTTCAGGACGGCCTTCTCGATGTTCGCCTGGTGACGAATGGCGGCCTTCGCGTCGACGTACGCCTGCGAGAGCTGCGACGCATCGGTCACATCACCGATGTAGCCGAGGCCCTTGCGTTGGCTCGCCGTCATGCGCTCGGCGCCGCGGCCCAGCGCGTCCGCCGCGACGCGCACGGCCATGGGGTCATCAGCTGTCGCAAGCACGGCCATTGCCCCGATGCTCACCACCGCCGCGCGCTTGAACTGGGTGGCGTCGAGCTTGTCGGGCGTATCCTGCGAGGAATGGTACCAGGGATCAGGCCAGGTATTGAAGATGATCGCCGGAATTCCATGCTGCATGTACGTCGCGTGGTCGCTCGAGCCATAGTACTTGTCGACCTTGATGTTGAACGGATCGCGGCTGCCGTTCTGCGAGAGCACGTCGAGCGCCGGCGCGTATCCATTGGCACGGTAGCGCACGCGCTCACGCGTGATCTCCGCGACGAATTCCAGGAAGTTCTGGCAGATGTCGTTGAGAAACGTAGGAAAGGAATCCGGTGTGCGCATCAGGATCCACTGCGCACCGCCGGTGGAGAGACGCAGGCCTTCCATGTCGTAGTTGAGATCGGCGATGATGCGCTTCGCGAGGTCGGGATGTGCGTTGAGCCACGCATTCGTGCCACTGATTTCCTGCACGAAGAGGAAGTGGATCGTGCGCTTCGGCCTGGGCAGTTTTCCTTCCTTCACGAGCTGGATGTATGCGCGTCCCATCTCGAGAATGTGCGCGGCGCCGGAGTTGTCGTCATTGGCGCCCTGCTTGATGAGGCCTTCGTAAATGTGACCTGATACGACGACGTCCTGATTGGTGCTTCCGTCGCCTGCGATGGTCGCATGAATGACTTCCTGCCGGCCCGGATACGTCTGTGCCTCGACGACGGAGCGAATGGTGATCTTCTCGCCCTTGTCGATACGAACGGCGAGGTCGTGCGCCGCGCGTGTCGTGACCATCCACCCAAAGCCAACGCTTCCACCGTTTGGATTGGCCGCGGCAATGGACGACGAGACCATGATGTCCACCTGCTCGATGGGGCGCATGGAATTCCACGAGAGCACGCCCACCGCGCCGCGCTCGAACACCGCCATGCGCTGCAGGGCATTCAGGCTTGCGCTTCCCATCACCACCTTGCCCTTCACGTCCTTTCCTGCGTAGTCCTCGGGCCGGCCACCGTTGCCGATGTCGATCAGCTCACCGGAGACGTCGCCGGTTGGCGTATTGCCACCAAGAGCCACGGGGGTATCGTAGATGTCGTAGAGCTTGCGCGGGCCGAGCTTCTCGGTGGCCCACAGCTGACCCTTGGTGGGCTGCCACAACGCAGCGCTGGGGAACTTCTCGATCTCTACCGTGGAAAAGCCATATTCCCTGGCAAAATCGGCCGTGGCCTTGCTTTCACGAAATGGTCCGACGGTGTATTCCGACGCGGGCCGAACGCGCTGGTAGGGCACGAACTCCAGGACGTGGTGCATGGCACGCTCGCCTGACGCTTCCATGATGATCGCGCGCATCTGGTCCCAGTTGAGAAGTGTGCGATCCTCCTTTTCCTGGGCACCGGCAGTGGCAGAAACAAGGGCGAGGCCGAGCGACAGCAGCGCGATGGAACGGCGCATCAAGAGCTCCGGGTGTGAGACGATGACGTCAATGCTATGTATTACGTGTACGATGCTGCGTCTGCTGACATGGATGCACTCGAATCATGTTCGGCGCGCTGATACTCAGAGACGCCTGGTGCATGCCCTCACATGCGTGAGAACCTGTGCGCCGATGCGCTCAACGGTTGTGGCCATGTGGCTGTCGTCGCGCGTGTCATTTCCGAGCCGCGTGAGACGTGTGCGCTCGACCATCTAATGACGTCGATTGTCAGCGAGAGGCCAAGTGCCCGGAAGGTCTTCAGCACGAGCCCGAATTCAACCCGAGGCTTGCCCTGCTCGAATTCCGCGACCCAGTACCGGCTCGCACCGATCTTGTGACCGAGGTCGGTCTGGCTGAGGCCGGCGTCCATCCGGGCTTGCCGGACGAGTGCGCCAATGTCCTTGTGCGACATTCACCAATGATTATCGTCCGCGCATGAGTGTGTTGGCGTTCGTCAACATATGGATCAGCGCCTCCGCAGCCCCCACATCATCGGCAGGCCGACGAACGCGATGTGGCCCAGCGCTTCGATGCCCCACCGAACGCTGACCGCTCCAGGCTTGTGCGTGAACACCGGCAGGATCACGAACGACATCATGATCCAGATGAACGGGCCATACACAGCGCCAAGGGTGAATACCCCCGTGGGAGATTCGAGGATGCCACGCAGCCTGGCGAATCGCATGAGCAGCACGAGGAAGACCGCAGACCACGCGAAGGCAACAACAAAGTGGATGGCCAGCCCCAGTGCCACGGTCGCCGCGCCACCGGTGTACATACTGTTGCCAAATGCGGTTGCCGCAAGGTACTGCCACAGGCGCGACACGCTATGTCCATGGATCGCCGTGATGGTCGAGGCCCACAACGCATCCGCGGTGCCGACGGCCAGTCCGGCGCGTACAAGGCGAAGCACCGGATGGCCGATCGACGATGGCGAAGGAGCTGCAACGGCAGACGTCATGCGGATTGCTCGCGATTACGGGAGGGCGGTGAGTATGTCCCGGGCATCTCCACTCGGCAAGACACGCAGGCATCAACTCGACCGCAATGCCACCAGCGGATCTGCCAGTGCCGCCCGCCGCGCGGGCAGGTAACTCGCCAGGAACGCCACGGCAACGAACAGGGCAGAGGTCGCAAGAAACGTGGGCGCATCGAGTGGACTCACGCCGTAGAGAAATGCGACGAGCAATCGTGATGCGCCAACGGCGAGCACCAGTCCAAGCATCACGCCCAGCGCTGCGAGCCGCATCCCGCTTCGCACCACCATGCGCTGTACGTCCATTGCGCGCGCGCCGAGTGCCATGCGCACGCCGATCTCGCGGGCACGGCGGCTCACCGAGTACGAGATGATTCCGTACAGGCCAATGGACGCGAGGAGCAGGCCCAGGCCGCCCAGCGCACCGGTCACCATCGCGGCCAGCGCTGCGGCAGCAGCACAAAGCTCGTCGCGGTCCGCAACGTCACGACCTCGGGCCGCGGAAGCACCGGATCGAGTGAGCGTGTCGCATCCTGCACCGCACCCGATATCGACTCGGCCGTGCCATTCATGCGAATCATCAGGGTCTGTTCATTCGGCCACGCCTGCGCCGTGGGATAATAGACCATCTCCGGCGTGACTTCCGTGAGTGTGCCGTACTTCGCATCACGAACGACACCAACAACGGTGATCTGCTCCTTCTGCGCGATGAACGTCCGTCCAATGGCACTACCATTCGGCCAATGCTTTCGCGCCAGCGTTTCATTGACGACGGCCACGCGTGTTGCATGCGCATCATCACTTTGCTGGAACGCGCGGCCCATCAGGAGCGGGATCTTCACCACGGAGAAGTAGTCGACGTCGACGGAATTCGTCTCGACACGTGTCCCTTTGGTGCGCGCGCCAGGCGTTGCATCCTCGCCGTCGAACTGCACGAAGGTCCCGCTGCTGCTCATCTGCAGCGGCAGCTGCGCCGCGTACGATACGTTCGTCACACCAGGCGTAGCCAGCACTCGTTCACGAAGCGCATTGAAAAAGACCCTGGACTGTTGCTCGTTGTAGCCCCACGCCTCCGACTTGAAGGCAGCGGTCACCACACCATTCACGTCGAACCTTGGATCCACACGATTGCCGCGGTCGAGGGCGCGGAGCAGCAAGCCCGCCGATACCAGCAGCACGAGGGAAAGTGCGAGCTGCCCAACGACGAGCGCATTGCTGACGATACCCTTGCGGGCGTCGCCCGTGCGGGAATCGTTTCGCAGGCGGGACGTGATATCCAGCTTTGCCGCGCGGAGTGCCGGCGCGAGGCCGAACAGCACGCCACATGCCAGAGCAATTGCGAGCGCAAAGGTGAGGACACGCACATCCGGCGTGAGGTGCAACGAGAGAGGCATCGAGGTAGGCAATGGAATGCGCTCGAGCATTCGCGTCGCGAGGAACGCGACACTCAACCCACCTGCGGCACCGAGCGCAAACACCACGAGACTCTCGGTGAGCAGCTGCCTGACGAGCCGAGTGCGGCCTGCGCCGAGTGCAACGCGAATGGCCATTTCGTGCTGGCGCGCAACGGCTCTGGCGGAGAGCATCGCCGCGACGTTCACGCTCGCGATCAGCAGCACGAGGAATGCGACTCCAAGCAGCACTCCGGTAAACGCGAGCATGGTCTTCTGTGCGTCATCGGGCAATCCCGTGAGACTGACGAGCCGAATACCATCATTCTTGCGCATCCATTCCGGCTCGACCCGCTCCGCGATCCGTGCAGCGGTCAGCGCGAGCAACTCCTGGCGAGCGGCTTCGCGGCTCACGCCCTCCTCGAGGCGGCCGAACGTCCAGAGCCAGCTCATCGAGGCGGACTCGAGACTCGCTTTGGGACGGACGCGAGGTTGCATCATGAGTGGAACCCATGCTGACGTCACCAACGGCGTGAAGACGCCGCGAAATCCGGCGGGGGCAACACCAATGACGGTAAACGCCGTGCCGTTGACGCCAACGGTGCGGCCGATGGCGCTGCTGTCTCCATTGAGCACGCCGCGCCAGAATTCATGCGAGACGACAATGACGGGGGTGCGCGAGTGGAATTGCATCCTCTTCCGGCAGGAAGAAGCGACCAAGCGCCGGCCGCACACCGAGCACCAGGAAGAAGTTTCCGCTGACGATGTTTCCGTAGACGGAATGCCCCGTGCCGCCTGTGGAGATGGTGAGATCCGTCTTACCCCACGCTGCAACACCCGAAAGTGTTTGCGCCCGATCGCGCACGAATGTGTAGAAAGGATACGTGGCTTGGGTGCCACCATTTGCCGCCGTTTCGATGCGATCGATGCCGACGAGCCGCGACGGATCGCTCGCGCCTGGCAGCGGCTTGAAGAGGAACGCATTCGCGGCGCTGAAGATGGTCGTGACCGCGCCAACGCCCAGGGAAATCACCAGGACGACGACACTGGTGAACACCGGACTTCGTCGCAGCATCCGCAGCGAATAGCGGGCATCGGTGAGCAGCGTGGCCACCGTGTTTTCCCAGAGCGATGCGCGCACCGTTTCCCTGACGCCCGTGATGTTGCCCACCTCTCGCAGTGCGGTGCGTCGCGCGTCATCCGGTGACATGCCGTTCGCGATGTTCGCCGCGACGGACTGCTCGAGGTAGTGCTGGACTTCGTCACTGATGTCGCGGCTCGACTGGCGTTCGTTGGTGAGTCCGCGAGCACCGCGTGTCAGCTGTCGCCAGAGTGACATGATCAGCCCTCCGCGCGTAGGAGGCGGGCGACGGCAGCCGCTCGACGCGTCCAGTCTTCCGTCTCGATGCCGAGCTGTTTCGTACCGGCGCGGGTGAGGCTGTAGAATTTGGCGCGGCGTGAATTTTCCGTCTGGCGCCATTCGGCGTTCAGCAGTCCGGCCCGCTCCATTCGCTGGAATGCGACCATGAGTGAGCCCGGATTCACCTTGAACACACCGCGCGAGATCTGCTCGATTCGCCGTGCCACGCCGAAGCCGTGCATCGGCTCGAGGCTCAACGACTTGAGGATGAGCATGTCGAGCGTTCCCTGAATGACGTCGGTGCTGGGCTGGTCCATGTCGACTCCCATTGAGCGTCACATCTTGATGGTCAAGATGTAGTACGCAGGGACCGTGTGCGAGGTTTCAGGGTGCCATTCCGTCGTCCGGCACTCTTTCGGTACGGGCGGAACGGATCCAGCTCTGGCGTACGCTATCAACACGGCCCAGACTCCCATGAGTACACGCTCTTGCACATCTCTCGATGAGGTCCTGGCTGGTGACTATCGCTATCGCACTCAAGGTTGGAGATGGGGTTGTTCTTGGCGCCGACAGTGCATCCACGCTTGCGGCAGGTTCTCAAGTACTCAACGTCTATTTCAATGCAGAGAAAGTTTTCAACCTTTGCAAGGGGCTTCCAATCGGAGCAGTCACCTATGGATTGGGGTCGCTGCAGAATCGCTCGATCGCTTTGCTCTCAAAGGACCTGCGGGAGCGCCTTTCGGCCAGCGGTAAGTGGGAACTCAAGAGGAACCAGTTCCACGTGAAGGATGTAGTGGAACGAATGCGTGAATTCTTCTACGAAGAGCGCTACAAAAAGGAATGGCCGCGCCAGCTGACGGACCCCGCTACGGGCTTGGAGAGGGATGTCTACGCAGCCAGGGGGTTCATGGTAGCGGGCTATTCTGCTGGACAGCGTGAAGCAGAGGTCTGGACCTTTGAGATCGATCCATCGGGAACTGCCGCAATTACTGAGCTCTTCCCGGTCGGCCATACGGGCATCGAGGCCAAGGGACAGCCTGAAGCCCTGCTTCGGCTTATGAACGGGTGGTCTCCGCGAATACTTGAAGGCCTCGTTGCTTCTGGCATCCCACTGCAGGACGCGTTAACCTTCCTTCGGTCGCAGGCGATGGAGCCGCTGGTGCAGTCGGGAATGCCGATTCAAGATGCTATCGACCTGGTACGCTACTTGATCGAGGTTACTGCAGGGTTCGTGCGTTTCATTCCTGGCGAACTTTCAGTCCACGAACCAATTGATATCGCGGCAGTGACATATCATGAAGCCTTCCGTTGGGTTCGTCGGAAGCACTATTTCTCGCCTGAACTGAACCCTCCTTCTCCAGGAGTGTAGGATGTCGCGAGTTCCTCAGGGAGGTTGAAGTGCACTACGACAATCAGGGAAAGCCAATCGAATATGACTACCAACGCTCAGGCATAGCAGGCGCTACAATCAGGCCTGAGGATCGTCGCCCGCCGCAGCCTCTTTCACGGATTGATAGCGAGCGAGTGAAGGAAGCGGTGAAAAAAATCGAGCAGCAACAGAAGCCGAACAAGTAGAAGGTCGTACTCGAGCAGCTCACAGAGTGTAGAGGACGAAATACGGCTGATTCGCCAGCTCGGCGGCGAATCCCGGATACAGCGCCGGCCGCTTCTGGTGTTCCGTGAGCTCGAAGTAATACTGCAGCCCATACGGCGATGCCGTATACGCCCCCGGGATGACTCCCCGGAACATTCCATTTTGCAGCACGAGCTCCGCCACCTCATACCGCTCCGCCTGATTCACGTGGCGATAGTACATCCGCACCGCGTTGGCTGCCGTCTTCACGCCAATCGCAACATCCACCCCTCGCTTGAATGAGGCGGGCGGCGTGTGCGTGCACGCGATGACGCTGCGCGTTTCGGCGCGCACGGCATCAATCACCGCTCCAATATTGTGGTCGACAACGGGGAGTGCCGCCAGCTTCTTGGACATCTGGTCGATGTCCTGGTCGAGCAGCCCGAGACGATCTGCCCAGTGTCCGTGCTCGGAAATCTTGTCGGATACCGAGAGGTCGTTCTGGTACACGGACGTGGACCACTGTACCACGGCGGTCCATGACTCGCGTGCCGACCTGTACGCGCGCAGCGCTTCACCGAGCGCTCTCGTGTCGCCGGTCTTTTCATGCAGCGCGTAGAACACGCCACTCATGAGCTTCGCACCAAAGAACCTGCCCAGGCCGGCCTGAATGTGAACATCGGCGACGATCCTCCGCGCCTGCGCGGACGTCTGCGGGCCGGCCCGCTCGAGATCCCGCTCCGCACCGAGGGCCAGCCCAGTGATCCATCGCTCCACGTCGAGCGGAGAATATTTGCCGGTCCGCTTTCCACTCAGCAACTCGTCCGCACATTCGGAGATCGACGAGAACAGCTGCGGATCCAGCGGACTCACGTGCTGAAAGTTCTTCGGCGACGGTGAATCCGTATAGGGATTTCCCGGTGCCTCCGCGAGCATTGGTTGATTCCAGTAGATCTCCGGCCAGTATGCATCACACGCAGCCGATGGCAGATGCGCGGTGGTGACGATGGGCAGGATCCGACTGGCCTTCGCCAGCGCCGAGGCGAGCGCCGAGCCACCGGTGCCTGCGTGGAATTCGCGCCGAAAGACATCCGCGGCCGTTGCGGGGTTGTACATCATACGCCCGAGCGTGCGATACCAACTGCCGAACTTTTCCCAATCATGGCTCGGGGCCAGCGTCTCGTCGCGATACCCATCGCGACGTAAAACGCCCGTACCTCGACGACCGCGGCAGGTGAGCGGCTCCATGAGATCCGCGCCCGTCATGCCCGCAAATCCGAATGACCGCGAGTACGCGGCCGCCCACACAGGATCACCGGACGCAAGCAGGCGTTGCGTACCCGCAAAGATGCGTGTACGTACAGTGTACGTGCGATCATTACGCATGAGGTCCGCATAGCCATATCGCGTGAACACGCGCGACCCTTCACTCAACGTCATGAGGCCGGCGCCGGTGCGTCCAGCAACGGGCATTTCCAGCTCACGTATCGCCGCCTGGTGATACGGCATCCCGCAGTGTTCGGCGGCGAACTTGGGCGAGAGGTTGATCGGCATTCCTGTCTTCGCCGCGCGTGCGATCATCGTCGCGTCGATGCCTTTGGCATGCAGGTCGATCTCGATGGTTCTGCCCGCCCGAGGCACACCATCAAAGATGGTGCTCCAGAATTCATAGCTGCCTTCGGCGATGCCGCTCTCACCATGAATGCGCAGCCCAACACTCGAGATTGACGGGCATGCCTTCAGCACCGCCGCCAGCGCATCCCGGCAATAGGGTGCATGCGTGTCGCTGTCGAGACCCTGGATGACGTACTTCGCATCGGGACTCTTCGGCATCTGGTAGCCGTGCATCCACAACCCGAGCTCGAAGTCGAGTCCGCGTGCAACCGTCTCGTCACTGATGAAGCGCAGCATCTCGAGATTCCGGTCGCGCTCCGCGTCGGGGAGATTCGATGCCCGCACACCGTATCCGGGAACCGCCACGAGAAACGGATACGTGAAGACGAAGTACGAATCACGCACGTTGGTGAGCGTGTCGTATCCCAATCCGAACGCCAGGTGTAGGCGGTTGAAGCGATGCGTGGCAAGCATGGTGAGATAGGCTTTCCAGCCATCGCGATCGTGGAACCACGGCTTGTCGAGCGGTTCGCTCGTGAACTGGCGCATGACGCTGCGCACCGGATTTGCCGGCCGTTCGATGATCGGTTTCGTGATGCGGAGCGACGCGAGCGACGCGCGCGCCGTCGCTGGCGAACGAACTCTATCGGCGATGTCCAGCAGAGCATAGGCAAGACCGCGGCTGTCGGCACCGGCCGCGACGATCGCGTGCCGGCCGTTCACCCGCGTTTCGAAAAGGGCGAGGCTCTCCGCATCGCTCGGAACGGAAGACGCCGTGAGTGTGGCGAGCGGGGTCCTGTTTCCTGTTGCAATGATGCAGACGTCGCCTGCCCCGGCATCGGTGATGCGCCCAACGGTCCGCACGGTGACCTGTACGTCGACGAGTCGCTGCACAAGCTCGGCAACGGCCCATTTTACAGGAGCGGACGATGCGATTGCGTCGTCCGGGTCAATGACGATGGCGACAGTTGGCGCTGACTCGCCTGGCCACCGCGGCATCGATAGTGCGGCACCGGCAAGCCCCATCCGGAAGAAATCCCGTCGGTTCATGGGCACAAGCATACCATTCGGCGAAATTCTTCGCACCCGATGTCCTGGTGCGCCATATTGAGCCCGGACCGTTCATCGGGAGCAATCGCATGAGAGCGTACGTCGCAGTCACCGGCCTGATTTTCGGCCTTCTCGTTGTCGCGCACATCATGCGCATTTTCGCGGAAGGCCGGTCCGTTGTCGATCTCTTCTACGTCATCATCACGTCGGCGGCGGCGGCACTTTGCATCTGGGCAGTTGTGCTGCTCCGCCGGAGCACCACGCCAGATCTTCGCTAACGCGTCGGTATCACGGACGAACCACCCAGCTTCCGCCAAGTGCCTTGTACAACTGGACCGCCGATGTCAGCTCCCCAAGCTGCGCCTGACTCAGCGCGAGCTCGGCACCAAACAGACTGCGTTGTGCATCGAGCAGATCGAGATACGTGGCGAGTCCGGCCTGATATCGCAATGTCGCGAGCTCCAGCGCCTGCCGCAGCGCGTTGGCCTGCGTCGCCTGCGCCACGGCTTCATCACGCGCCGTGCGCACACCGATCAGGGCGTCGTTCGCCTCACGCAATGCATTGAGCGCGACACCTTCATACGATGCGCGCGTCTGCTCTGCTCGCGCACGCGCGGCAGCAGACACGTTCGCAAGACGCGCGTTGTCGAAGAGCGGAAACGACACGCCGATGAGCGCCTGGTACACCTTTGTCTGCGAGCCGAACAGGCCGGTTGGCACGCCGGCCTGACTTCCCAGCGAGCCGCCGATGCTCACGGTGGGCCAGCGCGCTGCATCAGCCACGCCCACCCGCGCCATGGCCGCGGCATAGGTCCGCTCGGCCTGAATGACATCGGGCCGCCGGGCAAGGAGTGCGGCAGGAAGTGAATCGGGAATCGCGAGTGCCGTGACGACCTGGTTGAGCGCCAGGCCGCGTGGCACTCTCGCCGGCCCCTGGCCAAGCAGCACATTGAGATTGTGCTCCGTCTGAGCCAGCGCGCGCTCCGCCTGCGCAAGCGTTACCGCCGGGGCGGCTACTTGTGCCTCGAATTGGCGGACGTCGAGCTCCGACGTGAGCCCCTGCGCGAATCGCGCGCGCGCAATCTCCAGTGTGGAGCGCCGCGCACTCAGCGTACGCTCGGCAATTATGCGCTCCTGATCGAGCTCGAGAAGCCGCAGGTAGCCGGATGCAACGTCGCCCACGAGCGACAAGACTGCAGCGCGCTGCGCCGCGTCCTGTGCGCCGAGATCGGCGTTGGCCGCTTCGACACCACCACGAACGCGTCCCCAGAAATCGACTTCCCAGGTAAGGTCGCCCGTAATGCGCGCTGCACGGTATGACGTGGGAGGTGCGTTGCCGAGTGCCACCTGGTTGGCGCTTTCACTCGCATTGAGCGTGATGCCTGGTAACTGCGCCGATCGTGCGATGCCGACATTGGCCCGGTATTCGTTGATGCGTGCAACGGCGATCTGGATGTTTCTATTCTGCTGGACGGCGATGTCCACCAGCCTGGAGAGTGTCGGATCGCGGATGATGTCCATCCATGCGACGGAGACGTCCGTGACCGGCTTTCGGGGTACGTCGTTGCGCCGTTCAACGGCCAGTGAGTCGAAGAACTTGCGGGCCGAGTCGCTGGACGGAGTTACACCGATGCGTTGGCCTGGTGCGATGACCGTTGGGGGGACATATGCCGGTGGCGCGCACGCGGCGAACACGACGGCGAGTAGCGCCGTTATCGCGCCAGCGGGTAGCGCATTGCCGGATGTCCTCCTGACGCGCGCGTGGTCTGGCGAAACGTGTGGTATGGTATTTCCCGACACTCGTTCGCTTTGCTCACTCATGCGGGATGACAGGGGGGTATGGCGGCGCCCATCTATGTCGGATGACAGAGGAGAGGTATCGCGGCGCTCGCCCGTACGGGATGACAGAGGAGAGGTATCGCGGCGCTCGGCTGCACGGGATGGCAGATAACGGATGTAACTCATCGCCGCCCCTCAGCCAAACCGCGAATCACCTGGAAGAACAGCGGAATGAAAAAGATCCCGATCGTGGTTGCAAAGAGCATCCCGGTAAACACACCCGTGCCGATGGAATGCCGGCTCGCGGCTCCGGCGCCGGACGCGAGCATCAGCGGCAGCACACCCAGAATGAACGCGAACGACGTCATGAGAATGGGCCGCAGCCGTTCTCGCGCCGCCTCAATGGCGGCTTCCCGAATGCCCATGCCCTGCGCGCGAAGCACGCTCGCAAATTCCACGATCAGGATCGCATTCTTCGCCGCGAGACCGACAACGGTGATCAGTCCCACCTGGAAGTAGATGTCATTCGGCTGCCCACGGAACCAGATGCCGAGCAACGCACCCAACACGCCAAAGGGCACACCGAGCAGGACGGCAAACGGAACCGACCAGCTCTCGAACTGTGCGGCAAGCACCAGGAAAACGAGGATCATGCCGAGCACGAACACGAGTGCGGCGGCGCCGCTCGACGCACGCTCCTGAAATGACTGTCCTGAATATGAGACACCCAGCCCGGACGACGCGAATTGCGTCTGGATCAGCTGCTCCACTTCGTTCAATAATTGCCCGGTGCTTTGTCCGGGCTTGGGCGTTCCCGTAAACTGCGCCGACGTGAACCCATTGAATCGCGTCACCACTGTGGGTGCACTCCTGAACGCCGTGGACGTCAGCGCCGACACCGGAATCATCTGGCTGTTCGTACCGCGCACATAGAGTCGTCCAATATCACTCGGCGACTGCCGGAACGACTCGCCCGCCTTGGCCTGCACACGATACGTCTTGCCAAAGAGGTTGAAGTCGTTGATGTACAGCGACGACAGGAATGCCTGCATGGTCGCGAACAAATCCGTGAGGTTCACGCCGCGTGCTTTCGCCGACGTCCGGTCTACCGTGACGTACACCTGCGGCACCGATGCGCGGAACGACGAGTTCAGCGCAGCGACGCTCGGCAGCTGGTTCGACGCCGCGCGGAACTGTGCCACATTCTGCGCGAACTGGCGGATGTCCTGGCCATTGCGGTGCTGCAGATTGATCTCCACGCCTGCCGTCAATCCGAGTCCGGGCACTTCCGGCAGGTTGAAGCCGAATGCGTTGGCATCGCGCATGGCGAACAGCTTTCCATTCAGCCGCGCCGCAATCGAGTCGAGTGCATCGTGACTCGACCGCTCCTCCCACGGCTTCACGTTGAGGAACACCGTTGCACCGTTCGTCGAGTTCGACTGGCTCAACAGATCGAGGCCAACCAACGCCACGATGTTCACCACGGACGGCTCCGAGCGAATGATCTTCTCGATGTTCGCGACCGTCGCCTTCGTGCGCTGCAGTGAAGCGGCGTCGGGCAGCTGGATGGACATCGCCATGTATCCCTTGTCTTCGGTGGGGATGAAGGCGGAGGGGATCTTGGTCCACAACAATCCGGCGAGTCCGATCAACAAGGCGAATGCGGCAATCCATGCCTTTGGCCGTCCAAGCACCGAATCCACCGCGCCGGCATACCGATTCGTCGCACGCGCGAAGACACGATTGAACCAGCCGAAGAATCCGGTCGTGTGATGATTGTCCGTTTCCTTCAGCAGCATCGCGCAGAGCGCGGGCGTCAGCGTGAGCGCCACGAGTCCCGACAACATGACGGCAATGACGATGGTCATGGCGAACTGCTTGAAGAACGCGCCGGTCACACCGCCAATGAATGCCACCGGTACGAACACGGAGCACAACACCAGTACGATGGCGACGAGCGCGCTGCCCACCTGCCGGATCGCGAGATCAGCCGCGAGCCTCGGAGGCAATTTCTGCGTGGCCATGATGCGTTCCACGTTCTCGATCACGACGATGGCGTCATCCACCACGATGCCGATGGCCAACACGAGCCCGAAGAGCGTGAGCACGTTGATGGACATGCCAAAGGCGAGCAGCCCCAGAAACGTACCGATGACACTTACCGGAACGGCCAGCATCGGAATCAATGTGGCACGCCAGCTCTGCAGAAAGAGAAACACCACGAGCGTTACGAGGATCATCGCTTCCACGAGCGTGATCGTCACTTCCTTGATCGACGCGCTCACGAACGGCGTCGTATCGAACGGAACGGCGTAGTGAATTCCTGGCGGAAACGTCTTCTGGAGCTCGTCGAGCCGTGCCACGACAGCACTCTTTACCGCGAGCGCGTTGGCACCTGGCCGCGTGTACAGCAGCACGAACGCCGTGGGTACCCCGTTCAACCGGCCTTCCAGGTCATAGCTGCGGGCGCCGAGCGATGCCGCTCCGATGTCGGACAGCCGGACGATGGATCCATCGGGCCGAGCGCGAATGACGATACTGTTGAATTCTTCCGGTGACTGCAGTCGTCCCAGGGTCGTGATCGGCAGCGTGAGCTGCGTGCCCGGAGGTGAAGGCTCCGCGCCCAGCCGGCCGGCGGGGTTTGTTGCGTTCTGCTCGCGAACCGCGCTCGACACATCACTCACCGTGATGCCCAGCTGCGCCATCTTTTCGGGGTCGAGCTGCAGCAACATCGAAAAGTCGCGTGCCGGAAACGGAGTCGCGTCGCCCACGCCGGGCACCCGCTTCAACTCGTCAACGACGTACAACTTCATGTAGTTGGCGAGATAGGTCGCGTCGTAGCGCTTGTCGTTCGTGGTAACGGCAATGACGGCGAGGATGTCGGTATTCGCCTTCAGGATCGTGATGCCATTCGTCCGCACCGCCTCCGGCAACTGCGGCTCGGCAAGCTTCACGGCATTCTGTACGTCGACGGCCGCGAGGTCCTGATTGCGCGTGACGTCGAAGGTGACCGTGATGTTCGTCGTTCCATCGCTCGAGTTCGACGACGAGTAATAAAGCATGCCCTGCAGGCCGGCGAGCTGCTCTTCGATGGGCGCGGCCACGGCCTGCGCCGCATCCTCGGACGATGCACCCGGATAGTTCGCGGTGATGCGCACGGCCGGCGGCGTGATCTGCGGATATCGCGCGATTGGGAGCAGCTGGATGGCGAACATGCCCAGCAGCGTGATCACGATGGAGATCACGGCGCCAAGAACGGGCCGGCGGATGAAGAAGTAGCGAGCCTGCTGGGTTTCGTCTTCCGTTGGTGCAGACTGCGGCGTGTGACTCACCGCTTCACTCCCACCGCGCTCGAATCGGCCGCGGTTGACGGCTTCACCACACGCCCCGCCGCAACCTTCTGAATTCCGTCGACGACGACTCTGTCACCCGGAATCAGCCCGGAATCGATGATCCAGAGATTGCCGCTCCACGGCCCCGGCACCACGTCGCGTGTGGCCACGGTATCGCCCTTGCCAACGACGAATACGAATTGACGGCCGAGTCCCTGCTGCACGGCACGCTGCGGAATGGCAATGGCACTCTCGCGCGAGAAGCCCTCGAGCCGCACGCGCACGAATTGGCCCGGCAGCAAACGACGATCTCCATTCTCGAACGTCGCGCGAAAGGTCTGCGTGCCGCTCGCGGAATCCACGGTGGGCGAGGTAAAGTCGATGCGCCCCGTCCGGGGAAGCAGGGAGCCATCGGGAAGAATGACATGCACCACGGCGCCACCACCCGGCCGAAGCAACTGCCTCGACTGCGGCTGGTTCTGCCACGTCATCAGTTGCTGCGCAGACGGATGGAACGACACATAGACGGGGTCGAGCTGATCGATCGTCGTGAGCAGGTCTGCCGGCCCGGTCACGCGCGCACCAAGCTGCAACCGTGCAAGGCCGACCTGCCCGGTCATCTCGGCGCGAATCACGGTGTCGTCGAAATCCTTCTTCGCGGCGTCGATGACCGCCTGCGCGGATTCGACCTCGGAGCGCGCGTTGTCGACGTCCTGCTGCGCAACCGCGTGCCTTGGCAGCAATGGCTCGAGCCTGGCGAGCGTGCGCTTTGCGTTGTCGAGCCGGGCAAGCGCGTTGCGATAGCCCGCTTCGTATCGTACGACATCGAGCTTGAAGAGCACCTGGCCTTTGGTCACCACACTGCCTTCGGTGAACGCCCGGTCGGTGACGATACCTTCCACACGCGACCGCACTTCGACGCGGCGAAAGGGCTCGACTTGCCCCACGAACTCGTATGATTCCGGAATCGTGGTCTGCACGACGTTGACGATGCCGACGTCCGCGGGAGGCGGTGCGAATGCCTTTGGTTGTGCGCGCTCACACGCGGCAACGGAGAACAGAAGTGCTGCTGACGCGAGGGCGCGCGGTGGTAACGACATGATTCGTATTGAGGGAGAGCCGGTTGCGGCGGTAATCTCTCAACCGGCGCATCATCACGTAAGTTCCGCGACAGTCCGCACGCATAAATTTTTAGTGGTCCTGCTCAGCTCGGTATTCCACTCACCACTTACAGAGAAAGTGAACGTGATCCTGCTCGATGAATGCAGAAATGCTCGTGCCTTGTTCGTTGTGGCGATCCTGACGCTGGTTCCTGCAGCTTCGCATGCGCAGGCCAGCCCGCAGCTGCTCGACACGATGCATGTGAGCGTGACGTCGCGGGCACGTGCCGCCGGCTCGGGCATGCGCAGCGTAACGATCGTGTCACGCGCCGACATCGACCGGACCGCTGCGCTCACACTCGGCGACGTCCTCGCTCCGATCACCGGCGTGGACATTCGTGCACGCTCGTCCGCCTCCGCCGACGTCGCCCTCCGCGGCGCCTCCGTCGAAGGTGTAATCGTCCTGGTGGATGGTGTGCGCGTGAGCGATCAGCAGAGTGGGCATTTCGATCTCGATCTTGCCGTCCCGCTCAGCATGGTCGATCACATCGAGATCCTGCGCGGCACGAGCTCCGCACTCTACGGTGCGGACGCCGTGGGCGGCGTGATCAATGTCGTGACGCGTGCGCGGGCAACTCGTGGCATCGAGGCAGGGGGCGGAAGCTTCGGTTCGTCGTCACTGGCCATGAATGCCGCACAGGGGCCGGCGTCGGCCGCTGCGGATTTCGCAAAGTCGAGCGGGCATCGCGACGGCACTGACTACACCTCGACGCAGGCGCGAGCGAGCCTCGGCAGCGGCGCACTGCACATTGACGGCGGCCTGGGCGTACGACATTTCGGCGCGGCCGACTTCTACGGCGCCTACCCGGCGTACGAGGATACCCGGACAGCCACGCTTTCCGCATCGTATCACGCCGCGCTGGGCTCCTCGTGGTTCCTGACGACGTCCGCCGACACGCGCCGGCACGGGGATCTCTTCACCCTCTACCGCAATAATCCCGCGGCCTACCAGAACCAGCATACGTCGTGGCAATCCGGCGCCGAGGTCGTGGCCCATGGCCAGCCATCAGATGTGGTGTCCGTCGCAATCGGGGGAGATGCGCATAATCTTTCACTCACGAGCGCCCGGCTCGGTGATCACGACACGCAGCGCGGCGCGCTGTTTTCGGAGCTGACGCTGGGGCAACCCGGCCACGCATCGATTGACGCCGGCGCGCGCGTGGACTGGTCGTCAGACGACACGCCGTTCTTTTCCCCGTCGCTCGCCGGCATGCTCCCATTGGGCAATGGCATCGTGTTACGTGCATCGGGGGCTCGCGGCTATCGCGAGCCGACGTGGACGGAACGGTATTATCACGACCCCGCGAACATCGGAGATTCCACGATCACCGCCGAGACGTTCTGGTCTGGTGAAATTGGCGGCAAGGCCACGCTCACGCCGCGGACCTCGCTCGATGCGGTGTATTTCTGGCGCGAGGCGGATCAGCTCATCGACTGGACGAAGCCATCCAGTGCGCCGGATGCAACACCATGGCACACCATGAACGTGGAGCGTGCGTCGTATCGCGGCGTGGAGGCGGAGGCAACGCTGCGTGAGCTGTTCGACGCGGATTGGACGTTGCGGGCGTCGGCGCTTTCATTCACGGCTAATGCGGCAACAGGGTACAAGGGCAAATACGCGTTGAGTCCCGTCACGAGCTCGGCGGGCATCAGCGCGACATTTCACCTTGGCGATACGCGCTTTGGCCTGGACGCCGCGAGATCGCGTCGTGCCGGCGAGGGAACGCAAACGCTCGGCAACCTGCGTGTTGCGACGCCGGCGGGTCCGGCGCAACTCAGGGTGGATTTCTTCAACCTGGGCAACAGTGCGTATCTCGACGTGAGCGGAAAGCCGATCGCGGGGCGGGCGGTGCATGCGTCGCTGGGATGGCATTTGTAGAGCTCCAATGTGTCATCCCGCACGAGGGAGCGAAGCGAACGAGTGTCGGGAAATACTTTCGCTGCGCCAATGCCGGCCCATGCGGAGGGGTAGAATGTCCCGACAGTCGCTTCGCTCCTGCGGGATGACAAGTAGGCGTTATTCGCGCGGGATGACAATTGTGCTTCACTCCCGCACGATTGTCGTCCTGAGCGCAGCAAAGGACCTGCCCTTACTGCGCCTTCAACACCCGCACGGTGACAGACAACGCACCAACGTGACGCATCGCATGCTCGGCGCCATGCACCAGGCAACCCATTACCGTTGACGGCAGTTGCGCGCGCCCCACGCCGCGAAAGTCTCCCAGCGTCGCAACGTCGACGGTACGCAGCTCCTCGACCGCGGCCTCGATGCGCGTGTCGAGTATCTCCATCGCCCGCGAAACATCCTGGGCGGCCAGGTGGTCACCTTCGCCGCGCAGGGCAATGAACTGGCCCTCCGCGAGCAATTCGCCACGCGCGTATGTAAACAGCCGGTCCACCACACCGGGAATGTGACGAAGATGGAACGCCGGCGATGCAACACCGCCCGGGCGCGCGTTCCACTGTTCTTCGGTCAGCCCCTCTACCAGCTCGCCGACACTCTCGCGCACCTGCAGCAGAATGTGCGCGACAGGCACGAGCACCGCCGGCACACCGCCGACGGGCCCGCGCTGCCACCATTCTGTCGTGTTCACGGCGCCATGGTCGTCTTCATCCTGTCGCGCGTGGGCGACTCGTCCTCATTCCACGGGAAGGGAGCGCCCTTCACCTGACGCGGGTACACCTCGTCCAGGTTGCTCGCGTCGTACATGCGGCCGTTCTTCATCACGTACTTGATCGCCGCCGTATTCTGCAGGTTGTCGAGCGGATTTCTGTCGAACACCAGCAGATCGGCCATCTTGCCCACCTCGAGCGACCCGATGTCCTTGCCGAGTCCCAGTGCGTCGGCGCCGAGTGTCGTGGCGACCTTCAGGGCGTCCCACGGTGTCATGCCGTCGCCCATGCCGATGTTCCAGAGCTCCCAGTGGTAGCCGATGCCCTGCTGCTGCCCATGTGAGCCCACGCCGGCACTACCGCCAGCATCGATGAGGTGCTTGATGTCGCCGCCCACGAGCTTCATGGGATACTGGTTGTCGGCGAACCAGCCGGCCTGCGCCTTCGTTGTCACGGCACCCTGTGATCCTCCGCGACGCAGGATCTTGCTCTCGAGATCACTCCATGGCGTGAACAGCTGCAGCTTGGAATCGTGCAGCAGGTCCATGTGCTCGTACCAGTAGTTCTCGGCCCATGGAGCACCATACGCCACGATGATCGTCGGCGTATAGGTGATACCGGATTCCTTCAGCAGGCGGATGACGTCCGACTGAAGCGGGTACGTGGGGATGGTGTGTTCATGACCCGAGTAGCCGTCAATCGCCTCGGTCATGTTCATCTTGTAGTCGAGGCCACCCTCCGTGGTGGGCATGAGCTTGAGCTCATTTGCCGCCTGGATCACCCACTGGCGGACTTCACGGTTGCCGGTCTCGTACTCCTTGATCGTCTTCGTGTCGTAGTACTCGGCGTAGCGCTTGAGCACCGTGCGTGCATTCTCGAGACTGCGAATGTTCTCCGCGGCAAAAACGCCCGGGCCGGTGGAATAGATTCGCGGCGCCAACACCAGACCCGCCTTCTCCTGATCCTCGTAGCTCAGCACATCGGTCGAGCCGGTTTGTGGATCGCGCGCCGTTGTTACTCCGTATGCGAGATTCGCGGCATAGCTCCACACGGGATCACGGTGTACGGCGCTCGCCAGCCGCAGGTGCGCATGCGTGTCGACAAAGCCGGGGCTGATCGTCTTTCCGCTGACGTCAATCTCCTTCGCCCCTGCCGGCACCGTCACCGAGCCACTCGGTCCAATGGCGGTAATGTGGTTGTTCGTGATGACGATGTCGCCCTTCTCGATGACTTCGGTTCCCTTCATCGTGATGATCCGGGCGCCTCGGAGCACGGCAATCGCCTTGGGTATGTCACGCTCCGCCTGAATCCGGATGCGTGTTTCAACCGGCTTGTACGTTGGCAATGGCGGACGTCCGCCTCTCCCACCCCGCCCCGCCGCGGCAGGGTCACCACCTGTTGAATCGGGCGCTCCGCCCACGGCGGGTACGCCGCGCGCCTTTCGCACCGAATCATCAAAGGCGATTGCGCGGGCGACGTCGTACACCGCGTGCGCGTTGCCGATGGACCAGTGGATGGTGTTGCCGTCGCTGCCCCAGTGCGGAAACTGCGCGCCGATGTCGGTGAGCTTGCGCGACGGAAACGCCTGCCCGCCGCCCGCTACCGCTGGGTCTCCGCCGCCGCCGCCGCCGCGACCTTCACCAACCGTGATCGTCGGCTCCGGGCCGCCGGGCCACGGAATATCGGGCACGTAGTAGAGGTCCGTGCCGATCTGCGCCAGCACGTGTTGACCGTCGGGCGATATCTGCGCCCATGCGGCACCGCCACCCCGTCCGCCGCCGCCGCCCGCACCGGCAGGCGCAGCACCCGTGATACGCGCAATCGCCTTGATGTCCGTTCCGTCCCAGCGCATGGAATACAGACCGCGCTGGCCGGAATAGGCAAAGATGCGCGAGGTGTCGCGCGCGCTGAAATGTGCGTCGCCCGCGTTGCTCGCAATGAACGTCGACGCGCCACCGGCCGCGGGAATCCACACGAGGTCACCGCCACCACCGCCACGGCCACCGCCGCCGCCACTCGTGCGGAATGCGCGCGACGGGCCTCGTGTCGCCACGATGCGCTGCCCGTTGGGTGTGTAAACCGGATTCGTCCACATGCCTTCCTGCGGCGTGAGACGCTGGGGACGTCCGCTGCCGTCGCTCGACACACGATTCAGGTACCCGATGCTGTCGTCCCACGTGGTGTATGCGATGTACCTGCCGTCGGGACTCCACGCCGGCTCGAACTCGCCCCGCGTGGAATTCGTGAGCCGCTTTGGCGTGCCCGCCGGATACTCCATCACGTACAGGTGGTCGAGCGCCACGAACGCCAGCTTTTTGCCGTCGGGGCTCGGCACGGCATCGCGGATCTGCTTGATCGTGAACATCGCGGAATCACTGATGCGATAGTCGAACGCGACATGCGGTCCCATCGCCTGCATGACGTCCACTTCGAACGGAATTTCGGTCGCCTGCTTCGTGGCGATCGCAATCCTGTAAAACTTTCCGCCCCACGTCGTGACGAGGGATTTCGAGTCTGGTGTAAAGCTCATGCCGGGATAGACGTCCAACGTCGCAAGCGACTCCTGGTCGTCGCGCTGCACGGGGCCGGTGAGCCAGTCATCTTCGTTCGTCGCAAGGTTGCGGATGCGGAGCCTGGTCTGGTCCACGTAGCGTGTTCCGTACACCAGCCACTTTCCATCGGGCGACAGCGTGGGCCGAAATGCGGAGCCCCAGCGGTTTTCCTTCGTGGTCACGCGGCCCGTTTCGCGGTCGTACTGGCGCAGGTCGTAGTCACCAAGCGGAGTATTGTAGATCCACCGTCCGCGACGCTCGGCGAAGTACACATAGCGCGAGTCTTTCGCGGACATCGCCGGACCCTCTTCGCGCGTGACGTCGGCTCCGGCCGCGCCGCCCCGGCCACCAGCCGCCGCCGCGGGATCGTCACGAATGAGCTGAATGCCACTGCCGCCGGTGGCCGGAAACATCCACAGCTTCGAGCCCTTGGTGGCGATGATGTACTTGCCGTCCGGCGTCCAGATGGGCGACTCGTATTCGTTCGTATTGCCCGTGGTGATCTGCACGGTGTCCTTCTTGTCCACGGAGATCGTGAAGATGTTGTAGCCTCCGGTGCGGTCGCTCACGTAGACGATCTTCCTGCCGTCCGGCGAGAACCGCGGCTGGCCATCGAACGCCATTCCACGCGTGATGGGGCTCGCCTTGCCGCCCGTAAACGGCATCACGTAAAGATCACCGAGATGATCGAAGACGATGGACTTCCCGTCGGGCGACACGTCCGACGACATCCAGTTGCCCACGCTCGTGGTAAAGGTCATCGTACGCGTTGGGCGAAGCGGCAATCCCTCCTGCATTGGATCGCGCGGGGGACCGGCCGCGCCACGCTGGGCAGAGGCGATGACCGGGAAGACGGCCAGCACACACAGGACGGTGCGGGCGACTCGAGTGAAGAAGGCGGACATTCGGATGACCTTGGTCAGTTTTGCAACAGGCATGTATCGATGAGCGGCACGTCGCAAAAAGTGCAGGCGGGCCGAGCGACAAGCAATGCTTTTCGATAGTTTCATTTGCAGACAATCGCAATACACACCCAGATGTCAACCGTCCCTGGCTGCGAGCCCGATCCTTCAACGGAAATGAACGCGTAGCGATCGTCGTCCGTCACGGCCATGCCGTGCACCACCTTGCGCGTGGTGGGAATTCGCGCGAGCTTTTTTCCGCTCGCGACGTCGATCACGGAGACAGATGCGTCGCGCTTGTTGGTGCCGATCAGTTTTGTGCCGTCGTGCGTGAGGCCAAGATTGTAGACGCCGTTCCCCGTTGGAATGCGGCGTGTGACCTTCCACGCCTTCGTGTCGATCTCCACGATCTCGCTGGACTTGTTGCATGCCACCCACACGCGCGAATTGTCCGGCGACGGCTGCGCCCACCCAGCGTGCGGGTATCGATCTCCACGAGCGACTCGTCCATCATGCACACGGAATAGTGCCTGGTGCCGTCCGCGCTGAAGCGTGAGCCGTGCGGCATCGTGCACGTCCTGATGCGCGCGATCTCCACCATCTGGTCCGGTTCGACGACCGACACGTCACTCGTGACCATCTCGCCGTGCAGGTTGAAGTTCACGACGTACACGTAGTACCCGTCGGGCGACACCTGCATCGTTGCCGGAAAATTGCCGAGCATCACGCGGCCTTTGAGCTCGTTGCTGGCTGCGTCGAACTTGAGCAGGCTATGCGCGGAGGCGGTGTCAGGCCCAGCACCCATGCCCAGCTCCCATGCGTGCCTTTGATTCACCACGCACGATTCTGGTGACGGTGTTTGTCCACGCACTTCCCAACTTGATGACCCAACCGTCAAGTGAGAGAAACGTGTCATACACCCTATGGAGCCGTGGCCGGCTCATTGGCCACACCGACCTGGCCTTTACCACCGACATCGAAGGAGCTCGCGCCGGATTTTTCTTTCCCACGGAAACCGGTGCTTCCTTC
Organism: Gemmatimonadota bacterium; assembly: GCA_028287285.1. Taxonomy (GTDB): domain Bacteria; phylum Gemmatimonadota; class Gemmatimonadetes; order Gemmatimonadales; family Gemmatimonadaceae; genus AG11. The sequence goes on from JAQBPY010000185.1 coordinate 62,694, forward strand.
GTTCGCATCGCCGTCGAAGCGTCCGAGATTCTGCTCGCCGCGCGAGACGGCACGGACAGAACAACGCTGATGGCCGACCTCACCGCGGCCGCGGATCGCTGCAGCGCCCTCGAGTTCGAGTTGCGCGGGCCAGATGGCGTGGTGGTCGCCACCACGGACATCGGCATCCGCGACACGGAACTGCTGGCGTCATGGGCCGACCTGGACGACGAGAACGTCTCCAGTGCGGAGCTCTCACCCGAGGAGCAGTGCACGTTCGATACGGCCGTGGAGCACGATCTTCTGGTCCTGCAGGAAGCGCGCGGCGACGACTGGCTCGCGCGCGCCACCGACGACGGAGAGTGGAACGAGCCGGAATTTCCACGCTACCAGATTTTCGTGACCTGACCGGCGCCGTGGCGCAGGGCGACATCCCTGTTTAACGCAGCACCACCCGCGCCAGGTGCTGCCCCTTCGCATCACGCATGGCCAGATACACCACGCGGCCTGCTCCAAACCCCACAAGGTTGTACCCCGGCGGCAGCTGCAGCCGATCCGCCAGCTCACCCTTTCGGTTGATGAGATCGTACACCGGCCCCCCGGCCATGGGCGTCGGTGTATTGATCTTCACCCACAGGTTGCCGTCGCCATCGGCACGCACGGCATTCGTCGCGAATGGCGGCTTGTAGTCGGGCAGGTCGGCCGGCGCCATTACGCCGTTGGTGCGAATCTGCGGCATGGGCGGCGAGTTGCCACCCGCCACGCTGATCGGCGTCGGGATGCACGATGGTGTACCCGCCGGCGCGCCCGGCGGACCTGCCACCGCAGGCGCCGCTTCGGGAGACGCATTCAACATGGTGGGCTCTTCGCCCTGCGCGCATGCGTAGATGTACTTGGCCGGAAACGAGAGTCCGGGCGGGAGTCGTGTGTCCTTTTGCAACCCTTGCTGCAGCACATAATCCTTTGGAACGACGATGTCTTTTGGATAGTCGTTGCCATACTGATTCACCCAGCGAATCAGCTGCGTGATGTACCCGTTCATGGCCTGCCTGGTCTGCACGGCTCGCACGGAGTCCACGAGCTTCTGCTTGTCCTCCTCCGCAAGATGCTGCCATGGGTACGGCAGCTTCGCCGAGGACACGAGCTTGCCGTCGGGCTGGCGATACTCCACGCGATAATCCCGCCCGCGCACGAATGCGATCACCCCATCAGGCAACACGGCCCACTCATCGGTACTCGGCAGCGGATTCGTGACACTCGTGAAGTTGAAGCCGCCCGTGGGAGAGACGCGAATGCTGTTCTCCTGCTTCGGAATGCGGATGGAACCGAGTGTGTCCAGCTTGCGCGTGTCCGCATCGATGCCGACGATGAATGCCGAGTCGGGCTCCTGGGGAAACCATGGTGTACCCGGCGGTGGTGCGACCTTGGGCGGCGCCGCCTCGGCATACATGCGGTAGATGATCCGGCCATTTGCATCCACGCCCGGGATGCCGTTGCCGTTACCGGTGAGCGTATACGCATCCTGTACCCGCGGCACTGAGCGCACGCGCGCGATCTTTCCCTGCGGGTCGATGACGAGCATCGCATACGCGGCGGCGTCGATGAAGAGCGTCGTATCGCCCCGGTAGGGCAGCAAGCCGCCCGCCCGCGTTCCGTAGAAGTTCGCCGATTCGCTCAACGAATCGAGCACCACGTCAATGACCTTGAGCGACGTATCCAGCATGAGCAGGCGGCGGCGATTCCCGTCGTTCAGGAGCACGCGGCCGTCCTTCAGCTGCCGTACGCTGGTAATGGACCCGAGCTGCTCGGTAGAGAGCGCCGAGGCCGTGGAGATTTTGCGAATGGGCGGCCCCACGCTCAACGCGGCGGGCGGCAATGCAGGCCGGCGCGTTGTGGTGTCGGCTTGCGCCGAGGCAACTCCAGGCGCAATAATCAGGATTGTCGTAAAGACCAGGGTTGTCGTCCCGAGAGAGCGATGCGACCGATGGACCTGCTTCACGCGCACACTGGACAAAACAGGTCCTTCGGTGCATTCAGGACGACGGGATTCACGATTCATCGTCAAAACCTCTCGAAGCTCTGATTGCCGCCGCCGCCGCCGCCGGTCGTTCCGTTGACGTACATGCCCGATCCGTTGCGAATGGAAATGAGATACCGCGGATCCAGCAACGTCAGCACGAACGCCGGCATTCGGCGCTTCTGCTCCGGCGTGAGCATGTCGCTGATCACCGGCCCGATGGCGATGAGCATGTCCACCTGCGCATGCCGCGCCTTGAGATACCGGTCGAACACTTCGCGCTCATCGAACTCCGCCGGGAGCGTGGCGAACCAGCGCGCTACAGGCGTCCACAATGAATCCGTGCGGTACAGATAGCGCCGGTTCATCGAGGCAATGCTGTCTGCCTGCACCGCCGTGAGTCGCAGCGAATCCTGCTGACGCATGATGGTCGCCATGGGATTGATGAGACCGTTCGTGCCCACGTTACGGAATGACTGCTCGTTCATGCGCTGGCCCGGCTGCGACCTGCCCAGGCTGATATTCTGCATCAGCGACTGACGCTCGCGCGTGGGGCCGAGATCGAACCGCAGCGACGCTGTGAGCACCACCGGTGTCCGGAACGCCATCAGCTGAGGACGCGTCGCACCGAAACGCTGGTTCACCTCGTAGTGATAGCGGTTGGTGGACGGATCAAAGCCGCGAACGTACAGCAGCGATTGATCCGGCGAGACATTCATGCCCCACCCCTTGATGTTGTTCGCGCCATTCACGAGCAGATCTGCCGCGCCGAGGGGATTCGACAGCGACAGCGAAAGATTGGCACGCTGCGGCATGTGGAACTTTGCACGGTCAAACGTGACCTGCAGCGATGCCTGCGAGCTCCACGGCCCCTTGCAGCTGTTGCGCGCGGCTATCGCTCCAAGCTGCGACTGCAGGCACGTGCGTGCTGCATCCGATCCGTTGGCGAGAAGGTCGCGCATTCCCGCATTCAGCGCCGAATCCGTCGTGACACCAGGATTGTACACGAACGCGCGATCATTCGAGTATCCGTCGCCATTCACGTCGCCGGCGATGGTCGGTGTAAAGCGGCTTCCGGACCTGAACGATCCGTTCCACGTGACGTACACCGCATTGAAGAAGGTGTACCGCAGGTTGTAGCTGATCTGATGTGGTCCCTGCGCGGCCGTCGCCCACTCGAGGAGCAAGGGGTTGCCCGCCGTGCTGGAAAACCCGGAATACTGCTCGGTGATGTGGCTGAACGTGTAGGCAAGGCTCCATCCAAACGCCGTTTGCGTTCGCGTGATGGGAGACAGGCGCGCCTGGATCTGCCCGGTGCGCGACTCGAGGTCCGACCGCACTTCGGACACCCGATTGAACGACTGCGAGACCCGCGCATCGCGTGACGCAATGCTGCCCGTTTCCACCACGATGCTCGCAGGCTGCACGTATACCGGACGTCCGTCGTCGAGGGTGAATCTCGTGGTCGGCGCAAAGTTGAGATCCACGGACCGTTGCTGGTTCAGGTTCAGCGAATACGTCCCTTCTACGTTCAGGTTGAAGCGCGCGTCCATCACGCTGCCGTTCCACGACAGGTTGGAGCGCACTGCACGCGGCGGCGCAAACCCCGGCGCAAACACCGTTACGCTCGGCGACGCATTGGCGAACACCGATCCGTTCGTGCCATCGGCGCACTGGCCGGGTACGCCACCGGGATTCGACGCGTACTGCGTCCAGTCGGGCAGCGGAACGGCGGGCCCGATGCACACGATCTGCTGCGTTCCGCCGGGAAGACCCGTATTGTCCAGCGCCGACCCAATGGTTCCGGCCGACAAGGTGTTCGTGAAGAGCCCGATGCCGCCGCGCACAACGGCGCGCGGTGTGCGCGACGCACCAAAGAACGCCGCGATCTCGTTCGCATCTCCCATTGTCCACGAAAACCCGATGCGCGGGCTGAAGGTAATGGGCTCCGGCACATGATCGTTGCGGCGGCCAAAGAGCTGCTCGATGGTCTGGTTGAAGGCAGGTGCCGTGGTGAAGTGGCTTCCGTCAATCCGAATGCCGTACTGGATCTGGAGATCCTGCGTCTTGCGATACGAATCACCGAGCGACAGCGATGCGGCGAACTGGCCCGTCGACCGCTGCCGTGCCGCCAGCGTTCGCGTGAACGACGCCGGAATACCAGCCTCGAGGTCCGCGAGCGAATTGTAGGAATAGCTCCCCAGCAGGTTCGACGACTGGTCCTGGGTGCTGCCGTTGAAGTTGAGCTCACTCGCAAGCTTGATGCGATGCTTGTTCGCATCGTCGAACCAGGAGAGCGTGTTCTGCATGCTGCTGCCGAACGATCGGGAGCTCGAGCTCAATCCCTGATTGCCGCCGAACGCCAACGACTGCACGCCGCTGGTGCCGTCGTCGAAAATTGAATTCACGCGCACACGCCCGGACGGCAGGTCGAGATACGGTGAGCCATGATCACGCGAGGTGTTGACGCCGACCGACGTCTCGCTCAGGAACAGCCCAATGTAGCCACTGTGGCGTCCCTGCAATCCACCGCCCCAGTTCAGCCGGTCTCCACTCGCTGACGCCAGCTGCGTCACGCCACCGGTTACCGGACTCTGACGTCCCCAATTGCCATTGAAGGTGATGTTGAATGCATGCCCCTGCGTGGATGACGGCGGGTTGTAGTCGAGGCTCCCGAACACCGATCCATTGTCACTCACCCGGCTCGGATGCAGCGGACCACCTGTCGTTGGTACTCCGTAGCGATTGAGGATGCCCAGGAAACGCGAGACGGAATCGAGCGCAATGCCGGACGTCTCCAGACCGAGGGCGTTGGTGGTGAGCAATGTCTGGTTGTCGCGCGAGTTTCGCCCAAGCTGATACGAAACGTTGTAAAAGGATTTGTTGGGAACAATGGGCCCCGAAGCGACGCCGCCCCACGATACATTCGTGTATTCGGTACCGAGTGCCTGTGCGGCGCGGTCGCTCCACATGAGCTGCGGCGCGTTGAGCACCATGGATGACCCACGCGTGCGGTAGTTGCTGCCGCCGCCGGAACGGATGTTCAGGTTGCCGCCGCTGAATCCGCCCTTGGAAACATCGTAGGGCGACGTCGTCAGTGACGTCGAGACCGCCGCATCACGCGGAAGTCCGTTCGCGCCGTACTGGATGCCGTTGAGCGTGACGGTATTCTGGTCGGCTCCGAGTCCGAGGACGGAGAATCCATCGGCGGCTCCGTCCAGCCCGGGAACGAGCAGCACGCCGGGAAGCGATGCAGCCATCGCGGCAAGATCACCCTGCTGCTCCGGCGGCAGGGTGGCGGGGCTCACGGAACGTTCCGTACCGCCGATGTCCTGCCCACGGTCATTCCGGTTGACACGCTGCTGAACTACAGATGTAGTTACGACGGTATCGAGCTGGATGACATTGAGCCGAGCGTCCGCGATGAGGACGTCTTCGTCGGCGAGGCGCTTGACCTCGAATTGGCGAAAGACGTAGCCGATGCGGGCGTAGCCCATGATGTAGTCGCCCGTGCCGCCGGGAAACGCGATCTGGAAGCTGCCCTGCTCGTTGCTGCGAACTTCGCGGGTGACATTGCCGGGAATGGAGGTGGCGGTGACGCGCACGTTCGCGAGTGGCAGCCCCTCGTAGTTGGTGACCTTGCCGCGAATGACATCTGTTTGCGCCTCGGCACTCGCCGCAAACAGGAAGAACAGGGCACAAGACAGAACTGCGCGCATCGGGTGGCCGTGGGGTCGCGGTGGAGGCGAGGGGTCCGGGGTAGCAATATGACACCGCATGTCGTTGTTGCGTTGGAATCTCCTTACTGATCGTTCCGGAGCGGTGCATCCGTCCCCCATGCGCTTCTCGAGGAGCGGAGCCGTACCGTCATCGGTTATGCCCCGTGACGACATGGTCGACTGCTGCTATCTGAGGCGCAGCGGCGGAAGTAGTTTTTACCCATGACCTCCCGCCGCACGTTCGTCAAAGCTGCTGCCGCCATGGCCGGCTCACTTGGGCTGCCGTCGTTGGGTGGCGCAACGCGGGCTGCTCCCAACGGGCCAATTCACCGCGCAGAGAAGCCCCTGGACATCCTTATCCTGGGCGGCACCGGTTTTACCGGTCCTGAGCAAGTCGAATATGCCATCGCGCGCGGACATCGCGTTACCCTCTTCAATAGAAACAAGACTCGGCCGGGTTTCTTCAAGGGCCGTGTTGCGGAGGAGCTGACCGGAGACCTGAACGGGGATACGAGCGCGCTCGCGGGCAAGAAGTTCGACGTCGTCATTGACAACCCAACCACCTTTCCGGCGTGGGTAAGGAATGCTGCGCGGCAGCTGGCGGGCAACACGAAGCACTACATGTTCATCTCCACGACGTCCGTATACAGTGACCAGAGCCAGATTGGCATCGACGAAAAAAGCCCCACCACTCCCATGCCTGATGGCGTGGATCCATATACGCTCGATCCGGCGCACGCTTCCAGGTACTATGGTGCCCTCAAGACGCGCGCCGAGCAGGAGGTCGAGAAGCACTATCCCGGCATCAATACGGTCATACGACCGTGTCTGATCGTGGGCCCGTTGGACCGAACGGATCGCTTCACCTACTGGCCGGCTCGCATCGCCAAGGGCGGCGACGTTCTCGCGCCCGATAATCCGGATGATCCATGCCAGTTCATCGACTCGCGCGACCTGGCCGAGTGGATGATTCGCATGGCGGAGAACCGTGAGCTTGGACTGTACAATGCCATTGGCCCCGACAAGCCGCTGACCATTGCGCAGATGTTGTATGGCGTGAAAGCCATTACCGCCGCCGGCGCGCAGTTTACCTGGGTGCCTTGGGAGTTTTTGCAGACGCAGGACGTCCGCCCGTGGCGCCATATGACAGTATGGCAACCGCCCTATGGCCGGACCGCAGGCTACCAGCGGCGGAGCGCGGCAAAGGCCATCGCAAAGGGGCTGACCTTTCGTCCGTTGGCGGTGACCGCGCAGGACACACTCAATTGGCACCATACGCGTCCGCAGAAGGAGCAGGATGCAACGCTCAATGGTGAGATCAACGGCCTTTCCATGGCACGCGAAGCTGAAGTGCTCTTGGCGTGGAAGGCCAGAAAGGCGGCGGGATAGCCGAGCTCGCTTTAAAATAATGTCGAAACTCCGTCGCCAACGCTGTAGCGTTGGCCGGTGTCTAACCCAGACGCATTCAGCCAGCCAGTTCCCACCCGCGCGAGAATCCTGAAATGCAACAGCTTCGAAATCGCTGGCGTTCCATCGTGATCGCCCTCCTCGTGATCGTCCTTCCGCTCGCGTGGTACAAGTGGCCGTCCACCGCCTCCGCCGCGGAAGCCAACCTCAGCGCCCCCGTGAAGTTCGGCGACTTCAAGGTCGTCGTCACCAATACCGGCGAGTTGCGCGCACGAAAGTTCGTGCAGGTCACGGGCCCCACGGGCGCACAATCGGTCAACGTCTACCAGACCAAGATTGCGTCGATCGTTCCCGAAGGATCGCTCGTGAAGGAAGGCGACGTGATCGCGGAGCTCGACAAGGCACCCGCTGCCACGAAGCTCGCGAGCGTCACACTCGACTTGCAAAAGGCGCAGGCAGACTTCACCACCGCGCAGCTCGACTCCACGCTCAATCTTGCCGTCGCGCGCGAAGACGTTCGCACCGCCGAGTATTTCCTCGAGGAAAAGAAGCTCGCGAAGGAGCAGGCGAAATACGAAGCACCAACGCTGAAGCGCCAGGCGGAGATCGATTTCGAAAAGGCCGAGCGTGCGCTGGCGCAGTCCAAGCGCAACCTCGATACAAAAACCAAGCAGGCCGTCGCAAAGATGTCATCGGTGGGCGCAGACCTCGGCCGGCAGCAGAACAACCTCAAGAACATCCAGACGGTGCTCGGTGAATTCAGCATCAAGGCACCGGCGCCGGGCATGGTAATCTACATCCGTGAGTGGAACGGCAAGAAAAAGGGCGTGGGCTCACAGTGGAACGCGTGGGAAAATACCGTGGCGACCCTGCCCGACCTCACGCAGATGGAATCGCAGACGTACATCAACGAAGTCGACGTCCGCAAGATCTCGGTGGGCCAGAAGGTGTCCATCACGCTCGACGCCGACGCCAGCAAGAAGCTCGAGGGCACCGTCACGCACATTGCGAACGTTGGCGAGCAGAAGCCCAATCAGGATTCGAAAGTCTTTGAAGTGAAGATCGACGTCAGCAGGGCCGACACCACCCTGCGGCCCGGCATGACCACCGCCAACGCCATCGAAACGGCATCCATCAAGGGTGTGATGTCCATTCCGCTCGAGGCGGTCATCACCGAAGCTGGCTATCAGTACGCGTACAAGAAGTCCGGGAGCCACGTGGTGAAGCAGATGATCGAGACGGGCACGATGAACGACAACGAGATCGTCGTGAAGCGTGGGCTCACCAAAGACGATCGGGTGCTGCTCGCGCCGCCGGCGGACAAGACGGGCATCAAGACGGAAACGATTCCCGGCCTCAAGCCAATCACGGCGCCCGTCGCGAGTGGCGATACGGCAAAGAGCGTGAATGTCCCGGCCGGCGTTGCTCGTCCCGCTGCTGCTCCCGGCACCAAGCCCGTCCCCGCAAAGACCAAAGGCTGACCCGTGACAGCTGTCCCCTTGGCACCGGGCGCGCCGCCGGTATCGCGCGCCCGAGCCCTGGCTGCACACATCGTGTTCAGCGGCGGCATCGCGGCCGAGGCCGTGGTGCACAACAAGTTGCGCGCGAGCCTCACCTCGCTCGGCATTCTCTTTGGCGTGGCGTCGGTGATCGCGATGCTCGCCATCGGCAACGGGGCCGAGCAGGAGATCCTCGCGCAGATGAAGCTCCTCGGCGCCAACAACATCGTCATCACGCCGATCATCGAGCAGAAGGAGGGCAAGAATGAGAAGGACGACGGAAAGAAACAGGCCAAGCGGTTCACGCCGGGCCTGACCCATCTCGATGCGCAGGCCATCAAGGCCACGCTGCCTGCCGTGGCGGCCACGAGCAGCGAAGTGGTGATCAACAGCGTGATCACGCGCGAAGGCCACCATCGCTCGGGTAAAGTGGTGGGCGTTGACGCGAGCTACTTCCCTGTAATGAACCTCCATCTTGCCGAAGGCGTGATGTTCGCGGATCGGCAGCTCACCAACGCGCTTCCCGTGGCGATCATCGGCCAGGGGGTGAAGTCACGTTTTTTCACCACGGAAAGCCCCGTGGGGCGCCCGCTCAAGGTGGGCACGCAATGGCTCACCGTCGTGGGCGTGCTCGAAGACCGCAAGGTCTCCACCGAATCGGCCAAGAGCCTCGGCATCCGGGACGCGAACATGGACGTCTACGTCCCGCTGTCCACGATGCTGCTCCGCTTCCGCAACCGCGGTGAAGTGACGCAGGCTGAGATGGAAGTGGCGGCGCAGCAAGGCAACTCCAATGACGCGGACTCCTCGCAGACGGAAGAACAGCGCGCGGAGATGCGGAACTATCACCAGCTCGACAAGGTGATCGTGCAGGTTGGCCAGTCCAGCGACGTCGGCGCTGTCGCCGACGTGGTGCGGCGCATGCTGCAGCGCCGCCACAACGACGTCACGGACTTCGAGATCACGGTGCCCGAGCTGCTGCTCAAGCAGGAGCAGAACACCAAGGCGATCTTCAATGTGGTGCTCGGCTCCATCGCCTCCATCTCGTTGATCGTGGGCGGCATCGGCATCATGAACATCATGCTGGCGTCGATCCTCGAGCGCATCAAGGAAATTGGTGTACGGCGCGCCATGGGTGCGACGCAGAGGGATGTGCTCGCGCAGTTCCTCAGCGAGGCCGTGATGATCAGCCTGGCCGGCGGCATCGCCGGCATCATCGTGGGTGGCCTGCTCGCGTCGCTCATTCAACGGCTCGCGCACATCAACACCATCGTGTCCGCGTCGTCCGTGATCGTGGCCTTTGGCGTGTCCGTCGCCGTTGGATTGGTGTTCGGCATCATGCCCGCGCGTAAGGCGGCCATGCAGGATCCCATCGTGTGCCTCCGCTACGAATAAGTCGCGAACTGCACTCCGTCGTCAGCAAGCCTCCCCTCGTGCACCCAGTAAAGATGCGCCTTACACTACTTGCCCTCCTGATCCCGATCGTCACCCAGAGTCAGGCTGCTCCCAAGCCGACGCTGACACTGCAGGACGCCATCGTCATGGCCCAGCAGCAAGGCCCGCTCGCCCAGATCGCGCGAAGCACCCGTGATGCCGCGCACTTCCATGACAACGCCTTCAATGCGCGTCTCCTTCCCCAGCTCTTCATCCAGGGAAACGCGGCGAATCTGAATCACGGCATCACCACGATCACCGGCATCGACGGAACAACGCAGTTCGTCGGCCAGGCGCAGAACCAGTCGACGCTGACGATGGGGTTCAAGCAGCGCCTCGCGCTCACCGGCGGCACCCTCACCGTTGGCTCGCAGGTGTCTCGCCTGGATCATTTCGGCGACGCCAGCACGACCCTCTACCAGACGTCGCCCATCGTCGTCAGCCTCCAGCAGGATCTCTTCCAGCCCAACTCGCTCAAGTGGGAGGAACAGACGCAGCTGCTCACGTCCCGCGTCGCCGAGCGCGGGTACCTGGAGGCACGGGAAGACGTGGCCGGTAATACCGCGGATGCGTTCTTCAATCTTTTTGCGCAGCAGATGACGCTCGCCAATGCGTCGTCGAACGTGTCCATCAACGACACGCTCTTCACGCTCAACAAGGGCCGTTACGAGGTGGGCAAGATTGGCGAGAACGAGCTGCTCAAGAGCGAGCTGGCGCTGCTGCGCGCGCGTGCAGCCGTGGATGATGCACGCCTCGCCCGCGATCGCGCCGAGGCGGCGCTGCGCCGTCAAATTGCGTATCCTGATGGCCAGCCGTTGACCATCGTGACACCCGACTCCATTCCCGTCGTCGACGCAAACCCTGAAGTCGCCGTGCAGCAAGCCCTCAGGAACTCCAGCTCGATCCAGCAGAACGAGCTCGACGACACGCAGACGCGCCGCACCATGGCGTACGCAAAGGCCAATAACCGGTTCAATGCATCGGTCATCGCGAGCGCGGGCTTCAACCAGACTGCCCCGACCCTGGGGCCGGCGTATCAGAGCCCACTCGGCACCCAGACGCTGACCGTGGGCGTGAATTTCCCCATGCTGCAGTGGGGAGCCGGCAAGGCTGACGTCGAGGAGGCCAAGGCGCTGGGCACGCGTGTTGGCGCGAACAACAAGATCCGCCGCGACGCACTCGCCGAAGATGCGCGTTTCTCGGCGCTTGGTCTCCAGCAGGCGCAGCGGAACGTGCTGATCTCCGCCAAGGCTGACACGGTTGCGAGCAAGCAGTTCGAGGTTGCTCGCAACCGGTACATCATTGGCAAGATCACGAACGACGCGCTCTACCTCGCGCAGGGCGAGAAGGACGCCGCAGTGCTCGCGAACGTGCAGGCGCTACGAAACTACTGGACTGCCTATTATCACTTGCGCCGAGTGACGCTGTACGACTTCCAGAAGAAGCAGGAGTTGGTGGATCAGCCCTGAGTGCGGCGGCGTCGGCCATTGCCTGTATCAAAAGGGGCCAGAGCCCGGCATATTGCGCTTGGGAACTCATGTGTATACAATTCTGCACTCATTTTCCGGATGCTCCATGAGACATTCACTGGGCCTGATGGTGATGTGCGCCGCTCTTTTTACGGGAGCGTTCATGCCGGGCGAGGGAGCGGCGCAGAAGCCCGGTAGTGACACGGTGCCCATTCGGACGGGTGTGAAATTCACCGGCCTGGTCGCGAACACCACCACCACCAGACCGGTCACGTCGGCGGACATCCGCCTCATGTGGGTCGACAGCACTCATACCGAAACCGGGTCCGCCCCCGGCGCATCACCGGAGTTCTTTGTCGACAGCACCAGGTCCCGTGTGGCCATCACCAACGACGCGGGCACCTTCACGCTCGAAAATGTCGTGTCGGGCCACTACGTCCTCCACGTGCGCCGCATAGGGTTTGCCCCCGTGGAGGCAGTCATTTCCGTCGGGGTGTCGCCGCTCGAGATGGAAGTGGCCATGGAACAGGTCATGGCGCTTCTTCCGGAGGTCCGGATCACCGAGAACGCCACGGATCATGTGGCCCAACGCCTGGATCGGGTGGGTTACAACATGCGGTACCGGTCGGGCTCGTCCGGGACGTTCATCGACCGAAAGGAAATCCTGCATCGCAAGCCGCAGTACATCACGGATGTCCTGCGTGCCTATGGCGTGCATACCGATGCGAATTTCACGATGGACAAGATGGACACGGACTGGGAAACGCTCGACCACTACCCTGCGGAGCTCGTCATCGGCATCGAGATCTACCGGCGGCGCGGGTCGATGGCCACTGCATTCGACGCCACTCGCGCCGGTGGGCTTGCATTCGGCAGCTCGGCGTCCAAGGTCAACCCGCGAAGCTTCGACAAGGGGGGAACCGCGGGGTGGACGGTGCTCATCTGGACCTACATCCCATGAGCCGGGAGAGGAGACCCACCATCATGCCGGAGCATTCCGCGCGACGTATCCGTCTGGTGGTGTGTGCGTCCATCGCACTGGCTTCCGGCGCACATGCCCAGGGTCCGGATTCGGCCTCCAGGCCACAGGGCGTGCGGTTCTCCGGCACTGTCGCGAGCATCACCACCACACGTCCTGTTACCTCGGCGGACATACGTCTCCTGTGGCTCGACAGCGCCCACGTGGACAAGGCTGCGCCCGCCGGTGACACGCCGGAATTCTTCGTCGACAGCAGCAGGTCGCGTGTTGGAATCACCAACGATTCCGGCACCTTCGCCATCATGAATGTGCCTGCCGGCCACTACGTGCTCAACGTACGACGCATGGGCTTCGAGCCCGTGCAGGCCGTGATCTCCGTGGGGACCACCGCACTCAACCTCCAGCTGGCCATGACGCAGGTCATTGCGCTGCTCCCCGAGGTGCGCATCACGGAAAGCGCCACGGATCGCGTCGCCCAGCATCTCGATCAGGTGGGCTACACGGCGCGGCACCGATCCGGCACATCGGGCACGTTCATCGACCGGAAGGAGATCCTTCGCCGCCAGCGGACCTATGTCACCGAGTTGCTGCAGGCCTACGGCGTCCACTCCGACGCCAGCTTCACGATGGACCGCATGGAGACCGACTGGGAAAACCTGAGCACGTACCCAACGGATCTCGTGGTCGGCATCGAGATCTACAGGCGCCGAGGCTCGCTGAGCACCCAGTTCGATCGCACGCGCCGGAGTGGTCTCACCATGGGTGCCAACAACGCGGGCGCCATGAGTCCGTGGACGGTGCTGATCTGGACGTACATCCCCTAAGGCGCAACCTTTCGCCCTTCCGCTGCTGACCGGCGCGCAGCTGCGATGATCGAGAGTCCCATCGCGACGTCGGCCACGGACACCGGTGGCGGCGTCCCCATACGGATGGTGCGTTCGACCCCTGCGTAGAACGGAGCGTACGAGCCGGGCATGGTCGGCACCTTTTCGATTTTCTCGCCTGCCCCAAGCGTGCCCCACTGCGCCTCCGTTTCCTCGCCCCATCCAGGAGACCCCGGCATCCCACCTGCCCGCAGCACATCTTCCTGGATATCGAGCCCGGACTTGAGATATGCGCCGCTCGAGCCGTACACGCTCATGCGCGGCTCGGAAATTCCCGCCGTCGACGTCATGTATAGATGCGAGATCACACCATTCGCATGCGTGAGCGCGATGAATGCGTCATCCGTGGTCACGACGTTCGGGTGAATCCTGTTCACCTCGGCGAAGACGTCCGTCACCGGCCCGAAAAGCACGAGTGCCTGATCGATCAGGTGCGTTGCGAGGTCGAGCAGGATGTCCTCCGCCGCTTCACGCGCGTCTGGACGGCACCAGCCTGCCTTTGGCGTGGGACGCCACCGGTCGAAACGCGATTCAAATCGATGAATCTTCCCCAGCGTTCCCTCGGACAGGAGATGCTGCACGGTGAGGAAATCGCCGTCCCAACGCCGGTTCTGGAAGGGAAACGCACTCTTGCCCATGCGCTTCGCCAACACCTCGAGCTCGAGTGCCTGTTCGGCGGTTGGAGCGAACGGCTTGTCGACGGACACATGCCGCCCCGCCTCGAGCACGGCACGCGCGAGCGGATAGTGCGTGGCGTTGGGTGTGCTGATCGCGATGAGGTCGAGTGCCGGCACGATGGCGAGCAGCTCCTCGAACGTGCCGACGACCGCCGTGCCCGGATACCTGGTGCGGACGGCATCCGCGCGTGCGGCGCTGCTCGTCATCACCGCCGCCAATCGCATTCCCGGAGTGGTGGCGATCCACGGCGCGTGAAAGTTGGCGCCGCCCAGACCGTAACCGATGAGGCCAACTTCCAGCGGGCGATCAAGTGACATGATTGGACTGGTTCAATTCAGGAGGAGTATATTGCCGCCATGCCGGAGAACCAGCCTCGACCCGCGAACCCGCTGCCGGAAGACGTGTGCGACTGGTGCGGTTCGAAGGAGCTCTGGTGGCGCAACTGCAAGCTGCTGTGCCGAAGCTGCCACGCGATCGTGAAATCGTGTGCTGATCTCTAGGTTACCGGAGATTTCAACAGCCCAAGCTTGAGCGCAAGCTTCACGTAGTCCGCCCGGTGCGTCAAGCCGAGCTTGTCGTTGATGCGCTGCTTGTAGGTGTCCACCGTCTTGGGGCTGATCGTCAGCTGCTCGCCAATCTCCGGCGCGGTATACCCCTCGGAGATTGCCCGGAACACCGCACGTTCACGTTCCGTGAGCCGCCCGTATCGCGTGCGGTCCGGCGCCTGCTCTTCCCGGCGGCGCGCACCCTGCGCCAGCACCCGTGCGGCGGCCGGTTGCACCCAGATGTCGCCGCGCGCCACCGCGCGCACGGCGTCCACCAGCTCACGGTCGGCCGCGCTCTTCACCAGATAGCCCGATGCACCGGCCTCCAGCACGGCCTCGAGATACACCTCTTCGGAATGCATCGTCAACACGAGCACGCGCGGCACCCCGCCACCGCGCGAGGTGATGGTTCGCGTTGCGGCGATGCCGTCGCCGTCCGCCATGGAGATATCCATGACGACGACGTCGGCGCCGGTGTTTTCCAGCAGCGCGACCGCAGCGTTGCCACTGGACGCTTCACCCACGACTTCCACTTCGGGCGCCGCGCCGAGCACCGCGCGCAAGCCGGTCCGAAGAATTGCGTGATCGTCCACCAGCACGACTCGAATGCTCATTTCACTTCTCCCGTTTCCTGCTGAAGCGGCACTGTCGCGATGATACGCGTCCCGCGACCTGCGGCGCTGGTCACCGTCAGCACGCCATTCACGAGTGCAATGCGCTCCCGCATGGAGAACAATCCCATTCCTGGCCGGCGCTCGTTCGCGAGCCCCACATCGAAGCCGCGGCCATCATCCGCGATCTCCAGGACAGCCCGTGCGCCGACGCGACGAAGGCCCACTTTCACATGGCGTGCATCGGCATGCCGAGCGGCGTTTCGCAGCGCTTCCTGTGCAACACGATACAGTGCAGACGCCAACGCCGCAGGAATGGGCGGCGAGAATTCTTCCGCGTTGACCTGCACGTCCTCATGCTCCTGCGCGTGCGCCTGACGGCCGAGCCACTCCAGTGCGGCGGCCAGTCCCAGATCGTCGAGCACACGGGGATGCATGGTGTGTGACAGCGACCGTACCTCCTCGAGCGCCTCGGCCGCCAGCTCGCGCAGCGTCGCGATGCGCGCGTCGATCTCCGGCGTGGTACTTTCGCGGGCGGCCGCACCCAGCTGCAGCATCACGGCCGTAAGAATCTGCGCCGTGGAATCATGGAGCTCACGCGCCACGCGCGCGCGCTCTTCGTCCTGCGCGCTGATGACCTGCGCGGCAAGCCGTCGCACCCGCGCACGATCTTCCGTGAGACGGTCGAGCAGCTCATTCAGCGTCGATCCCACGCGCGACATGTCACGATCCGCCAGAATGCTCACCGGCACGCGTGCCTGCATATCTCCTGCCGACACGCGCGCCGCCGTCTGCTCCAGGTCACTGAGCGGACGCAGCGCGACGTACACCAGCACGAGGTTGACAGAGAGACTCGCGGCGAGCGCAACGCCAAGGATGGAGACGATGTTGCCTGGGATGTTGAGCCGCGGCTCGAGTGCGACACCCGCCAGCGCTGCCGCCACGATCAGCAGATTTGCGCCAACCAGCTTGGCGAGCAGTGGAACGCTGAGAATGCGGCGGGTAATTGACATCTGTCGGCTTGGGCGGCGTTAAGGACCTGCTCCTATGAAGCCAGGTTCCTTGCTTCGCCGGCAATGCCAGCCGTCACTCGAAGTCGAGCGCCAGATCGAGCGCGGGCGCGGAATGCGTGAGCGCGCCCACCGAAATCCAGTCCACCCCCGTCTCCGCGATGGCGCGCACGGTGTCAAGATTCACGCCGCCGGACGCCTCCACAATTGCGCGTCCACTTACCAGCTGCACGCACTCGGCCATGCACGTAAGCGTCATGTTGTCGAGCATGATGATGTCCGCTCTCGCGTCGATCGACGCCTGGACCTGCTCGATGCGATCGCACTCGACTTCCACCTTCGTACCCGCCGGCGCAAGGTCGCGCGCGCGCCTGACGGCCATACCGACGTCACCGTCAACGGAGGCGAGATGGTTGTCCTTGATCAACACCGCCGACGACAGGTTGAGCCGGTGGTTCGTGCCTCCGCCGGCGCGCACGGCGTATTTCTCCAGCAGCCGCCAGCCCGGTGTCGTTTTGCGGGTGTCCAGGATCTTTGCCCGTGTTCCACGCACCGCATCCACGTACCGTGCCGTCATTGATGCGACGCCCGACAGGCGCTGCATGAAATTCAGCGCGACTCGCTCCGCCGCCAACAATGCACGTGCGTGTCCGGACAGGTACAGAATGGAGTCGCCGGGCTTGAGTCGCGCACCATCCTCGCGATCGACGCGAATCGTGACCTTTGGATCGAGCGTCAGAAAGGCTTCGAGCCCGAGCGCCACGCCGCACAGCACACCCGGCGCGCGCGCCACGAGCCTGCCGCGCGCATGACGATCCGAGATCACCGTGGCAATCGTGGTCAGGTCATTGAAGGCGTCGTCCTCATCCAGCGCGTCTTTCACC